>JAQCHP010000241.1 GCA_027619595.1 Planctomycetota bacterium
AATCGCGCGCCACGTGGCGGGGACCGATGTTGATGCGGCAGTCATTAGACAATCCTTACCTCGACGATGCTCGCCTGATGGACCCAACGACCCTGGCAATTCCTTTCGACAACAACTATTTTGATGGTGTGTTCTGCAACAGTGTCATTGAACACGTGACAGACATTGATTCTTTCATGCAGGAAGTCCATCGCGTCCTGAAGCCGGGCGGGTGGTTTTGGGCGAAGACTCCCAATCGTCGCCACTACGTGGCGAGAATCGCCGGAATCACGCCAGAATGGTTTCACAAGTTTTACAATCGATTGCGCGGGACTCAATCGCGTGACATCTTTCCCACCACTTACATATGCAACGACGAAAAGGCAATTAGCGAAGCGATCCAGCGTCACGGGTTTAGGCTGGTTTCCTTGTCCATTCTTGAGGGGAGGCCGGAATATCTTCGTATTTTCGGCCCCATGTATTTTGTCGGGTTCCTGTACGTGCGGTTGGTTAACCGATTTGAGGCGTTCAAGAAATTCCGCTGCGTCATATTGTTCCATGTTGTAAAGCCGCCGGACGGCTCAACGACGCGGGAATAGGAGAATCGTGGGAAGTATGCCGAGTGATTGGCTGTCATGCCCGGACATTCATTGGATGCAGCTCGCACTCCGAGAAGCGGTGGCGGCGATGGAAATTGGGGAGGTCCCCGTGGGTGCAGTTGTGGTCCATGGCGACCGGGTTGTAGGTCGCGGCCATAACCAGCGTGAACTGCTTAAGGATCCAACGGCGCACGCTGAAATACTGGCAATTACGCAAGCGGCAGCCAGTCTCGGTAACTGGCGTCTCGACGATTGTCGCATGTACGTTACGCTCGAACCGTGTGCCATGTGCGCCGGAGCCATCCTACAGGCGCGGATCCCGCAGCTCATTTATGGAGCGACCGATCCTAAAGCCGGGGCGGTGCATTCAATTTTTCGTCTACTCAGCGATGCACGCCTGAATCACCGATGCGAAATCAGGTCAGGACTCATGGCGGACGCTTGCGGCGAGATCCTGTCGCAATTTTTCGAACAGCTTCGTTTGCAGCGCAACAACAAACGGAAAGAGTAACCTCTTACGTTCCTGGCGGCCTGAGACCGTTCCCGTTGAGGGGCCTATGTCGGCAAATCTGCTGCCGTTTCCGCATTCGGTTCCGGTGTCTTTCCTTCACCCTGGGAAGGGTCGTCGGACGAGCCCTGCCGCTCTGTAAACAGCACTTGGTTGATCGCTGGCATAAATTCCTCAGCGAAGGAGACAACGGAAGAGTCGTTTAAATCGTTTTCGAGTGAATCGGCGTCCTGAATCAGGTAGATTTTGTAAAGAGCGGCACGTGAGCCGAACTCCGGTTTGGGATACCGCGGGCCGCGCCACGTACCGGTGTCCGAATAGCCCCAGAAAATTCGCAGTCTTTGGCTCCCCTTGGCGTCCTCCTTGCGGAAACCGGCTGTCAGCATTTCAACGTCGGTAAGCGCCTTCATCGTAAACGGAAGCATGTCCCCTTCCATGAGAAAACCAGCTCCCCGGTAACACTGGTCGGGGGTATGAATCGTGGCGTGACGGCCGACGGCGCTGACGAGATAGACGTGAACGACGTCTCCGGAACCGAGATGGCGGTACTTTCGTGACACCGCCTTATCGCATTTCGACGCCTTAAACTCCTTTTCGTCCATGGCCTCATCTTCGCCTTGCCATTGTCCCACTTCCATAGGGACGTCAGCAAGTCGATCGGAAAATTGCGATAGCTTTTGGGTACGCGCCACGACGAAAGGCCAGCGTTCAGTTGCGCGGCCCTCGAGCACAGTGGAGACTGCCACTGCAATAAGGACCAATGCGACCGGCAAAAAAAACGACTGCAAGTTCTTGCTCATGGAAACCCCCCAGCTATGTGCTTAAACTAAGTCCTTCGACTGTGGTGTCAGACGCCATCTTGATCAAGTGAGACGCAAATGGTCATCATCTTCGAGTCGATACGGTTTTTCTGGTGGCGACTGCTCATTGGATTGTGGCGGCACGTCGAACTTTGTTGTAGCAGAGATCCCTGGTTGGGATCCCGTGCTGCCTGCTGCCGACCGAGGCGAATTCTCAATTTGTGGAAATGAAGTCGCCAACGATGCATTTTTTCGCACGGACGTTCCGTCGTTATGAAGCACTGCTCCAAGAATAGTGACACCGACCGAACGTAGTCGTTCGCCGGCCGCTTCAACGCGTGGCATTCGGCTTTCATCTCGTCGCACCGACAGGATCGCGGCGTCAACGTACTGACCCAACAACAGAGCTTCCGCCCCCGTCAGCACCGGGCCTGTTTCCAGGATGATCATTTCGTATTGTGACCGAAGTTCATTGAATAGCGAATCGGCATCGTTGCCGACAAATTGCACGTCGCCGCGAAACGTGCCAGCCGGCATGAGCCACAGTTTTTCAATATTTGTGGCACGAACCACTTCGCGCCACGGCGTCTTGCTGCCGTTGATGACATCACATAGCCCGGTGTTGCCCGGGATTTGGAACACGTCGTGTTGCTGCGGATTCATGACATCCGCGTCAATGAGCAGCGTCTTGCGGCCTGACCGCGCCATACTAATTGCCAACTGTCCGGCGAGGGTCGTGCGTCCCTCCTGATCGACCGCACTGGTGATCATCAGGATTTTTACGGGACCTACTAACCGATTATAAACTACAGCGGCCCGTACGCTGTCGGCCGACTGCGTTAGTACGAGTTCAAGTTTCCGTGGATCTCGCGTGCCGAATGACAGCAAACTGTCATTATGGATCAATGGCAGCGAGCCGAGCATTCGGATGTCCAGGGTGGACGAAAGGTCGGCAGCCGAATTGACGCGTTTGGCCTGATAGTCCCAGAGAACAACTCCGGCTGCAGTGAGGCCAAAGAATAGAGCACTAGCGCTCAGAATCTCGAAGAGCCTCAAAAGCATCGAACTTTCCTCACGAATTTCTGGTGACTGCACTAACGTGATTCGGGGTGCCTCCTTCATGTCGAGGTCCAGATAGGCCCTTTTCTGGCTGAGTTCTTCCAAGACTTTCTTGCCTTGCTGGATCTCATCATCGCGTTGCATCAAGTCGGCATGGGCGGCATTGAGTTTCGTGGCGTTTTGTTGCAGGTCGCCAATTTCTTTTTCTAGTTTTTGGATCTGTTCCGATAAATTCTTCTGCTGGGCTTTCCAGACTCCCAGACGCTGCTGTAATACCTGAGGATTGTCACCCCGTTCCTCCGACAATCGTTCACGAACTCGGGGCTCTAACTCTTTGCGTCGAGCCTTCATTTTTTGGTCGATCCGAGCGATCTCACTTTGCAATTGTGCGACGTCGGGTGAGTTCGGAAACGACCTGGCGCGTCGGTCCCGCTCATTTTCCATCTCCGTTCGCTGTTTCTTCATTTCCGCGTATTCGGGATAACGTTCAATTTCATCGAGTACAAGGTTCTGACTGAGTCGGCCTGCTCCGGAAGTCGTTAGTGTTTGTGCTTCCATGATGTTGAGGTCGATCTCTGAACGACTGCGCGTCAGGTCGTTGAGTTTAGTCCCTTTTTCCGCCATATTCAGGCGCAGCATTTCAAGGGTTGCCGCGTGACGACTGGGACTGGTGGGGACTTCGAGCTCATTCGCCATACCGATATATTGTTTGGTCAACTGATCGGCCTGCCTCCGGCGTTCGGAGATGGCTACGTTCAGTTTTTCCAACTGCGAGCTCTTTTCCTTGCGGGCTTCTTGAAGAACTTTTTGATCGTATGCCTTAATGACTTCGCTCAGCAGTTTCGTGACTTCTTCTTCGTTTTCGGCTCGCAATTGCAACTCCAAAAGTTCGGAGTCTCCGAGCGGGCGTACTTTGATATTGTCTGAAATCCAGGCCGCCTTATTGCGCGACTTCCTCAGGATGTAGAACTGGCTGATCGAAGGATCATTCCGCATCGCCGTGCTGATAATCCAGGTACTCTTGATATAGCTGGCTTGGGTTTCCCGAAACCGTTCATAGGCCTGATCGGACTCAAAACGCTGCGTTCCGTCCGTCGATTGTCCGACGCGTTTTACTTCGATCAGAGCTTCTGCAGTGTACATAACGGGCAACATTATCCACAGCAGGACTCCCGCAATTCCGCTCGCCAGCAACCCAAGGGCCAGTGCCCGTGGCCAGCAGCGCCGCAAAGAATGCAGCAACGATGCAACATTAAAGCCCGCATCGGCCCGGTCCGGTCCGTCCATCCAGGGCATCTCAGCAGCGGCGGAGGTGGATAAGCCATCCTCGATTTTCGAGCGGTGCTGCTCGACAAGGCCAGTCTTCGATGGAAATCCGTCGGTAGTCATGCTCGAGAGCTCCCAAAAAACGAAACGCGGCGCTACGAAGTGGTTCGCGGGGCCAGAATGGTGTGCCTGGCGGTTCCACCCGGATCCGCGTCGACTAAAATTCGAGTCAGAATCTGATACTCAAGGTACAGCAATCCACCGGCAATGGGGATCATGAGAAAGCCTGCCGCGTCGTGGAATAGGTAGTCGGCTAACTTGTTGTCACCCATGACCTGATACAAAACACCGGTCAACGTAATACGTACGACGTTGGCAATAAACGCAATCGGAATAGCACTTATCGCAATCACAATGCGTTCCCAGAGTGGGCGGTGTGTTGTCATCATAGCAAAAGCGACACAGAGCGCCAGAAAGATG
>JAQCHP010000065.1 GCA_027619595.1 Planctomycetota bacterium
GTCTCACCATGCGTGCCATGTTGGCGCCTCCAAGAAAGGGGTTGTGATCGAAACCCCTACAAGGTACAATACCCGTCAACAATGGTTATGGTGAACGCTTACATGGATTCTGGGGAGACCGCGTGGTGTTTGGGCGATAGGGCCAATTCTTCCCGTCTGATATTGCGACTTCCCCGGGCGCCCTGCTCTACCTGGCGAGTAGATGGCAGAACCATTTTCGCCGCAAATGTCGGCAGAGGTGTCTGCTAGCATCGAACGAGCGCGAAAGAGCGCACGCACGGAGGGTCGATATGCAAACTGTAATGGGACTGATTCATTTTCAGGCGATTACCCAGTCCAAAGATCCATTTCATCTTCGGCAATGCATGGCGTCGCGTCGATTTGGCCGACAAACGCTGTTGGACTGGCTAATGAGTCGAGTTTCGCAAGCGGAGCAATTGCAATCCGTGGGGGTGTTGGTACCACCTGACCTCCATTCTCTTCTGATCGAGCGTATTCCGCTGCACGTTCAAGTCGTCCCGGCGCAAGGGCGTGACGCCATCCATGACTTGCTCGCTGCTTTGGAAATGGGGCGGGCCGATTCGCTCGTCCTCGTCGGAATCGAACGACCGTTTGTCGATCCCTCCCTCATTGATGAGCTTGTATTGACTGCTTCCGCATCGCGTGCTGACTATGCTTCGTATTACTCCCGGCAATCGACCACACCTCAAGCCATTCAAACCAACGTCGAAAGTCGGATCGAACCGGAGATGATGGGAGCCGACCCCGTGGGGATTGGCGCAGAATGGTGTTCCGGTGGGGCTCTCCGCAAGGTGGATAGTCGCACCAAAGAACTTCCCCTCCGTGCCCAGGGAGCCCAGCTCATTGCAGCCAACGCCCAAGAATTTAAGGTGAATCGTTTGGCGTTGCCGTTATTGGCTGACCGTCGCGACCTGCGTTTGGCGATCGATAATTCAGAGGACTGGGACCACGCTCTCACGCTTTTCGAGGCACTGGGGCCCGAGGGGATGGACTGGCGGCGCGTTACCGGGTTACTCGACCAAAACCCAGAAATTCGCCAACGGATGGCTCGACTCAATGGTGCCGAGGACATGAACCGACCGCACCTAAGGGTACAGAATTTGGCCGCCCGGTAGGTCCGCGCAGTTAGAAGGTTTGCATACCATGGATGGTATCTTGGAAACGGAAGTCATCCGCAGTAGTGGCGGCGATGGCAAGGGTGAGGATTGCCTACCGGAAACGGACGGATCCCATCGCAACTGTCGGCGCACGTATCCCATTGCCACACTCGTGACCGACATTGAAAACATCCTGGTCGATGTCCGACCGTGGGAAAGTTGGCTGACGTCCCAGCTGCAGGTTGCCGAATCGGCTTATGAGCAGGTTTTGGCGCGATGGCACCGCAGTGAACTTTTGCGATGCGCCAATGCGGGAATGATCCCGATCTGGGACGCATGGTACGACTTTCTCTTGACCGTAGGTGCCTCACCGGGCTGGGCCGAAGAGCTCGTTATTGGTATTCGCTGTCGGTACGAATCGGCTTTTGCTCGATGCCGGCTCCACCCCGACATCGTTTCGGTCTTTAGGGAGATCCAAGACGTTGGAATTCGGTTGGCGGTCTTCGGCGACAATCATTGGCGTCAGAGTGAACTCGATGAAGTGCTGCGTCAGTTGCGATTGCCAGTGGAAATATGCTGTGCCTCGACCACCGCACTCTTGGGCGCAAGTGGTCCTGATCCGAAACGGTTTGTCGAGTTTTTGAAACGTTTAGAGGTTCCTGCGACGTCGGTCGCCTACCTTGGTTGGAACCGACGCACTCTCGAATCGGCGCGTCGTGCAAATATGGTCTCCGTGTTATTTAACGGAACACCGCAGACTCCTGCCGATATTGCCGTTGTGGACCTGCGGGAGTTGCCGCGGCACTTCGTGCCGTGGGATGGCCCGCACCAGCAGCGAGCGGCCTAGTTCCTGCTGCCGACCGGATTTGACTGGCGGGTTAGCGAAATCGCATATGCTTGTGAAACTCGCGACAGTGGTCTATAAGTGGTCGGCACGGGGGCGTTCCGTTTTCGGCTCCAATTCACGTTGTGGGAAATAGATTTACCATGCGTCACGTTGTTGCGTTAGTTCTCGGAGGTGGCCGGGGCACCCGTCTGCTGCCCCTTACACGGTATCGATCCAAGCCGGCTGTGCCCTTGGCGGGAAAGTATCGTCTCATCGATATCCCCTTGTCGAATTGCATCAACAGCGGAATCAACCAGATCTACGTACTGACGCAGTTTCTCTCCGTAAGCCTGCATCGACATATCCGGAGGACCTATCAATTCGACCCATTTTCAGAGGGATTTGTTGAGCTGCTGGCGGCTCAACAAACGATGGATAGCGCAACAGATTGGTATCAGGGTACGGCCGATGCCGTCCGCAAAAACGTTCGATATCTGGAGGGTGCCGACGTTCAGCACGTGCTGATCTTGTCGGGCGATCAACTGTATCGGATGGACTATGGTGACATGATTCGCACTCATGCGGAAAGTGGAGCAGACGTGACGATTGCCGCGCTGCCCGTCGATCGCTCAGCGGCTCGATCATTAGGAGTTATGAAGGTAAATGCAGCAGGACGGGTGACTGGATTTCTGGAAAAGCCGCAGACGGACCAAGAAATCAATCTGGTTTCGATGGATCCGGCCTGGATCGATAGCCAGGGAATTCAAAGTCAAGGACGCGATTGTTTGGCGAGTATGGGTATTTATATCTTCAATCGAAACACGTTGTTTGATGTGTTGAGTAAAACAACCTATCACGATTTCGGCAAGGAGATATTTCCAGCGGCTATTCGCAGTCGGCATGTACAAGTGCATCTTTTTGATGGGTACTGGGAAGACATTGGAACCATCCGCGCCTTTTATGATGCCAATCTGGCGCTGGCTTCGCCGACTCCTCCGTTTTCATTTGCGTCGGTTGAAGCGCCCGTTTATTCGCGTGCAAGATTTCTGCCGCCCTCACGACTTCACGACGTTACGATCCGAGGTAGTTTAGTAGCAGATGGATGCGTGATCGGTCCGGGAACCATGATTGAAAACAGTATTGTTGGCCTACGTTGTACCATTGGAGCGGGAACTCGAATTCAAAACTCCATTCTCATGGGGGCTGACTCGTATCAATCTAACGCGGAACTGGCCGTCGATTTGGCCCACTTTCAACCGTCGGTTGCCATTGGTGAAAGGTGTGTCATCGAGGGGGCTATCGTCGACAAGAATTGCCGAATAGGAAATGACGTGCGGATCAGTAATCCGCACGGGCTTGTCGATTCCGCCGACCACGACCTGTGTATGATTCGGGATGGGATTCCCGTCGTGTTGAAAGGTGCGCTGCTGCCAAACGGTTGGCACTGTGGCGACCTGAAACCGCTCTAGGATGTTGTCGGACTCTCCCGTAGGACGGGTCTCCTGGCCCGTCTTTTATTCATAAGTACGTCAAGTTCCCGGTCCGAAGGCCATCCAGGGATGGAGAAGACTGTCATTCTTCGGATTCGCGACATAATAAACAATCACGAGTTGAATGTCTTTGAACGAATCAATTGGCAACGACGTGATCAGCAACCACGATACGTCGGTACCGTCGTTGGGACCATCGACTTCTTCCACCAGCACGACGTAGTAGGTGACCGTCGGTAAAGAAGGGCGTACCTAAGGCGGCTTGACGGTGACTCGGATCGCATG
Organism: Planctomycetota bacterium; assembly: GCA_027619595.1. Taxonomy (GTDB): domain Bacteria; phylum Planctomycetota; class Planctomycetia; order Pirellulales; family Pirellulaceae; genus JAQCHP01. The sequence continues at coordinate 3,720 of JAQCHP010000065.1, forward strand.
TACGTCGAGATTCGCTTGGTGGGCGATCCCACGTCAGGGTCACATCAATTCGCTCCATCATGTAATTATGGCAGCCAATTCTAAATTACATGACAGCGCAAATCTCTTGCCGAATGTCACTTTTTTGCCCGATTCCCCAATGACTTATAAGTATAAAAGACGGGCCGGGAAAGCCTTGCTGTGTGGTGTGAGACGTCGCATGCACGCCCCTTGGCATCTTGTTGGACACTCTCGAGTTATCGTGATGCATGGCGGTGTCGTATGGGAAACGACGTATAACTCAGCGCAACCGCGTAAGCCTTATTGATTGCTCGTAATGCGACTCACAAGTCGCAGCCGCCCTAGGGTGCGAGCAATAGGCGCCCGGGCGCTGCTAGGTATTCGATCACCTCGTTCAGGAACCGCGCTGCGGCGCCGCCATCGACTAGCCGATGATCGTAAGACAGGCTCAGCGGCATCATGAGCCGAATCTGAATTTCGTCTTGCAGTACGACAGGCATTTTCCGCGCACGGCCAATCAGTAAGATGGCGACTTCCGGGACATTTACGATGGGTGTTGAGTATGTGCCACCAATCGCTCCCAAATTGCTGATCGTGAACGTGCCACCACGGAGGTCTTCGAGTGAAAACTGATTTTCACGCGATTGCTCAGCCATTACGCCTAAATCTCTCGCAATTTCGGCCACCGATTTTTCATTTGCTGCACGCAGCGCGGGAACAACGAGTCCGCGGTCGGTATCGACGGCGATTCCAATATTAAAATACTTCTTAAAAACGATTTGCTGACGTTCTAGGTCGATCGAGGCGTTGAGTAACGGATGGTTCTGTAAGGCCATCGCGGCCGCTTTGATGACGAAAGGGAGCGACGTCAGTTTGATTCCCGATTTTTCGTAGTCTTTTTTACTGGCTTGCCGCAGGCGTTCCAATTCGGTGACGTCTGCGTCATCAAAATTGGTAACTCGTGGCACCGTCGACCACGATTGGTGCATTTTTGCGGCAATTGTTTGACGGACACGCGACATGGGCTCGATGCGGACAGGACCCCATTTATCGGCGCCCGAGCCGTCATTGGGGTCCGCAACCGACTCAGTGACGACCGTCGTGACCTGTTGTTCACGCGTTTTGACAGGACTAGGGGGAGTCGCTGGCGTAATCCCTCCGCTGCGTACCGCATCAAGCACATCGTCACGTGTAATGCGCCCGCCGGACCCGGAGCCAGAAACTCGCGTCAAGTCGATGCCAGCCTCACGTGCGAAGCGTCGCACGGCCGGGCCTGCAGCTGGGACTTCGCTGTATGTCGATGAAGAGTCCGAGGCTACGACGACCGGGGCTACAGCTCTTGATGAAGCACTCGAGGGGAATTCGGTTTTTGCCTGACCTACTGTGGTTGCGGGGACAATCGGTGGGGCTGGGGGTGCAGGTGCAACGGGCTCCGTTTTGGCAGCAGGAGTTGACGGTGTTGGTGCATTGGCGACCGCGGCCGGCTTTTTCGGCCCCGGTTGGTTAGGAGTCGCTGGAGCGGTGCTCCCTTCCAAGCTGAGTAGAACCGCGCCGACGCTGATCGTTTGTCCTTTCGCGACGTGTACCTTAACGACCTTGCCGGCATGGGCGCTGGGGACTTCGACCGTTGCCTTATCGGTTTCTAAGTCCAAGATCCCCTGATTCTTGGTAATCACATCCCCTTCGGATACCTTAATGTCGACGACGTCACCCGATTCGACACCTTCGCCCAAGCTCGGTAGCTTCACTTCGATCGTCATAAATGTCTGTCGTCCTACGCGAAAAGTGGATTGACTTTATCCGGATCGATCTCCAATTCGCGGATAGCCTGAGCCACGCGATCGACCGGGATGGTCCCCCGCTGGCTCAACTGATAGATTGCCGCGAGCGCCACAAATTGGGCATCGACTTCAAAATGGCGACGTAATGCGATACGAGTTTCGCTACGTCCCATACCATCCGTCCCGAGTGCAAAGAGTGGTTCGGGCAGGAACGGTGACAATTGTTCCGGGAGTGCGCGAACATAGTCCGATGCGGCAATAAACGGCCCACTGACCCCTTCCATGACCTGTTGCAGGTAGGAGCGTCGCGGCGATTCGTGAGGATGCAGCATATTCCAACGCTGGCATTCGGCCGCTTCACGCCGCAGTTGTGTAAAACTCGTGACGCTCCAAACTTGACTGCTAATACCGAACCTCTCCGCCAAGATTTTTTGCCCTTCCAAAGTCGATCGCAGGATGGGGCCACTACCCAACAGCTGAACGGTTGGCGCTTCGTGACCGGCATCGACGCGTGACAACGGGTAAATACCACGAATAATCCCTTCGCGCACCCCTTCGGGCATGGGAGGCATATCGTAATTTTCATTTTCTACGGCGATATAGTAGATAGCCGTATCGCCCGCCTGGTACAAGCGATCGAGGCCATGTTGCACAATCACAGCCACTTCGTAGGCGTAGGCCGGATCGTAGGCCCGCACCGTTGGAAACGCGATTGCATTTAACAGGCTATGTCCGTCTTGGTGCTGCAATCCTTCGCCATTCAGTGTCGTCCGTCCGGACGTACCGCCGATCAAGAACCCTTTGGCGCGCATGTCAGCAGCGGCCCAAATCAAGTCACCGATTCGTTGAAACCCGAACATTGAGTAATAAATAAAGAACGGAATCATCGGCACGCCATGGGTACTGTAGGCGGTACCGGCGGCGTTGAATGACGCCATGGATCCGGCTTCCGTAATTCCCTCTTCCAGAATTTGACCGTCCTTGGCCTCGCGGTAGTACATGACTTGGTCCGAGTCGACCGGTTCGTACAATTGTCCACAGTGCGCGTAAATACCGATTTCTTTGAACATGCCTTCCATACCGAACGTGCGGGATTCGTCGGGCACAATCGGTACGATATGTTTACCAATTTGCGGGTCCTTGCAGAGCTTGCTCAGCAGTCGCACAAAAGCCATGGTGGTCGAGCCGGCTCGTCCGTGCGTACCTTCCAGGAGTGGTTCCAATTCAGGAACGGGTAACGTCGGGTGAACGGTAGGTCGGCTTGGCGCGAAACCGCCTAGTTCCTCGCGCCGCTCGCGGAGGTACTTCATTTCATAGCTATTGTCGGGCGGCCGATAGAAAGGTGCTCGCGCCACCTCTTCGTCAGAAATGGGGATGCCGAACCGGCTACGGAACTCGCGTAACTCCTCTTCGTTGGCTTTCTTCTTGTTGTGTGCGACGTTTCGTCCTTCACCCGATTCGCCCAGTCCATACCCTTTGATTGTTTTCGCCAGAATCACAGTTGGCTGATCACGGTGATTGACGGCCGCCTGATACGCCGCAAAAACCTTTTCCGGATCGTGGCCACCACGGCGCAATCTTTCGAGCTGATCGTCCGAATAGTCTTTCACGAGATCCAACAGTTCTGGATACTTGCCAAAGAAATGTTCGCGGATGTAGGCTCCTGGCATCACGGTATACTTTTGGTACTGTCCGTCGACGACTTCGCCCATGCGTTTCACAAGCAGTCCGGTGTGGTCTCTCGCCAGCAGGCGGTCCCAATCATCTCCCCAAACGACTTTGATGACATTCCAGCCGGCTCCGTGAAAGATCCCTTCCAATTCCTGAATAATCTTGTGATTGCCCCGGACGGGACCGTCAAGCCTCTGCAAATTGCAGTTGATGACGAAAACGAGATTATCCAGCTTTTCACGCGACCCTAGCGTGATGGCCCCCAGTGTCTCGGGTTCGTCACATTCTCCATCACCGAGAAACGCCCATACCCGCTGGCGACTGGTATCTAACAACCCGCGGTCTTCCAGATACCGGTTAAAGCGTGCCTGGTAGATGGCCATGATCGGCGCCAAGCCCATGGAGACGGTGGGGAACTCCCAGAAGTCGGGCATCAACCAAGGATGAGGATAGGAAGATAGCCCGCGGACTGGCTGTAATTCACGCCGGAAATTGACGAGATTTTCTTCGGTCAGGCGACCTTCCACAAAAGCGCGGGCATAGATCCCCGGTGAGGCATGTCCCTGAAAATAGATCTGGTCTCCGTCGTAGCCCGACGCTCCGCGGCCTCGAAAAAAATGATTGAAAGCCACTTCATACAGCGTGGCGGCTGAGGCGTAGGTCGAAATATGGCCACCGATACCGTCGGACTCGCGATTCGCGCGAACCACCATGGCCATTGCATTCCAGCGGATGATACTTTTGATGCGCCGTTCAATTTCGCGATTGCCGGGATACCGCGGCTGACGATCCGTGGGGATGGTGTTGACGTAAGGAGTGGCGATCGTGTCGACGGCTCGAACGCCCCGTACGGCCGCTTGTTCTGCCAGTCGTGCTAACAGAAACTGAGCCCGCTCCGCCCCCCGCGTTTCCAAGATGTATTGCAGTGATTCCAGCCACTCCTGGGTTTCTTGTGGATCACTATCGACGGGATTGGCTACCGACTCGATTGGTGACTCCCCTTCGGTCAAGAGTTGTGCATCAATGTCAGACATGTTCACCTCGTTAGGACTGGAAGGTTAAGTACCTTCGTTTCGACCCAAACCGAGTCAATCCATGGGGAGCTGCCACCCGGGGCAAGCTGTCCGCCAACGTTATTGTTTTCGCGATTGCGGTGCGAGTAAAGGCCGATTATTCCTCGGTTATTTCTGGACCGTAACGCCTGCGGAATTCGTGTCGACTGTGCGTTTTGGTTTATAGATCTCGACGGCCGTACCGAAAAAGACTTCTCCGGCGTTCATCACGGTTTCGCTTAATGTAGGATGTGGGTGGATTGTCTCCGTAATATCTTCCACTTCGCACTGCATTTCAATGGCAAGCGTAGCTTCGGCAATGAGCTCGCCAGCACCGCTCCCGACCATGCCACAGCCCAAGACCCGTTCGGTTTGCGGATCGATAATCCATTTGGTGAATCCTTCGGTGATTCCTAGTGCCTGGGCTCGTCCGCTGGCGGCCCAAGGATAAGTGGCCACTTCAACTTCGCGTTGTTGCACTTTGGCCTGAGTTTCTGTCAGCCCTGCCCAGGCGATTTCTGGGTCGGTGAATACAACGGCCGGGATGGCTGCTGGCTCAAATGCCGCGGCATGCCCCAAGACTGTCTGGACAGCCACTTTTGCTTCGTGGGAGGCTTTGTGGGCTAGCATCGGCTCACCGGCAACGTCTCCGATCGCCAGGATTCGGTCATCACCGGTTCGTTGTTGAGCGTCGCAAACGATGAAGCCTCGTGCATCGAGCCGTACCTGTGTCTTCTCCAGGCCAAAGCCCTTTGTATTTGGCTTACGCCCTACGGAGACTAATACTCGATCGTACAGTTCTCTGCCAAATTTTTGTGGGCCTTCAAATGCGACCTCAATTTCATGCCCGCGGTCGCCTAGGGATCCGACACGCGTATTGAGATAAATCCTGCCCTCGAACAGCTTTTCCAACCGTTTTTGCAACGGTCGCACGAGGTCCCGATCCGCACCGGCCAAAAGACCGTCGGTCAATTCGACCACACTCACCTGCGACCCCAGTTGCGCGTAAACGGTCGCCATCTCGAGTCCAATGTATCCGCCGCCCACGACGAGCAATCGGGCTGGAATCTCGTCAAGTTCAAGTGCTTGCGTGGAGTCCATCACACGTGGCGAATCTATGGCGAACGACGGAGGGATGGCTGGCTGAGATCCCGTGGCCACGACGCATGAATCGAACGTCAGAAAACGTTCATTCGGGATCGAGGCGTTTTCTCCTTCGAGTCGCAATGTGGTCGAGTTTTCAAACGTGCCGCGTGCTTGGATCACTTGCACTTTGCGCCGGTTCGCAAGTTGTCGCAATCCGGCGCTCATGCGTTCGATCACGAGGCTCTTGCGTGCGCGAAGCGCTGCCAGATCGACCTGGGGTGCGCCATACGAAACACCCCACTCCGATCCGAGCGAGCGAGCTTCCGACATAACGTGCGCAACATGAAGCAGCGCTTTACTCGGAATACATCCACGCAACAGGCAAGTGCCGCCCAGTCGGGGCTCTTGTTCGACCAACGTGACTTCTAGCCCGGCATCCGCCGCGAGGAAAGCGGCTGCATAACCTCCGGGCCCGCCGCCCAAAACCAATAACTTCGTGTGCATTATTCTTGGCTGGCTCCCCTCACGACTACGGTTCCGTACTCAAGGCCGGTACTCGAACAATCGCACGACCGGACAAGGCTACCGATAGAGACTACCGGTTAAGCACCACGGCTCGTCATACTTCCTCTAGCGGGCTTCATGTGGGCACCGCCGTTGGGATGTTACAATCCGATGTGGCCGGAGTTCTGTTGCGCCGTTCTGTTGGTTGCGCCGTTCTATCGTGACAAGAATTCCACGACGAGATTGGCATCCACCGGCAGGCTAATATCGCTTGGTCCAGGCAATCCCTGCATGGTCGCCCGCAATGTCTCTGCATCGACGGCCAACCAATCCAGCGATTCCGCCGGACGCTCTTGGAAATGCCCCTGGTAGTTGAGTTGCAAGTTCTTGCGAGGGCGCACTGTGATCACATCGCCTGGGCGGAGCAAGTACGACGGCTTGTTGACTTTAATTCCGTTAACCTGAAAGTGACCGTGGACAACCCCCTGTCGAGCCTGAGAGCGGGTGTTCGTGAACCCGGCCCGGCGTACCACGTTGTCTAACCGGCGTTCACAAAGCAGCAGTAACTGCTGTCCTGTATTCCCCTTGGTACGTCCAGCTTTATCGAACAACCTACGAAGTTGGCGCTCGCCCAGTCCATAATAATGTTTAATCTTTTGCTTTTCGTACAGCCCCAGTCCGTAGTTCGAGGGGCGACGAGCACGCAGGTGCATTCCTGGTGGGTGCTCGCGACGTCCCGAAGCCCGCACGGCTCCACTGCTCTCGTAAACCTGAGCACGAAGCCGACGATTGATGCGTGCCTTAGGACCAATGTAATGCGCCATAAATGTACTCGTCTCCGCTTTTTTTCGGACGCTGTTCTTGGACGGATCGACCTCACCGAGCCACCGCACGAGCGGGGTGCGCCCATGCGCGGGGTAAGGGGAATCGAATCACTGGGGAACCAAACCGCTCATTGTGCCGGGCGGAGGTAACTTCCGCAAGAGGGGCTGAAAGGCTACTTTTCCCAGGAAATACGCAGAACGGCCCTGTAAGGGGTTCCTGGGCACACGCCCCTTGGTTCGGTCGGCCTATTTTTTGTACGGAGGATTTTTACGGTTAGGAATTTCGCAGGCCGACAATTTCATTTTAAATCGTTCGCTCAATGAAGCCACTTGTCGATGCTCGGTCCAATCGAGTCAGGTCGAGAGGATTAAGCAGGTCGAGCAATTGGGGGGCCTCTTGGAAAATGCTCCATCGATCGAACGGTACCCCCCGAAAAACCCGACGGCAGCGTTCGGCATGAAGCCTCTTCCCAGAAGTGCGACGTATCAAGATCCGATGCACGCGGGGGTGGATACGTCGGGCTAAAGAACCGTAGATTTCGGGGTCCCGTTCGCTGGAATCACCTACCAGTACGAACTGCCGTTGAGGGAAAGCACGAATGAGTTCAGCCAACATCCGCCGCTTGCTCGACGGTTTGGTCACGAGTAATTGCAAAAGGCTGGCGTTATGCAGGTAGAGGGACCGCAAATGGAGTGACCCCAGAGGGAATTCTTCCGTTGCCATCAGCACACGAAGCGGTTCGAATAACGGCGCGGGACTCGACGATACGTAGTGAAACGTCGCTCCGCACTCCGACCACCGGCGGTAAACCCGGGCCATTCCTGGTACGGCGTGAAATTCATGCAAAAACGTATTTTTCAAGAGAGCACGACGGTTAGCGACCTCGGAAACCTTGATTGTGTCATCAATATCTGAAATGATCGAGACGCCCTGAGGAGGGATTAATTGGACTCGACCATCGCACCTCAGAGAAGGCTGGTCTTCCAAATGGGCAGTACATTTCAGCCAACCCTGCGAAATACAACCATCCTGCTGTAATTCTCGCACCAGGGGCCCGGGAATCTCCCAGACACCTTTGAGGCGGCCGTCCCGCAGATTGCCAGTCAGATGTGTGAATACGTCGGGCTGGATTTCCACCCGCACGCGCGCTTGCGGCCGCCCTTCCCGAAAAAATGGGACGACTCGCCGTTCAAACAGCTCCCGATCGATGGCGGCCGGCGGTACCTTCAGGAAACGTCGGATAAACCGCACTAATAATCGCTGACGAAGTGTGCCCTGACTACCTTCAAAATGGGCGCCGTGAAGGTAAATTCGCCAAACATCACGGACCGGCTCCCAGCATCCATAAGTGGGGTACAGAACCAATCCTTCCGCATTTACGTGCGATTCCGCAAGAGCAGCCCAAGAACCAAATAGGTCAGGTCGAGGCATTCCGGTCATAGTTATGTGGGAATTCCTGTCGGTCGCGGTCGGACGATTCAGCACCCTGATCCGAGAAATTCTGGTGTTCCGTATTCCGTACGCACCAATTGTCGCACGTTCCTCCGCCATTCGATACCCGGGCGTGCCACTGAGGAGGAAGGCGTTACCGGCTGAGCGATGTACTCAACCAAAATGCCAACGGGATCATGATCATCACGGGCAACCACGCAGCGAAGGCGGCACTGATGAGGAAGCCGACTCCCAGACTGTGCGACGCCAAGGTCACACCAAAATGGACCGCCACCAGCAGCATGGCATAACCGGAAGCCACAAAAACATTCCTCGCAATTCGGTGCAGAATGATCCCGAGTCCCGCAAACGAGAGGGCCATATCCAGTAATGGTTGAACAAATCGAGCGTGCAAGGTGACGACTGCGTCGCGCCCTACGTCGACACTTGCATTGTGCAATTCTCGCAGTATTTGGCCGGTGGAGGCAAACCGGTTCGCGGATGATTCTCCGGCCAACTGGGTGAGTGGTACGTTACTCGCCAGGAAGCATTGATCGCGCGTCAGCCACGCATGAGCACTTGGCGTGAAGAGTACCACTGCCTCGCCCCACTGTACGTCTGTGCTAGGTACGACTCCGTCTGGCCAAGCTACCTCTTGGAGTAAGTAACCGGCAGGATGATCGTTGGTTGCTGGCAGCGCCTCAGCAAAACGGGCCTTGAGCTGTCCGGTCCATGATCCAAAATGGGGCGGCAGTTCAAAGCGGGGCGCTACGATACGTTGCTCGCTCAATAGAACTTCCTCGCCCGCTAAGGTGACTTGCGTGAGGCGATCTCGCGCCGGATGCAAACGTTGTTTGCGGTTGCCGACGAGGTCCTGAATGTTTCGACTTAAGCTGTCGCCAAATCGAGGCATCCCCCATTCGCGATTGGCCGCCGCGGCGCCACTCACCAACACGGTCGCCACTATCAACGGTCGCACGATTCGCCATCGAGTGATTCCGGCGGCCATCAACGCGGTCATCTCACTGTATCGCTGGAGCCAAGTCACCGTGAATACGGATGCCACCAAGGCGGCAATTCCAGCCGTGATATCGAAGAACCAAGGGAGGCAGGGACCGTAATACCGAATGAGTGCAGATAATAGTCCGTTCGCTGAGACGCGGGGATCGAGAAACTCATTGAGGTTGTTAACAAAGTCTCCTACAACGTACATGCCGAAGAGTCCGGCAAAACAGATGAGAAAAACTCGTAAGAACGTCGCAAAAACGTATCGGTCAATCAGCCCCAAGTTCGACTCCTTTCGTCCAGACGTCGCGTGGCACTTGATGCGTTGCGCAGCGCTGGCCATTTCTTTCCATGCGTGGCCCTTACCTCGGGGCCTAACCTATGCGATCGGCAACTCCATGGTCAAGACACATCTGCCCCGGGCATCCGACGCCTGTTACGATGGCGGTTCCTTTGTGGCACTTTCGGATGGTTGATTTTTGATGCAACGGCTGCCTCTCAGACTTGAGACTGCATGGAACGCTTGTCGACGCGGCGTGCCCTTACTTATCGATTTTCTTCTGCCCCCATCTTGCCCGTTTTGTGGAGTCGAATCGGCCGACGATGCAGGCGGACTCCTGTGTCATGTGTGCCGAATTCGGATGAGAAACGCATCTAACGCTGCCTGCAGCCGGTGTGGCCTATTCGGTCGCCAGACCCTGACCAGCCAGGATGGCCGTCAGGCTTGTACCGATTGCCGGAAGCGGAAATTTCGATTTCAAGCCGTTTCTCCGCCGTTAGGTGCCTATCGCGGCGAACTTCGGCAGGCCGTGATCCGAATGAAAAAGGCTCACGAACGGCCCTTGGTTTGGGCCATTGGTAAGCTGTGGGGAAATCATTTGAGAACCGAGGTCGAAAAACTGCCCGATTTACTAACTCCCGTCCCCCGCCACTGGTGGCGTCGGATACAAACCCAGCAGGACGTGCCGTTGCAGCTGGCAGAGTGCCTCGGTACTTATTTTGCACAGTCGACCGTGCGTCCCCTCCTCACGCTGCACCGAATGACGCAAAAGCAAAGCCACCTCGCGCGAACTGCTCGTGCGGGGAATCTTCACCAGGCGATGCGAGTCCGGAATCCCCAGGTCATTTGCGGTCGCTCCATTGCGGTCGTCGATGACATTATGACCACGGGCGCTACGCTCAACGAGGCGGCACGCGCGCTACTCGCCGCTGGGGCTGCTAGCGTGACCGCTCTGGTGGTTGCTCGCGCGATGCCTGGCGACAATCCCCTATCACCTCATTCAGGATAAAATTCACCACCCGGTCAATTCCAATAGGCCCGCCGCGGAACTCCTCCACAAAGCCGTTGGGTCGGCAAGTAATCGACTTACTCCCCTGAAAACTAGAGAAAGATAAACCGTGAACACCAAGGTGCTGCGGATCGGAACGCGTGGAAGCCAATTAGCGAGAACTCAGTCTGGCGGCATTGCTCAGCAGCTGATGGATGCCGGGATTCCCTGTGAGTTAGTTGAAATATCGACACATGCCGATCGTACGAGCGGCCCCATTGCAGGTTTGGGCACGCAGGGAGTGTTTACTAAAGAGATACAAGAAGCGCTGCTGCGACACGAGATCGATCTGGCGGTGCATAGTCTCAAAGATCTGACCACACGTCTGCCCAACGGCCTTCGATTGGTATGCACACCACCACGCGCGAACCCTTTTGATGCAGTCGTATGCGACCGTGGTGAACAACTAGTCAATTTGCCCCATGGCGCCCGGATTGGTACTGGTAGTCCTCGTCGTCGTGCCCAACTTCTGGCAGTCCGATCGGACTTTGCAATCAGTGATTTACGTGGAAACGTCGACACGCGATTGCGGAAATTGCGAGAAGGCGAATTTGATGCCATTATTCTGGCGGCAGCCGGGCTCGAACGGCTGGGATTGCACGCAGAAGCCACGGAGGTTCTTCCGCCGCACATCATGTTGCCTGCGGTCGGACAGGGGACGCTCGGTTTGGAGGCGCGCGAGGACGATGCTGTGGCGGAAGCGGCCGCGAAATTATTGCATCATGCTCCTACGTTCGCGGCGTCCACGGCCGAGCGATCGCTGCTCGCGGCGCTTCAGGGGGGGTGTCTCGCACCGATCGCTGCTTGGGCGCGTCTGACCGAAGTAGGCACTTCCGATTCGCACCAACTGCGGTTGACGGGAGTGGTACTTCACCCATCGGGGACGCCGCACCTATTTGCTGAATCCGACGCGGCGATGGCCGATGCGGACGCGCTCGGTAGGCATGTGGCAAAGCAGCTCCTCGACCAAGGTGCCGCTGAACTCGTGCAGGCTTCCCGCCGCTAAAGGGACACAGGGTCACCCACATATCTTGCCAATCGCTGAGATCGCGTCTGCCTAAAAACCGTACGACGGATTGGCAGCATCAAAATCAGCGTCTGTAAGGCCCACGTTGAATTTGATGTTAAGATAGGTGTATTCTTCCAACAACTCGGGTTCTTGATCAGCTCTTTCAGGCCAAGAATACGCCTCGTAACGGATCGGCATACTGTATTCGTCGTCAATAAAGATGCGTGCTTTGTGGAAATCGTAGGGAGCCTGGCACTTCGGGTGGATGACCTCTAAGCAGGTACATGTTCGATCGCCCACCTTGGAGCCACTAAGAAAACGAACTTCGCAGGGGCCGATCTTCCGATCGCGTTCCCCTTTTTCGATCAAGCGTTCGACTAACGTACGGATGCCTATTTCGGTGATCGGGTAGCGATTGTTCCTCATTGCCATCATACCGGTCGGAGGAAGTTCCACCTTGCCAACCAGCCGGCCAGTGAGCCCTGATTCTTTCGCAATCATGTTCCCCTGATTTTCGCCTTCGACGTAAATGACCTGTCGATTGCGAACATTGGCCGGTTTGAGGAACTTCAGGTAAACGCTGAATGGTTCCTTGAGCTCCCCGTTTTCGTGTTGAGCCTGACGAATCTTCGCGTGCATATATTCCGGGTCGAACAGTTTGCCGGAGACACGTTCCCGTTTCACTAAGGTACAGGTATAATCCCGCACGTTCTGGTCGATGGCGATTTTTGCCTTGTGCGCCATCTCGATCGCTGGATCAAGCGGGTGCGACACGACCGGATCCGCCGTGTTTTTCACGGAGATTTGGTCGGCGACGGGCAATTTTGAGGTGACGCGGTAAACGGGCTCATCCAACTGCGGACGCTTCGCCGCTTGTCCGAAAGTTGAGCTTGCCCCGGTTGCTAGCGTCAGACCGACGACGGCCGCAATAAATCTTGGCCAATTATGAATCGACATCGAGACAGCTCCTCTTCCGTTAAGTCTCGCCCGAATGGATGCCCGCCATGGCACTTCCTGCGATACATCATAGTCCATTGTGACGTATCTGGGAACGCTCGTTTCCGGCTGAATCCTCGAATACGGAGCCAACCAGCCATGCAAGCTAAGGGAAGATATCGCCAATTTTTGCAGAAAAAAATCACAGACATTTCTGAGGTGGACCGCCTTTACGTAACCGTTTCATCCGGCCCACGAAACCGGCTTGCGTGACAAGAGTGCAGCCGATAGAAATTCACGCTCCGTTCGCTTTTGTGGTTCTTTGCACGGACGAGCCAAACTGGTATTTTTTGGGGTCGGACGGCGTGGTGCGGTACGGCCCGATTCCCTCTTTGATGGATACCTCATGGCCATACCTCTCGACCAAGTACGTTTGTGGACGCACGTTTCGACGGAGTTTGCCGAAAACTGCTATGTGTTGTGCTGGCCCGATCACGATCGATGCGTGGTTGTCGATCCTGGCCTACAAATCGAATCGGTCCTCGAACTCCTGGAAATGGAGCGGCTCACGCCGGTCTTGATCCTCAATACCCACGGCCATGCGGACCACATTGCTGGTAATGAGTTTCTTAAGGCGAAGTGGCCTGCAGCCCCGCTGCTGGTCGGTGCCGGTGATGCGGAGATGCTCATTGATCCCGTTCAGAACCTCTCGGCCGCCTTTGGCCTACCGGTAACGAGTCCGCCGGCCGATCAACTTGTACAACAGGGTGACCTCGTTACTGCCGATGGGTGGGAATTTGAAGTGCGCGAAGCGCCGGGCCACTCCCCGGGACACGTCGTTTATGTCTGTCGACAGACATCTCCCAACTTTGTGTTAGGGGGGGATGTATTGTTTCAGGGGAGTGTCGGACGAACCGATTTTCCTGGCGGCAGTTTTGAGCAGTTGAAACAGTCGATTCGGACGCAGCTCTACTCACTGCCGGACGAAACGGTTGTATTTTCCGGACACGGTCCGCCGACAACGACCGGGCGAGAAAAGCGCGCTAATACTTTCGTACGGGGTGCGGACTGAACCGATTCGCTCTCCAACGAAATGCCAAGTCAGGAAAGTCCGTAAAAAAAGCATCGACTTTGGCCCGCACCACCAGCATGTCAAGCAACTCATCGTGGTCTTGTGCGAAACTCGGTAGCGAATCTCGACGAACTGTGTACGTGTGGACTAAAAGTCCGGTATCATGGGCGACCTTGGTAAGGTCGGTTACTTCGACCTGAGATCCGTTGAGAGTCATGACTTGTCCGATGGCAGGTCCGATTCCTTGCGCGTATTGCGCGACATTTTTTAGTCCCGTTGGCGTGAGCAGGGAAGGTATGGTACCGGGAATCGCGGTAGTCTCCTCCGGTAATAGCTGAATCAGCGGCAAACGGGAGCCAAACTCCTCGCGCCAGCGCCGCGTTTCGACCGGGTCAAAGCACTGCACAAAGATCGGATTCTGCAAATCTTCGTATCCATAGTGACGCAGTGTATCCCACACAACGCGGCTGATATCGTGCCCCTGTTCCCGGTGCCAGGCGGGCGCCTTGATCTCCGGATAAATTCCCACCTTCCGCTGTGTGCTGCACTGGAGACCTTGAATAAATTCAATTTCCTCGCTTAGCGTCGGAATGCGAAACAAGGCCTGATCTACGGGAAACCTGTGCGGGAAGACGGGAGTACCGGTTCGTGGGTCGGTGCGTTCATGTACGAGCAGTGATTGGATCTCTGCCAGCGTAAAATCAAGGGCATAAAAGCGACCGTCTGCACGCTGCCGCCCAGGAAAACTCGCCGCGACGTTTGTGACGGTGTCTAGATAAATGTCGTGAAGCACGATCGGCTGGCCATCCTGGGTCAACACGATGTCCTGTTCTAGAAAGTCAGCGCCCATGCCGAGTGCCAACGCTTTGGCGGGCAACGTGTGCTCTGGCAAGTATCCCGACGCCCCGCGATGTGCGATAATTTGGGGCGGATTCGTCATTGCGTTGGTCGACATTTCGGACTTGTTCATGACCGATTGGTTTCCACAGCGTTGTCTCGACTCCGTCACTGGCCACCGCGGCCTAGGACTTCGTTGGGTTGGGCGAGACGAGTCAGTCTAGCGAACGCCGCTGGGACCGGCAGCAACCCCACCGAATGCCGCTTTAGTTGAACATGTTAGGAGGTGGCGATTTGGCAGGAAATGCTGAATGTCCGCCATAATCTAGTACAGAATTGGCGGATCGACGTGGGATGACCTGCTATGAAGGGACAACTGTGCTAAGATGGGGTGCTTTCCCTCGCTAGTTCTCCAGGGCCATGTAGACGTATGACTCAGCTACCCATTATTGAACGCGCATCGGCTGGTTGCGAAGGGGTCCCTGCGGAGTCCTCCGCGAATACTACCGGCAAGAAGGTAAAAGGACGCTATGCGTTCGTCAGCCTTGGTTGTCCCAAGAATCTTGTCGATAGCGAACGGATGCTAGGCCTCTTGCAGTTGGATGGTTACCAATTGGTGGCCGACCCTGACGGCACTGACTTTGTTGTTGTGAATACGTGCGGGTTTGTGGAGCAGGCACGTGCCGAGTCGTATTCCACGATTCGGGAAATGTCACAGCTCAAACGAAAGGGGCGGACCCGCGGGCTGATTGTCTCGGGATGCTTGGCCGAACGTCAGAAAGAGCAGTTGCTGGTCGAATGTCCCGACATTGACCATCTTGTGGGAGTATTTGGTCGCGAAGAGGTGACCCGAGTCGCCGACCGCTTGGTCGGTCATTTGGACGACCAGCGTTCGGTTTTTCGGCCCGCTCCGATCCGCGCACTCCCTGACACCAATCGGTTGCGCGTTACACCGCGTCACTTTGCCTATCTGAAGATTTCTGAAGGGTGTGACCGTCTCTGTACGTTTTGCTCCATTCCCATGATGCGTGGCAAACACGCCAGTAAGCCGATCGAAGGTATCATCGCCGAGGCACGTGAGCTCGTTGCCGACGGCGCCCGAGAATTAATTATTGTGGCTCAAGACACCACGTATTATGGAATTGACCTTTATGGTCGTCCGCGTCTACGCGATCTACTCTTAGAACTAGAGCAAGTCGAAGGGGTCGACTGGATTCGCTTGATGTATTTCTATCCGATGTACATCGATGCACCGCTGGCCGAAGTGATCGGCAAGAGCAAGAAGATTCTCCCCTATATCGACATGCCGCTGCAGCACATCAACAACGAAATGCTACGCCGAATGTCGCGTCGCGTGACTCGAGAACAGACCATTGAGTTGATTGGCTTACTGCGGCATCATATACCTAACTTGGTGCTAAGAACGACCCTAATCACTGGATTTCCGGGTGAGCGTGAAGACCAATTCGAAGAGTTATTGGAGTTTGTCGAGCAGCAGCGATTTGAGCATTTGGGTGTGTTTTCTTATTCGCGGGAGCCCAACACGCCGGCCGATCGACTTGAGGGTCACCTCAAGGAAAAAATTAAAGAACGACGGCGCGAGCAAATCATGGCAGTCCAACAGAAAATCGCGTTTGAATGGATTGCTAGTCGAATCGGTCAGACCGTCGATGTGTTACTCGATAAGGCTGTCCCCGACCAAGATGGGGTATTCATTGGTCGTACTGCGGCGGATGCACCCGATGTGGATGGATTGGTTTACGTGACTGGCGACGGCTTGCAACCGGGGCAAATCGTGCGGTGCGAGGTTGTAGCCTCCCAAGACTATGATCTCATTGCGGCGCCGCTTTAGTCGGGGCACGAGCCAGGCAGTTTGTTCTGTTTATCTAGGCGATTGTTGTAACGACAAGGAAGTTCTCCGTGTGGAACCTACCGAACATTATCACCATGGCGCGTCTGGTCGGCGCGGTGATCGTATTTGTGCTGATTGGCTGCAAGGCGTACCAAGTGGCATTGATCGTTTTTCTTATCGCCGCGGCAACCGACTGGTTGGACGGATACCTTGCGCGAAGAAACAATCAGGTAACGCAATTCGGCCGAATCCTTGATCCTTTTGTCGACAAGATGTTGGTATGTGGGACATTTACGTTTTTGGTCGCTGAGCCCGCGTCGGGCGTGCAAGCGTGGATGGCAGTTGTGGTATTCGGCCGTGAATTGCTGGTGACCGCCTTACGTAGTTTTCTGGAGCAGCAATCGGCAGATTTTTCGGCCTCTTGGTCGGGAAAAGTAAAGATGGTGGTGCAATTGGCTGCTTTGACGTTTGCCATGTGGCTGACGACACAATATGACCGTTTGGACGCGGTCCCGCCACAACTCGCGACGCTCGGCTGGTGGCTCATGGTGGCTGCCATGTTCTCGACCTTGCAGTCAGGCCTTGAATATGTCTTGAAAGCGGCGTCGTTAATTCCACAGGCCGCAGGCTCGCCGCCTCAATAGTTCCCGCGCATGAACGATCAAGCGACAAACGTTTTTGTGCTCCTGCAATGGTCGACTTTGCTTTGTGTGGGGGTTATCACCTGGGGGCTGCTGCTTACCCATTGTCGGCCAGGCCGGCCATGGATTCCGATGGTTCCCCGGGGCGATGTCCCGTGGGGACTGCTCGACATGGTGGTCATTTTGATCTTCTGGCAATTCTCCATGGCCACGGCAATTGCCTTCGCTCAAGGGTCTCCCCCGCCCGCGACCGACGCGGTATCCGTTGCGTCGCGTAGCGTGCCGCTCGATGCAAAGTCCGCACCCGAAAAACGTGTCACATCGGCAGACTGCATAGCGATGACCCTTGCCAGTATCGCCGCGTGGGTGTGCGGAAGTGTTTGGTTGTTTCGGCGTGGTGCGATCCGTCAAGATCTGGGACATACAAAGCATTCCTTCCTGGGGGACGTTGTGTTGGGGTTCCAGGCCTACTGTCTCCTTGCCCCACCTGTCCTTTTCGTCCAATCCCTATTGGCGAATTTCTGGCCGACTACCCCGCACCACCCGCTTGTTAGGAGTTTGGTGGAACATGGAAATAGTGGTCTCTATTGGTCGATCGTCTTGGCGGCCGTTGTGGGCGCCCCCTTGGTCGAAGAATTTGTTTTTCGAGTGGTACTGCAAGGCTGGTTGGAGCGCGTGGCGGCAGATTGGCGCTACGGAGTAAGCTCGTTACGTCTAAGTTTCCATGAGATTCTTGTGGGTGGTCCAGCTGCCAACCGCACGCATTTCTCACATCAGCGTCCTTTTTGGTGGCCAATTGGTGTCAGCTCTCTATTTTTTGCCGCGGCACACTTGGGGCAGGGTCCGGCTCCGATTTCATTATTCTTGCTCGCCTTGGGACTGGGGTACGTCTATGAACGAACTCACCGCTGGCTTCCCTGCGCGGTGACGCATATGCTCATCAACGGCGTCACCATGATTCAACTTTGGTTCATCATCGATGGTTGACGGATCGTGAAAATCGGTTGTTTTTACGACGTCTTTGTCGCCATCCCCAGTCAGTGCGAGACTCTTGGTTTCCTGTTTCGCTAACGCTCAAGTTTCTGTTTACCGTCCCATGGCTTGCCAACGATCTCGAACAAGAATCGGCTCGGCTGTGATTCTCGCGGCTTTCCCCATTTGAGCCGTGCGCGCGCCAAGCTAAGCACAAGTGATTCCTGCGCCCGCGTGACTCCGACATAGCAGAGCCGACGCTCTTCATCGATTTTATCTTCTTCCACACTGTGTTTGTGCGGCAGCAGTCCCTCTTCCATTCCGACCATAAAGACGTGGGGAAATTCGAGTCCTTTGGCGGCGTGGAGCGTCATAAGGGTCACAGCTTCAAGCGGCTTGCGATCGCTATTTTGATTGTCAAAGTCGGTCGCGGTCAGGGTAAGTTGGTCAACCCAGCCCTGCAGAGTCGGATTCGTTTGGTGTTCTTCGTAGTGTGCGGCGGAGTTGATGATTTCTTCTAAGGAAGCGGTGCGTGCGGCGAGTTGACTGGGATCGTCGTACTGACGGACAAGTTCGTCCCGATAACGCACTTGTTCTAACACGTGCTGGACAACCTCTGCAGGCCCCCGTGACTTGCCGCTGTGCGAAAGCCGTCTGACCATTTCCTGGAAGTCGGTGAGTGCCGTGGCTGCCTTGGGGGAAATTCCTGGGATGTCAGCGGCTCGTTGCAAGAGTGTCCACATCGGAACCCCGTCCGAAGCCGCCTGCCGCCGTAACGCGGCCAACGATTGATCGCTGATGCCCCGCGGGGGAACGTTGACAATTCGCGCTAGGGCGATATCATCGAGCGGCCGCGAAAGTACTCGCAGGAATGCCAAGACATCGCGAACCTCTTTTCGATCGTAAAACGACTTGCTCCCCACGAGTGAATAGGGGATTTTCATCGCTCGCAGTTCATTTTCAAATAGCCGTGGTTGTTCATTTGTCCGAAACAGAATCGCAAAGTCGCTGGGAGCCATACCTCCTTCGATACTCAAGCGGATCTTCCGCACAACTTCTTCGGCTTCTTCCGTTTCGTCTTTATAGGGTATGATTTTGGGCCGTTCCCCGTTGGGTCGAGCCGCAATCAATTTTTTGTCGTGGCGCTGACGATTGTTGACAATCAGTCGATTGGCGACACGTAAGATTTCTGCAGTAGATCGATAGTTGTCTTGTAATCGTATGACCTTGGCATCGGGCCAATCGTTGCGAAATCTGAGTATGTATTTCACTTCCGCGCCACGCCACGCATAGATGGCTTGATCGTCGTCCCCCACGACGCACAGATTGCGGTGCGGCATCGCCAATGACTTAACGATTCGATATTGGCTTCCGTTGGTGTCTTGGTATTCGTCTACTAGGATGTGGTCAAATAGGGCGGACTCCGAAGCCCGTACTTCGGCATAGTCTTTCAAGAGCCGTTCACTGACAAGCAGCAGGTCATCAAAATCGACTGCACCCATGAGTTCCAGCGATTTCTGGTACCGTCGGAATGCTGCGGCTGCCAAATGCTCTTTGTCGTTCGTCGCTTCTTGAGTGGCGAACTTCGGCTCAATTCCGCGATTTTTCCATTGTCCAATATGCCAAAGCAGATCTCCTGGACGAAGCGAGGCTGTTGGTACCTTCAGTTCCCGTAGTACATTCCGCGCCACACGTTCTTGTTCACCTCGATCGTAGATGGCAAAGTTCGCCGGATAGCCAAGCCGTGTTATATGCCGACGCAGCACTTGAACACACAGGGAGTGAAAGGTCGTCACGACCGGCTTTAGCTTACGGGATTTTCCCAAAAGTGCCGTAACGCGTTCGCGCATTTCGTTCGCGGCCTTGTTTGTAAACGTGACCGCGAGGATTCGGTCGGGCTGCGTGCCATTTTTTATGAGGCGAGCAATCCGATAGGTGACGACACGGGTCTTGCCGGTCCCGGCCCCCGCCAGGACCAACAACGGACCGACAAGGGTATTCACGGCATCTTGCTGTGGTGGATTGAGACCAGACATCGTTCCTACCCAACTAACTCTTGCCACTGCGATGGCATCGCCGATTGAATTGTCAACATGCTTCCGGACGAGGGATGGCGAAATCCGAGTGAATGGGCGTGAAGGGCGATCCAACGTTCTTTCGCGTCGGCGACGGCGGGTCCGAAAGGTGTGGTTGCGCCGTAAAGCAAATCGCCGACGATTGGATGAGCTCGAGTCGCCGCTTGTACACGGATCTGATGCATTCGTCCGGTATGGAGTTGTAGCTCAAGCCACGTATACGACGGATGGCTGGCTACGATGCGATATTCGAGCACAGCCTCGCGCGCCCCTGAGGCATCAGCGGTAACAATCTCGGCACGCGGTTCGTCAGCAACCTTGCGAACACAATCACGCCAAGTGCCCGACGGTGGCGAGACGTTCCCTTCCACGAGTGCCCAGTATTTTTTCTTAATTTCTCGCCGTTCAAATTGTCGTGATATCTTTCGGGCCGCTTTAGCACGCAGCGCCATCAGCAAGACACCCGAAGTGCAACGATCGAGTCGGTGCGGAATCCCTAGGTACGGTTCCGTCCCGGGCTCCACGCGGCCTGCTAACCATCGCCGTACGCGAGCTTCAACCGAATCGAATTGGCCCGGTGCCTGTGTCGAGATTCCGCTCGGCTTTTCGACGACCAAACACGTATTGTCGAGCCAAAGAACCGGCAGCGCGTCGGGCCCGTCCAGCGGAATCGGGTCAGGCGACATCGTCGACGGAGCCTTTCTCTGGAAGGAACGTGGCTGGTGTCGGAATAGGTGGCGTAACGGGACCCGGCGTTTCGTGCGATTCACGCAGCGTTATGTGGATATCGGCGTCTCGTATGCCACCGAGATATCGTTGGGGAATTCGACAATGTAGAGTCACACGGTCATCATCGCCGTAGGTTCTTGATAGTATTTCGCCGTATTCAGCCAAGTAGGCCATCCACCGCCCGGCAGCGACTGACATGTTCACATCAACGTCTTTAAAACTGCGGCTCAGTGAATCGCTTACAGCGTGGGCAAAAAAGTCCATGCCCTCGCCAGTACGCGCACTCACCGATATCGCATTCGGGTAACGTTGACGAACACTTTCGGCAAGTGGTTCTGCTCCTGGGGCGTCCACTTTGTTGAGGATCAGCAGAGTGTCTTTTTCTTCGATTCCCAATTCCTTCAAGACGCGAAAAACGGCGGAAACTTGCGTCAGGACGGTTGCATTGGATGCGTCCGCGACATGCAGTAGCAGGTCGGCTTGACGGGCCTCCTCCAGTGTAGCGCGAAAGCTTGCAATCAAATGGTGCGGTAAGTCTCGAATAAATCCGACCGTATCTGACAAGAGGACCGGTCCCCAGTGTGGCAATTGCCAACGGCGAGTGCGAGTGTCGAGTGTCGCGAACAACTGATCGGCCGAGTAAACTCCTGCACCGGTCAGGCGGTTCATGAGCGTACTTTTGCCAGCGTTGGTGTATCCAATCAGAGAAACGGTCATATGATTGCGGCGTGCAGAAACCTCCTGCTCGCGACGTCGCTCCACTTTCTTGAGTTCCGCGCGGAGGTCAGCAATCCGTTTTTCTACCAGCCGCCGATCGACTTCCAGCTGTTTTTCACCCGGTCCACGCATGCCGATGCCCATCTTCAAACGGGAAAGGTGGGTCCACATCCGTTTCAGTCTGGGCAGGGAGTATTCGAGCTGAGCCAATTCTACGGCGAGTCGCGACTCAAACGTCTGAGCGTGAGAGGCGAAAATGTCTAGGATGAGTTCCGTACGGTCCAGTACCTTGATGCCGATGGCTTGTTCAAGCGAACGCGTCTGTCCCGGTGACAGATCGTTGTCAAATAGGACAATATCTGCGGAAGCTGCTTCCGCCAAATCACGTAACTCCTCTACCTTGCCTTTGCCTAGATAGGTGGCACCGTCGGGTTGCTCACGACGCTGTGTCAGCTCGCCTACCACCTGTGCACCGGCCGTCTCAGCAAGCCCGCGTAGTTCTTCGAGAGGATCGGCCGCAAATGGCCGATCGCTAAGTTGAACTCCAACTAAAACCGCAGATTCACTAGCAACTCGAGTGCGTTCAAGGTCCTTCAACTTCGTACCTTCTCCTGGGACCAGCAAGGTGGAGGAATTTCCGACCACTCAACTATACGCCGGCGCACCCGACCAAGGAAGAGACCCCCGGTAGAATCCCGTCGCTCGGCTCGTACCCTGCGCCGCGATCGATCGTCGATCAAATGTGTTCAAAGCAAGTCGTCCGCACGCGTCTGATTCTTGCCCGAAAACTTGTTGTCGTGTTCTCGAAAGGAAGGGAAAAAATGCCACGAGCGGACCGTAAGCCGGGTTCTGTCCCCCTCACCGACTGATAACAGCCGAATTGAGAGTGGATGGTCATTTCTCTGAGATGCGAGTTGCCTAGCACCTTAAGCGGCCTACCCGGAAGTCGATAGCGGAGCGGGCGCCCCGCCGCCAGTCGTCTGGCGTGCTCCCTGTTCGGCCTTGCTCCGAGTGGGGTTTGCCAAGCCAAGCGAGTCACCTCGCCTGCTGGTAAGCTCTTACCTCACCATTTCACCCTTACCACAATCGCTTGTGGCGGTATGTTTTCTGTTGCACTTTCCCTAGCCTTGCGGCCGGTCGGTGTTACCGACCACCCTGCCCAGTGGAGCCCGGACTTTCCTCTGCCTTTCATGCCCATAACGACGTGCCTGGAATCCAGGAAACGCCGCCGTTGCATAAAAACAGCGACCATCTGGTACGCTCGTAGCAAGAGACAGCTTAGCCGGTCTTGGGACCGCCAACCAGCCAGCCTTCCAGTAACTGACAACAATCGACCCTACCATCCTCCAGGTCACCGTGGTTCCCTGGGGAAGGTTGGGGCGTGTCAGCCGAGTTATGCAGACAGGGCCCTACGGCTCGGGGCCCTGATGGTTCGCTATGCAAGGACTAAGCTACCTGAGCTTCGGCCTGGTATTCTTCGGCGTCGGTCGGAATCAATTCGTTGTCGACAATCTGCAATAGCTTGGAAATACAAAGCTTATTCATGCTTGTATTTCGTTGATGAGCTTCATCGCGAAGCGACTCATGCAGGCTCTTGGGAAGTCGAACCGTGATGACACGTGTTGGTTCGCGACCGCTCTGCGAGTCGCCACTTCCACTGCGTAAGCGAGCTACCATCTGTTGCAGTTCGATGTACTCAGCAGACTGCTCGAACGAGGCGAGTTCTTCGACCGATGGAAATAGTTTCCGCACGATCCCCTCGACGCCGAGGACCTCGCGAAAAAATGTGACCCAGTCGGGAGTTTGGCGAAACAGTTCTGCCGCGACGCGACGGACCTCTGCTCGCCGATCTTGAG
>JAQCHP010000242.1 GCA_027619595.1 Planctomycetota bacterium
TTTTGCGGCCCCTTTCTGGGCCGCAAAAGCTGACGTGCACCCACCTACATGTGACGCCACGGGAAGACGTTGCTTATCGGGCCAGACCAAGGTAAACTGGACCCCATCCTCAAGTTCACGCCCACCACACGATCTATTGACCCGACCCGCCACGGACTGCGGTGACTGGTACTTCTCAATGAAGCGCACCGAACGAGCGTTTGCGATGGTAACTGGCCACTTTCACATACTGGCACGACAGATTCTCACCGCAACCGTTGTTGTATCCGCGAACATCATTCCCGCGAACGTGTTCGGTGCTGATCTGCCTACGCCCACTTCGACGCCGCACTTTGAGTCACACGTCCGGCCAATCTTCCGCGAATATTGCTTCGATTGCCACGGCGCGAATGCCGAAGTCCAAGCAGACTTGGACCTACGGCTAGTCCGGTTTCTACTCCGCGGGGGCGAATCGGGGCCCGCAATTCAAGTGGGCCATCCTGAGTCGAGCCATCTCCTGCGCTTAGTGCAAAGCGGAGAAATGCCACCGGGCGAGGCACGCGTACCACCAGAAAAAATTGCGATCCTCCAACAATGGATCGCCGCCGGGGCCCCTACCCTGCGTCCCGAACCCGAGTCGATTGGACCTGGAGTTCCGTTAAGCCAAGAAGATCGTAGTTACTGGGCTTACCAGCCAATTCGACGACCTCCTACCGCCACACCCATCACTCGGTCTGACCCCGGCCATCACAACGTGATCGATGGCCAATTGGCCACGGCCATGCCCGCCGGACTTACGTTTGCACCGGAAGCCGACCGCTTGACTTTGATCAAGCGTGCCTACTTCGACCTCATCGGGCTGCCTCCTAACCCCGACGAAATCGCACATTGGCAATCCATGGCTCGTCCCACTTGGTTTGACGAAATGCTGGATCTGCTGCTGAGCTCGCATCACTACGGCGAACGTTGGGCGCGCCATTGGCTCGACGTCGCAGGGTACGCCGACTCCGACGGCTACAACGCAGACGACGTCGACCGACCGTGGGCTTGGAAATATCGTGACTACGTCATTCGCTCGCTGAATGCCGATAAGCCGTTGGATCAATTTGTCATCGAACAACTCGCAGGGGACGAGCTGGCAGGGCCACGGCAAGGCGACTGGACCGCGAATCAAATTGAACTGCTCACCGCCACTGGATTTCTTCGAACGTCGGCCGATGGCACGGGAAGTGGTGATGATACTCTCGAGGCACGCAATAAAGTGGTGTCCGACTCGTTGAAAATCGTTGGAACTGCGTTGCTCGGTACAAGTCTCCATTGTGCTCAATGCCACGACCATCGTTACGATCCGATCTCGCAGCTCGACTATGTCGCCCTCCGATCGGTCTTTGAGCCCGCTCTCGATTGTCAGAACTGGAAAACCCCGCCATCGCGTACGGTCTCGCTGTACACAGCGGAGGAACGGGTCAAGGCGACAGAGATTGAGGCAGCCATCCAGGGTCTCGTCGCTGAAAGGCAGACCAAGCAGGACGCCTATCTCTTGGTGGAACTCAACAAAGAGTTACAAAAACAAGACGAACTGTTGCGGGAACCGTTGCGAAAGGCCCAGCAAACTCCGGCCGGTGACCGTACCAATGACCAAGTAGCGTTGTTGGCGAAATACCCGAGTGTCGATGTGCAACCTGGAACGCTTTACCTTTATTCCCCGCAGGCCGCCGAGGAATTGACGAAGATTGACCAAAAAATTGCGGAAATGCGCAGCAAAAAGCCGGTCGAAGAGCACGTGCGATTGCTGGATGAATCGCCAGGAAATGCGCCCCTCGCTCGATTGTTCCACCGGGGGGAATTTCAGCAGCCGTTACAAGAAGTCTTTCCGGCCGGCCTGACGGTTACGGAGCCTGAGGGGCAACAGGCTCAGTTCCCACTGGACGACCCCGCGTTACCGACGACGGGACGCCGACTTGCTTTTGCCAAGTGGCTCACCGGCCCCAGCAATCCGTTACTCGCTCGTGTCTTGGTCAACCGTATGTGGCTGCACCACTTTGGCACTGGTATCGTGCCAACCCCAGGTGAGTTTGGTAAGCTCGGCAGCCCGCCGACCCATCCGGAATTGCTCGACAGGTTGGCGGCGGAATTCGTCGAACAAGGTTGGAGCCTCAAGCGTTTACATCGGACGATCATGACGTCAGCGGCGTGGCGTCAGCAGGCAAAACGAGGCATCGGACAAGCGCCCGCTGACCGCGAAAATCGCTTCTATGGTCGGAGATCGTTGCAGCGGTTAGACGCAGAAATTGTGCGGGACCGAATGCTAACTGCTGCGGACCGTCTCAACCGAACGGCGTTGGGGCCAACCCTATCGATCAAGGTCGACAATACTGGACAAATCGTGGTGGACGGATCGCAAACACGCCGCAGTGTCTACATTCGATCACGGCGATCGCAGCCAGTAGCCATGCTGCAAGCCTTCGATGCGCCGGTGATGGAGACGAACTGCGAAATGCGACCCGTTTCCACGGTGGCAACGCAGTCACTGATCATGCTCAACGGCGAATTCACCTTGGAACAGGCGGGCCACTTGGCGGATACTGTTTTGCGCCACTGTCCGACGATTCGTTCGCACACCAGCGCACCAGCAGCTCCGGCTGAAGACTCCACTTCAAATTCGGTCGACGTTTCCGATTTTGTTGTACCCATCACTTACGCTTGGGAACGAGCCTTGTGCCGTCGACCTCAGCCAGAAGAATTGGAATTTGCTCTATCATTCGTGGCGGAACAGCTGGCGGAATTACATCGGGATGCTCGCGGAGTACCTGAGAATCGCACGCCGGAAGCCCAAGTCTTGGTCAATATCTGCCAGATTCTTTTTAACTCCAACGAGTTCCTGTATGTCGATTGACGATGCATCCCAAAATTCTCGGTCGATCCTACGTCGTGAGTTCCTCGCTCGCAACGCAATGGGAGTCGGTTCGATCGCCCTCGCGTGGATGCTGTCCCAGGAGCGTGCACAGGGGAAGCCGCCTGCAGTCACGGCCCGTCCCCACAATGATTTGCTGCCACGCTCGCCTCGGTTAGCACCCAAGGCACACGCCATGATCTCACTGTTCCAGCATGGTGGGCCATCGCATATGGACCTCACCGATCCTAAACCCGAACTGACGAAATACAGCGGCACAGAATATTCCGGCGATATCCAATATAGTTTTGTCAATCAAGCTAGTAAGAAGCTTTTGGGCAGCCCGTTTCGGTTTGCGCCACAGGGCCAGTGTGGAATGGAGCTTTCGGAACTGCTCCCCTACACATCCCAAGTTGCCGATGAACTGTGCCTAATGCGGGGTATGCATACTGGTGCGAATGGCCACGAGGTATCGCTTCGGTATTTCCATGGTGGGATCCCGGGCGTGACGGGCCGACCCACGCTCGGATCATGGCTCGTCTATGGCTTGGGTACCGAATCTCA
Source organism: Planctomycetota bacterium (assembly GCA_027619595.1). Classification (GTDB taxonomy): domain Bacteria; phylum Planctomycetota; class Planctomycetia; order Pirellulales; family Pirellulaceae; genus JAQCHP01. The sequence goes on from JAQCHP010000242.1 coordinate 3,437, forward strand.
AAATCTCCCTGCCTTTATGGTGCTGACCGATCCTGCGGGCACGCCCGTTGACGGAGTCCACAACTGGTCAAACGGATTCATGCCGGCCATGTTTCAAGGGACGGTGCTGCGGCCAACGGAACCGCGCATCCACAATTTACAACCCCCTGGTCACCTTGCGGGTACGTTCCAAAAGCAAAACCTGGACCTCCTCAGACGGCTCAATCAACGGTACCTGGACGCACATCCGCAAGAGGCAGAAATTGAGGCACGGATCGCTAGTTACGAACTCGCAGCCCGCATGCAAACGGCCGCCAGTGAGGCACTTGACATTTCACGCGAAACTGAGGCCACGCATCGAATGTACGGGCTCGATCGCGATGAAACCCGAGAATACGGAACGCGTTGCTTGATTGCACGTCGATTGGTGGAAAGGGGCGTCCGTTTCGTACAGCTATTTCATCGAGACCAACCTTGGGACACACATGACCAACTGACGAAGCGACTGCCCGAAATTTGCCGTAAGACCGACCTGCCGGTCGCGGCCTTGTTGCATGACCTAAGGCAACGCGGAATGTTGAATTCCACGATCGTACACTGGGGCGGAGAAATTGGTCGCTTACCGGTAACACAGGATCACGGCGCACCGCAAAAAGCCGGGCGCGACCACAATGGTCAAGGGTTTAGCATTTGGCTCGCCGGGGGGGGCATTCGCGGAGGGATGGTCTGGGGAAAGACCGATGAATTTGGGCATCGCGCGGTTGAGAACGTCGTCACGCCAAACGACTTTCAGGCCACTATCTTTCATTTGTTTGGTCTGGAACATGAACAGGTCACCTTCCCACACAACGGTCGTTCGCAAGTCATGACCGCGAATCGACCCGCACATGTGGTTCACGAGATAATCACCTAGCGACATTCGACCTCAGATCCGTCCAGTTCGAGCAGCGTGCGTGGATCCACTCAGCCTAGTGGCGCCGACATCAGGAACCATGCGTCGAGGGCGAACTAGGGGGTAAGCGATTTCCACAGTCTGGCCAAAGGTTTGCGTTAGGGTTTCATGTTTTCGGTGTGCGAGGCGGTATTTATTCCAGCGTGACGATTATCGTTTGATTACGACAATGGGACAACGTCCCAAATCCCGGAGGGGAGTCTTCTATTAGCCCGGAGGGCAACGCCGTAGCTGATTTATTTTGCGAAAAAACTGGGGTTTTCGTCAAAATGGATAA
>JAQCHP010000066.1 GCA_027619595.1 Planctomycetota bacterium
CTCCTATGACCTGGGTCCTGTGGAAACACGCAGACACCAGTTTCGAGGCATCCCCGCTTTTCTTAAATCTCACGTACCTAGATATAGCCAACTGCGGCCCTCTGACGGTTAAACATGCCCGCCGTAGGCGTACGCGAGCACTGAGTTGGCGGTGCGAATCCCTCGCCGTTAAACGAAAGAAAGATCCAAGTACGCTTCCGACAATTTTTGTCGGGCGTCACACTTGACACGCAGTCCTTGTATGTATAGAAATACGATATATCAAAAATAGATATATGGTACGCGTACTTTTCACGGGAGGAATTGTTATGTCGCCACGCCGGGCCGGTGAGGTTCATCAAGGTGCGACGGAGATGCTTGTATTGGGTGCGATTCAGGATCAGCCACTTTGGGGCTACGAAATCCAGAAAAGGATTTCGCTTGCTAGTAGTGGACTGGTCAATGTCAAAGTTGCCACCCTTTATCCTTTGTTGCACCATTTAGAAGAACAGGGGCTCGTTTCTAGCCAATGGAAGACCGTGGACGGTCGCAAGCGGCGTATGTATCGATTGTCGGCTAAGGGAAAAAAGCGATTGCACGGGTGTGTTAGCGACTGGAAACGCTTGACGACCTGCGTTCAATCGTTATTGGGCGGTGCGCTCAAGTCACCGTCGGCGTAGGCGTTTAACGAAGATACGTACTTCGGGGTCCTTTCCGGGGATCAAGCCATGACGGACGAACAGTTCCAGAATTATCTCGCCCTCTTGAAGGGGCTTTTGAAGCTTAGTAACCGCGAGCGAGATGCGATCGCGGACGAACTGCAGCAGCACATGGACGAACGCCTAGCAGAGCTATTGCAGGCGAAGGTACCTCATGACGAGGCGGTACGGTGTTCATTGGAAGAGTTCGGTGATGCGGCGGGCGTGGCCCAACGCTTTCTTCAGGTCGATCATTTCAAGAGACGGAGGCGAATCATGCGCATGACATTTGGTTCTTTTGCGATTCTCAGTGTCTTGGCCCTAGCCTTGATGCTGCTTCCACAGGATAACCTACACCAGTCGCTTGTCGCACAGCGAGGAGGGGACACGCAGTCTGACGTCAATTCTTCAGCGAATGGAGTAGAGTATTTGGGGTTCTAAAATCCGCGAGATGAAAGAACTATGAAGCAGCTGGAGCAACCAATTACAATCGACTATACCGACACGCCATTCTCTGAAGTGGTGCCAGATATCGAAAGGCAATTGGAGGTTGATTTCTTTATTGACGCGCGAGCGCTTGAGGAGCTTGGCCTATCTGCCGAATCAATGTCAATAAATATGCGGCTTGCCAATATATCGGCGAACACCGCTCTGGAATTGTTGCTCGACCAACTTGATTTGACTTATGTTATTCGAGATGGGATCGTGTTTGCCACGACCTTAGAAGAAGCGTCGCGATTTATCGAGACCCGAGTCTATCCGGTCGGTGACTTGCTAGGTTGGTCAACTTTGGAGCAAGGGACACACGCTACTGACCCGCAGGGAGTCGTTGTCAATGCGGACGTTCTGCGCAGGAAGCTAGCAGCCTTCGTAAAGGGGGAAGACGAATACGGCCTGCGATCGTCTGAGAAGAATCGCGGACCAGCGAACGGGGAGACTGCAGTTTCGGCTGCGGATTGGTTTGATCGAGTGATAGTCGACCCAAGTGTTGTGACGCAGAATGCATATCAACAGCGGTCAAGGGAGCTTCTCCGAATCATCGTGAAGTCCGTTGATACCGATTCATGGGACGCAAGCGGAGTTGGTTCGGGAACGTTGGAAATTTATCGGGGTGCTCTTGTTGCTAAGGCATCCAACCGAACGCACCGGAAATTGCAAAAGCTGTTGAACGAGTTGAAAAGTATCGCAAAACAGTCGGCCAGTGTCGGGGAACACAACGGATCCGTTTCCGGGCCGTCGCGGAGCTCTCAGTAGAGTTTCGCGCGTATTCGACGTTGGATGGTTTCACGGCAAGCCGAAGTGTGGGTACTCGATCGAGCATCCAAAGAGCGCGTACGCCTGCGGCCCTCTGATGTTTAACCGTCAGCCGGAGGCCTACGCGAGTACCGAGACGACGTTGGGCCTGCGGCTGACGGTTAAACATGCCCGCCGGAGGCGTACGCGAGCACTGAGTTGGCGTTAAACGAAAGAAAGTAGGCATCGACGCTCTGGGAGAGACGCACTTGGCCGGCCCGATTTCCAATGGAATTAAAGGTTGACTTGTCAGTTGTGCCTTACGCTTCAACCGTGTCGTGTCTTGGGCTGCTCAACTCGCGAGGCGAAGCACGCTTGGTTCCCAGGATCCAATCGCACCCCTTCCGTATCCGCGTTCCCAACCAGCGCCATTCTTCCGAAGTCACAAAACTGCACCATCCCACCAGCATCACCCAGTGGAACAAGTAGAGATTCATCGAGTAATCGCACAGCAGATGAAACATCGCGGCGAGAAGCAACGCCAACCATCGTGTTTCGCGAAACCATACTAAGATCGGCACGCTGGCTTCCAAAGCCATGACCGACCAACAAATAAGCTTCATCCAGGTGAGCGATTCCCAAAGAAACGTCGGTGTGGGCATCCGACCGAAGAGATCGTCGAGTCGACTGGCGTAGTACATGGTCCGGCCGTCAAGCCAATAGTCGCTGCTTAATTTACTGTAGGCACATCCGGCGAAGATGAGACACATTTCAATCTGCATCAGTCGTAACGCCCAACACGGGTGTGACGTACTCGGCGGTGTGCATGATGATGCTACTGCGTCCTGAGTTCCGCTACGACGTCGCCAGGCATCCCAACTTAAGGTGCGCCCCATGGGCAAGAAAATGAGGAGAAAGCCAAGTAACCGAAAAACCCCGTCTTCCGCGTCTAGAATCAAGAAATTTCGATGGTGCAAGGAAATTAGCACGATATACACGCCCAGCGCCTGTACGCGGCAGTGAACTCCGCACAGCAAGAGAGCGGCCTGCGTTGTCAAAATGCCAAAGACGATCCACGCGGTCGATTCCGTGCGAGGCAGGATCTCGAATAGAGTATGTGTGTCCTCATCGATTAGCGTACGGTTTGTGTCGAATGCAATTGCCCCCGTCTCGCCATACCACATGCCGACATGCGACCATGTCGTGACACACATGACCAGCACAACAAGGGCATATCCTATCCGCACCATGTCACACGCGAGCGTATCGGCGGGTGTAAAGAAGAATTTGTTCCAGGATCGGATGAGGCGACGCCAGCTACACGGCGATTTCATGGCACTTCCCCTTCGTACAGAGTCTTCACGAACCAATGCCCGGTTTGGACCGGTAGAGGTTGTTCGTCCCCTTCGCGTGGCGGCCAGATGTTGAAGTAGTGGTTGTCGATCCGTACCTTGGCCGGTCCTTCATCGTCGGCCGGGCGAAACTTGCGGCTCAGGTATTGAGCGAAGTCAGGGCGTATTGCTGTGTACTCGACTTGGCTCAGATGTTCGCCGAACTTCATCTCGCGATACGAACAGAGGTTCTCCCAAACGGAAATGTCTCGCCAATGGGGTGTGCGCCAGTCGGCTACGTGACCTTTTGAGTATTCGATCCGTGCTTCGATATGGTAGTTGTCGCGATTGATGCGGGGTGCGAACACCGACCAGCCCCCTTGCCAAATCCCGGTAACATCGATGATCGGGTCGATCCAGTCCTTGGCCCGGCTGTGAAACAGTCCTACGGACGGAAATCCGTCGATCAGAATGAGGACCAGAAAGCTCAGGATAAAGAGATTGGTAAGGACCGCACGACATTTTGCCATGACGTTGATTCCGTAGTGTGGGGTTCCATCGACGCCAAATCGGGCGCGACGGGGGCCCTGCTCTAATATAGGATGTTACCTCGCAGTGAATTTTGCGTTGGGCCACCTGGATAATCGATAAATCCGGTGGGACCCGTCTCGCGCGGAAGGCTTGATTCCTTCGGCCGCGACCGGCCTCGACACGGGTTGCTCGTGGAAGCAACGACGAAAATCTGGCGTTGGTACTTATTCAGTTCCCATTTACCGGCACCGGCGAGATACCGACGAATGTTCTTGGTTTGGCGATGGTCGACGGCAGGCAATTTCGGTAGCATGGAGGGGCGACCAACGACACAGGATGACGAAACATGGTGAACTGGTATCCGTTGCAATTCACGCCGTTATTTCGGCGATATATCTGGGGTGGCCGCCGCTTATCGACCATTTTAAACAAGCCAATTGGTTCCGAGGGCGATTATGCCGAGAGTTGGGAATTGGTCGATCGCGGTCACGACCAAAGCATCGTGACGTCGGGATCCTTGGCAGGAGCCACGTTACATGAGTTGGTGGCCGATTACGGCCGTGAGCTGTTCGGTGGGGACCACATTCCAACGCAATTTCCGTTGTTGCTGAAGTTCTTGGATGCCAATACGGATCTATCGGTTCAAGTCCATCCGGACGATGCGCGAGGATCGCTGTTGGTTCCGCCGGACTTGGGGAAGACCGAAGCGTGGCTCATCTTGCATGCAGACCCCGGCAGCAAGTTGTACGCGGGATTACGCACTGGTTGTACTCGCAAGGATTTTCAAACGGCGGTCGCTTCCGGGAAGACTGCGGAATGTTTACACGTCTGCGAGCCGCAGGCGGGTGAATGTTACTTCATTCCGGCAGGGACGGTGCACGCATTAGGGGCGGGACTGGTTGTGGCGGAGATTCAGCAGGCGAGCGATACGACGTACCGTTTGTTTGACTGGAATCGTACTGGGCCAGATGGGAAGCCCCGTGCACTGCATATCGAACAGGGGTTGGAGGCGATTGACTATGGAGCGGGACCGGTATCGCCGCAGCGCCCAATTCCGACCGACAGAAGCCACGTCCGGCAGCTGGTGCAATGTGATAAATTCGTCCTGAACGAATGGCGTTTTTCTGCTGATGAACCGTTGGGGGGGGCACTGATAGGCGGCGATGATCAGTGCCGGATCTTGGCGGTGATCAGCGGGGAAGTTCAGCTGACCGGCGATTCGTTTGCGTCGTTACGCCTGCGACTGGGAGAAGTGTCGCTTTTGCCGGCCCAGTTGGGGGCAATTTCTATTCAAGCGAGATCGGCTGTCATGCTGGAGATGCACCTGTAAGCCAAATCGCGTAATACGGCGGGGTCAGCAATACCGCCGTGTTCGACACCACGAATATCAGCGCTGGGTATCACTTGAGTCGGTAGGCGACGTTGGTGCGATCGAAATCGACACGCGAAAATCCGTGGTTAAGCCGAATCCGCGTGTAGGTGTATTCCTCGAGCAACGGCGGTTCCTCCGATTCGGCGGTCGGCCATTCGTAGGCTTCATACCGAATCGGTATGCGAAGTTCTTCATCAATGAAAACGCGTGCTAGGTGGAACTGCAATCCCTCACGTGGTTGCGGGTACTTCACTTCGATGCACCGACAGAGCCGATTGTCCACACGCGATCCTTCGTAAAATTGGACTTGGCAATCGCCTAGGTCGCCATCGGCTTCAATGTTGTGTTCCGCAAGCTCAATCAGTCGATCGGCCAAGCGAAGGAAACCGATGTCGGTGATTGGATAGCGATTCCCGTGCATCGCGGTTTCGCTGTCTGGGTCGAGCGACGTGACAATGTACGCAAATCGTTTGCCACCATTGCGAGCGATCAATTGGTTGTTGTTTTCTCCTTGTACATAGAGAACTTCGCGGCCTTTCACGGAGCTTGGTCCTAAGAAACTTAGGTAGACACCCAGAGGTACGGAGTTGTCGGCAACTTGTTGTTCATGCCTGACTTTGGCAAACATGTATTCATGGTTTCGCAGTTTACCGTCCACACGTTCACGCTTGACGAGTACGCACGAGTAATCGCGAATGTTCTTCCGGATATGCTCACGAATTTCTCGGGCGATCTCTAACGGTTTTTGCAGAGGGTGCCGCTGGGCAGAGGTGGTGTCGCCCGACGTTGTGGGGCTAGCACCGCTTGTAGCCGCGGCCAAAAGGCAGCACGTGATTGAAATAGACAAGCCAGAATAGGCCGTGATGCTCAACATACGTAACTCCGCACGCATGGATATTCTCCCCAAGCCATCGGGCCGAGAAGTCGGACAAACCCGCACCGGATGACCTAGTAACCTCGAACGCATGCCAGGCGAAGACCAACACCCGTTTACATGCATCCTTACTTAGATGCTATGCAAGTTGCGAGTAGCGGGCAATCGTCTGGCAATAGCAAATCCGCGTCACGTTCGTCGAAATGTCTATTTCGTGATGGGTTTGTGACGAATCTGGCGCAGATAAGGGCAAAAATTCAAGGTGTCCATCGTAGTCAGCCGATCGCGCGGTTCGGTCCGATTCGGGCCAGAGGCCACATACCGGTTGGAACAGTTAAGATCTTTAGACGAGTTCTCGGGGCAAGCGAACGCCGGCCCAGGGAAACGTAAGTTACACATGGTGTAGGAGCAAGCCGGTTTTCCGTCAATTCTCGCAGTAGGGGGGCGGTGACCGGACGTTTACGGGAACTGTGCCGACTGTTATAGTAGGAAAGTCGTGGCGAGACGACCGAAGACGTCGAGACCGCCTGCATTGACCAAATTCCTTGCTGACCGCGGCTAATTGGTACGTAGTATTCCCTGCTACGTTTGGTGTGTGCCACGGTCCCCTTGAACCCAACCGGCGTCCCGTTTGCGAAGCGTCCCATTGCCGCGCAGGACTGTTCCGGGGGGATTTCATACTCATGCGACAAGACTCCAATGACGACCTCTTCGAATCATCGAAGATGACTTTTGGCGAGCACTTGGAGGAGTTACGCGGTTCCTTAGTGCGAGCCCTCCTAGGACTCGCGATCGGAACCGTCATCGGCCTCCTCTTTGCGACTCGTGTGGTGCATTGGATCGAGGAACCGTTGAAGGCTGCTTTGGATCGCTTCTACAGCAATCAGTCAATACATCAACTGGAACGGGAATATGGCAAACTCGACGAGTCGCTCTTGGTCCGCATCGAGAAGGAAAAGCTGACTTTTGAGCGAAAGTACGTGGAGCGAAGCCAATGGCGTAGGCTGTTGGGAGAAGATGCATCGTCAGAGAAGCCTGCCGCCGACCCTGAGTCGCAGGCGCCACCTGTCCAAATTGATACTGTACAGCCGTTGCCAACGAGCGCGGTCATCACGGGAACGCCCAACTTAGACGACCTCGTACCGATCCATTTTTGGTCCTTTCAAAACAACCGTATTTCCGCGTTTGCAGTGACCGAAGTCTTTATGATCTGGATGAAGGCGGGGTTTGTGGCTGGGTTTATTCTGTCAAGTCCTTGGGTGTTCTATCAGATTTGGGGATTTGTGGCCGCGGGTCTTTATCCTCACGAAAAACAATACGTTTATACTTTTTTTCCCGTGAGCATTGGTCTGTTTTTGTCCGGCGCAGCGTTGGCGTATTTTTTCGTGTTTAGCTATGTGCTCGATTTTCTCTTCGGCTTTAACTTGATGGTGAATATTGACCCGGAGCCACGAATTAGCGAATGGCTGGGGTTTGTGCTCCTTTTGCCCATCGGCTTTGGCCTGAGTTTTCAGTTACCGCTCTTGATGTTTGTCTTGGAGCGAGTTGGAATCGTGTCGCTGGAGATGTATCTTGAAAAATGGCGATTAGCGGTGCTCGCTATATTCTTTATTTCGATGGTCCTTACGCCGTCGGAACCGATCAGCATGCTCATGATGGCCGTTCCCTTGACGTTCTTGTATTTTGGCGGCATCGGCATGTGCAAGTGGATGCCGCGCCCTAGGAGTCCCTACGGCAACGTTGCGGACCCTTCGTAACGGACGGACGCGGGGGGAGCTTCGTTGGAGTCTTGCTACGCGGCGGCTTGCTGGAGTGTGGGGGTCGGGGTTGTGGAAGTCCACAGGTTGATACTGTCGATTAAATTCCCGCCCGCATCGAAAAAACGAAGGATTCCCTCGTCGCGAATCCACTCCGCTAGCATATCGGCCGCGTGATATCTCCGGCCAGGACTTCCAAACGTACTGAAGCGAACGGTTTCACAGAGTTCTTCGGCGGCCACAAGAATCTGGCCTAGCTGTTCGAACTTGCGTAAGACAAGTCGACGAACTTCCGTCGGATTGGGCTCCATCCACATAAGGCGACTCCTATGGTTTCGCTGGTGTATCTCCATCCTGGAGACCCGAATCTTAACGCATCGATGGCAAATTGACAAGCTTCGTTGCGCGTAAAAGGGGTAGCTGGGCAACCGACAGAGTGGTTATCCAAAACGCCCGAAGGGCAACCGCATAGCGATTCAAGTTGGTTATCGCAAGTTAAGAACATGCGTGACCATGTCGGCCTCGAATCCGGACGGATCGGTGCCAAAATGGAGTTTGAAGTCTGCGAGTCGTTGTGCCGGGGTCCGTACTTCCAGCGGTTTTTGTTGGGCGAGGGCTTGAGCGTAGGCCACGAATTTTTGCGGGTGTTTTCGAATCAGGTAATCACAAAGTGCCCAGGATTCGGCATAGGTATCCTCCGCGACCGCCGTATTGCGAAAACGTTCATCGCTCGTGACCAGTGTCATCAGTGAATCGGGCGCACGTTGAGCCGAAATGCTTTGGAATCGTTGCCAACGGTTTCGATTGATCCCGCCCAGTCGCCAGCCGCTTCGGTTGTCCAAGTCGGGCGGTTCGAAGTACATGGCAAGTCCTTCGCTCAGCCACAGCGGAACGTCGGAAAATCGTGATTGCATACCACAGTTGAATGCCATTTGATGTGTCGCCTCATGGATGACCGTGGCGACAGTGCGTTCCGCTTCGGGGTCCGATAGTATTTCATTTACCAGACTTGATGACTTGGCGCGTCGTCCTTGCCGCGCCGCGGAAACCCCTGTTAGATCGTACATAGCAATGCGATTCGTATGTAGGCTGTAGTACCCAATGATCTGTTGCGCTGTGTCGCCCAACTCGTTGTTGGCATATTCTACGTAGCCTTCTTCGGAACTGAATACCAGGGCCACCAGGGGCGTGTCCGGGGCGTGTAGCTCAAGTCCCTGTTTTTTCCAATAGCCATGAAACGCGCGGTAGAGCCGCTCAAAAAGTCCTGCGCACCACTGAGCGTACGGCCGAGTCGTGTTGTAGCAGATGAGATAGTGTGGTGTGTCGAGGACTTGAAATCCGGGTGGCAATTCACCCAATAAACGCGACTTCAATTTTTCGGCCGTCAAGAATTTCAAAGGTCCCGATTGTGGCTGGCGTTCTTGTAACTCGCTCGGCTGCACGTCCCAGAGAATGTTGTCATCCGCCAGAAAGAGGAGTCCGCCATCTTGGGCTTCCAACAAGACGCGGCCAACGACGTCGTACGGCTGATCGCCGCGAGAAAACTTCAAGCGGTCGCAAGTGTCATCGTTCGCGGTGGAGCGGCTGGCTAACAACAGCGCCAGCAGCAGGGGCAACGTCTGCAGAAATCGGGTCCACCGGGAAAAGTGTTGGGTGTGCATAGATCCCATTATATCCACGACGGTCGCTGGGACAGGGTTGGTTCTCCTTAGAGGGACGTCGCTGGGCTCGGCTCAGCTGCAGCTAACGGTGAATCGGGTTGTTCGGATTCCAGCGTCTCGATCAACCTTGCCATGTACTTCATATTGCTATCTTGACCGCTAAATCCGACCACGGTTTCCTGCCAATTGAGTTCCCGGCGGACCAGACGTCCAGCATCGACGTCGAATTTCATTTCGCCATTGGAAAGTCGCTGCAAAATTTGTGAACGGACCGCAGGGTCCCGTAAGGGAGTTAGGACCTGCGTCTTCACGGTGATGGTTGCTATTCCGGCGGACAGGTTCGTCAAGCGATAAACCTGGCGAGTTTTAATGGCTAGGAATCGCTGTTGCGAATCGCGTACTCGCAATTCGAATGGCGAGGACCATTCATGTCCAACCGGTACGGCTCGATCCGGTAGAGGAATCGATGTACCCCCCATGCCGATGTCGATTTGCTGAACGTGGTCTTTTCGGGCGAGTATCTGTCCGCTTTCATTGATGGTAATCAGTGCCAAGGGATTGCCGACCGATTCGGCCACGTTGGCGTATTGTGCGGGTGGCTTCTCGTCCGTTTGGCTGTTGTAACGAACCGGCTTTTTTCCAGAAACCTCATTCCACATGTCGACCGATTGGATGACATGTTCGAACTGCATTGTCTTGTCTTGGGAATTCGTGTCGACAATCTTCCACAGTTTGACCGATTCACTGCGGGATTTACTGGTCTGCAAAACCCCTTTCATGCGGGTCTCGACGGTCGAAACGTGTTCTACGCGATAACGCAGTTGTTCCCCTTTTTGGTACCGGTACGCAAGGATTACCTGTTCGGCTGTGAGATCCTCCGTCACGCGCGAAAATTTGGCGGCGATATCTTCGGCGCGTGTAGCTGCCGATGGACGTAAAGCCTGTGCGAGCAGCACGAAAAAAACGCAGGTCGTTTGGGAGATCCGATACATAGCTCAAGCTTCCTTGCTTAGCAGGAGTTCGGGTGGTGCGATCGATGTGACGGAACTAATGTACGCCCTGGTGCCCGATCAAGTGAAGACCAAAGTCTCCGCGGCTCTGAGGAATTCCGGACAGCGGTTACCCGGCATGAATGGGGGCGGTGCTAGCTCTGTCCGCGTCAAGCGTACGAGAATTTCTGCAAGGAGCTACTCATCGGCTCTTCCTAGGCCTTGGATGCGTCCGCCCCAGCCGAGTTTTTCCCGTAACGTTCGGTAGTACGTGTGCCCTCCAACTTCGATCAGCTGAAAACTCGGAGCGGATCGCCGCACAGTAACCCGGTCGTTCATTTCTAGTGTATGGGCGGGACAGCCGTCGATCACGACGGTCGGTGACGCATGAGGGCGACGCATGACGAGCTCGTAACAACGGTCGGCCGTATCAACGACAGGTCGCATCGTGAGCGTGTGGGGACTGATGGGTGAGACAACAAAGGCTTGCAGGTCTTTCCTGAGCAGCGGGCCGCCGGCCGAAAGGCTGTGTGCGGTCGAGCCGACCGGAGTGCTCACGATAAGGCCGTCACAGCTATAGGTCGTGACCCATTCGGAATCGACAAATAGATCGATGTCAATCATGGAGAACGGGTGTCCTGACAGAACGGCGACTTCGTTCAGTCCCAATTGGCTAGGCAGGATGGGCGTGTCTCCCCGCCATACGGTGCACTCGAACATTAAATGGTGGATCACTCGGAAATCGCCGGCCACGATGTCCCGTAACGCGGGGAGCAATTCAGGTGGGCTCAGATCTGCGAGAAATCCCAATTTTCCCAAATTGAGCCCCAGGACAGGGATTTGGCGATTTCCCATCAAGCGAGCTGCGCGGAGGATGGAACCATCGCCCCCTAAGACGATCGCAAAGTCGGCATCGCACGCGTCGAGCTCTCCGTGTCCTCCTAAATCTACCAGGGCCAATTCCGCTAATTCGCTGACCACATCACGCAATTGATGCCACGCAGAAGCCACACGATCATAGCCCACGTAGGAAAGTACCATGACGCGTGGGCGTCGGGACTGTTCAATCCAGAGAGGACGGCTCAGCGGAGGCGGGTCAAACGTCACACAGGGCTCCCGTTATTGCCGTTGACAGCCACCCTGCATGCAGGCAGGGAGTCCGCATCCGCCGGCTACGCGTGAATCCGCCAGCGGAAGTGACATCCTGCCAGTCGCGGCCGTACCGTGTGCCGGAGCTGCTGGGACGCTCCACTGCTTTGCTAGTTGGGACGAACCACAATCCGGGCAGGTAGGCGTCTCGGTATCACTTCGCAAGAGGATCTCGAATGCACTCGAGCACGTCTCGCAATGGTATTCATAGATGGGCATGGTGCTCCTTTCTCCTGCGGATCGGGTTTGCTCATGAAAGTGGCATTCTTGTCTGGACGACCCTCTTCGGACGGCAGAATGCACCAGAAAATCTAGCACGTTTTTCCCGCAGCCGAAAGCGTACCGGCTTCCCAAGGATGTTCCATCGGACGATCGACTGCCACTTAGCCCGGCATCTTTCTCCGGCGAATGGTGTTGGGATTGGGAGAAGTCCAATCGGTCCCCCAGCGTGCGACAAGCGATTCGAGTTCCCCGTCCATTCGTAAATTGAATTTGAGGAATGCGTCGAGATCGACACGGACTTCTCCGTACGGGTCAGCAACCTTAAGCACCAATTGTACGTGATTCGATGTGGGCCGATTCATTTTTTTCTGTCCCCTCCGTCCGCTGCCAGCGTCCCCCGTGGATTCCGCTGGATCGAATTGCCTCCGATCAACTTGAGGCCGACAATTTTCTCTTACGAGTGACAAGCAAGCGATGTTCGAAGTTCGCGCCGATTGTCTGCGTGGAAGGAGTGATAGGGGTTGTACAGGGAGAGGGTGCGGTCACGCCAGAGCAGCCGATAGATTTGCCTTGCAAGGACTGTAGACTTTCCCGTACACTCCCCCGGGGGACCGCTGCGAGTCGGCTATTCGTCATGCGCCATGCAAGGGTCGCTCTAGGCGGGAACGCTACAAGAAGATGCTGGCGGGTTTCATGCAATCATGGGAGTGCATGCATCCGATGAAAAGTGCGTGATCAGGGTGCTGGTTATGTCGAAAGACATGTGGAATGCTGGTTCGGGTGGAAGCGGAAGACATCCCCACATCCAAATTCGGGTCCCCGGTGAACAAACAAACGCCACGCAGCGTAAACTTGGGTATGACAACTTAGGTTCGTGGGACGCACGCGATTTTCCGCGAAACGGGAAGTAGCAACAATAACTTAGGAACCATTTGCCGAGAGCCTCCGTAGGAAAGGAGGTGTTGGGGCCGTTCCTGGGCGTGCCACGGCCACTGCAGATCTTGAACAAATGATTTGGCAGGAACCAGAAGACGGGAGACTAGGCCGTTCTTTACGACGGGTCGAGTTTTTTCGCAGAAAATTTCGAGGAGAAAATAAAATGGAAATTCGCGGCATACACCACCTCAATGGCCCGCAGGCACTTCAGGGTCCGCATCGCCTCCAGGGGACAGAGGCACCACAAATTGCCGATTCCATTCGGGGGGCGGATCAGTTGGAACTTTCCTCCATGGACGGTGTGCGAGGGCTAGGCGGGACCGATGCGGTCCTTTCGCCGCGCATCGCTCAGATCCGTGCGGAAATAGCAGCTGGCATTTATGACACTCCTGCCCGTATGGACGCTGCCGTGGGGCGGTTGTTCGATGAAATCGTCGGTTAGGTAATTCTTGCTATCAGCGGCCGCCCAGTCGACCTGAGCCTAGAGAAACGTAAGCCTAGAGAATCGCCGAGATTCGTCTGAACGAGCCTTCGGTACGGTGAGTGGCTTCGGCAAAGTGTGTCTTTTTGCAGGGGGTGGTCGATCGAGTGCCGTCACGACAGGGTCGGACGGCACTGGGCTGGCATAAGGACGCTGGGGACCTGATCTTCTGGTGCGAAAAACGCGTCCTAGCGGCCCAACCGCCGCGCTCGGGTTGGGACGTTGGCCTTGAGGGCTCCCTGGACACCACTGGGTGGGTTAGAATAGGGGCTGTTGCATGGTCCCACCATCGCAGTTTCCGTTCCGTCGCTTGTACCGGGATTTGGCATGTCTCAGCCGTTTGCGTTAAGTCAGGTCGATGTTGCTTCCACTCCGCTGGAGCGGTTTGAGGAATTCCTACAGAGCCGCGGTAAGCGGATCACCAGTCAGAAACGGCTTCTGGTGGAACATGTTTTCTCACGGCACGAGCATTTCGACGCGGACGAATTGCTTGACGAACTCCGTCAACGGTCGGAAACGCGACAACGTATTAGCCGGCCCACCATCTATCGGGTGCTCAGTGAATTGCTTGACGCAGGCCTGTTACGCACCATGGAATTGCGAGGTCGGTCGATCTATGAGCACGATTACGGGTATCCGCAGCACGATCACTTACATTGTCAACGCTGTGACCGCTTAGTGGAATTCCACAGCGAAGAGCTCAATCGGATTTGTCAACAAGTGGCTGACGAGCACCGCTTCCGCCATCGCTCCCATCGTTTGATCGTACACGGAATTTGCCCCGATTGTGCTGAACAGCCGCGCCGCAAACGTCCGGTCGATCTTGTCTGATGTCGGTGTAACAGTTGACGGCATTGCCCTGCGGACCTTCAGCCGTTACAGCTCCAGTTTCAACTCTCTAATTTCTGTTCAGGGGATTCCCAGCGGGCGGAATCCTAAAGAAGAGAGTAGCGCAGTCACGGTTGATTAAACACGCAGTTGCGTCTCTTCGATTTTTGTGGCTGCTGGATATCGATGTCGAATTGGCTGGATCACTTCGTTGAGAAAATCATCGACTTGCTGTGGAGCCCGCCCCACGAATTGGCTTCCATTGAGGAAACTTGCGATATCGACGTCGGCAAAGGCAGGGTCTCCTTGCAAGCGTTGCAATAAATCATTTTCGCGGCCATGGTGTTTAATTTGTTGGGCGGCGGCTTGGCTATGCTGTCGGATCCTTTCATGTAAATCCTGTCGGTCGCCCCCTTGGGCCGTGGCCGCCATCAAGATGTTCTCGGTGGCCATAAAGGGCAACTCTTCGTGCAGATTTTTTTCAATTACGGCGCGATAGACAACCAAACCGCTGGCGATATTGTGATACAGCAACAGAATCGCGTCGGCGGCCAAGAAAGCTTGAGGTAGCACCAAACGCCGATTGGCGCTGTCATCGAGCGTTCGTTCCATCCAC
Source organism: Planctomycetota bacterium (assembly GCA_027619595.1). GTDB lineage: Bacteria > Planctomycetota > Planctomycetia > Pirellulales > Pirellulaceae > JAQCHP01. The sequence continues at coordinate 14,658 of JAQCHP010000066.1, forward strand.
TGGGTGGCGGCAGTTTGCGCCCCATTCGCCGACAGGTTCATAAGAAATCGAGCCAGGGCGCACATGCGTTCGCTTCGCATTGGATTTCGCTTATAGGCCATGGCGGAGGAGCCAATCTGTTGTTCCTCGAACGGTTCTTCCATTTCCTTGCGGCTGGCCAAGATACGAAGATCACTGGCCGCCTTATGTGCGCTTTGTCCGATTCCACTTAGCACGTCCAAGATTTGAGCATCGACTTTGCGTGAATAGGTTTGTCCCGTGACGGCAAATGTTTCCTGGAAATCAAATGCGGCTGCTACCTCCCGTTCCAATTGGCGGACTTTGCCATGGTCGCCGTTAAATAGATGTAAAAAGCTTGCTTGTGTTCCGGTGGTACCCTTGGTGCTACGGAAACGGAGCGTTGCGATTCGATGTTCCAATTCCTCAAGATCGAGGACGAGATCGTACGCCCATAAACAAGCTCGCTTGCCGACGGTCGTGGGTTGGGCAGGCTGCAAGTGAGTAAATCCCAAACAGGGGACGTCGCGGTATTCGAGCGCGAATCGGGCCAGGCAATCAATGACTGCCACCAGCCTGTCCCGGATTCTTAGCAATCCTTCCCGCAGGAGGATCAGGTCGGCATTGTCGGTGACGTAGCAGCTTGTCGCGCCCCAATGAATGATTTTACCAGCGGACGGACAGTCCTCGGCATACGTTTTGACGTGCGCCATGACGTCGTGGCGCAAGTCTCGCTCCCATTGTTGCGCTCGTGACAGGTCGACATGATTTTGATGGGCACGCAATTCGGCTAATTGCTGGTCAGAGATCGCTAGGCCAAGACGCTGCTGTGTTTCTGCCAGCGTTACCCACAGTCGCCGCCAGGTGGTAAATTTGCGTGTATCTCCCCATATCGCTGCCATTTCGCGAGAAGCATATCGCGCGATGAGCGGGTTGCTGTAAACGTCAGGCGTAGTGTCGCTATTCATGGGCGGTCAGGGCTCACATATTGGTCAAAGCGTCGCCGCCCCCGGGGCCAAGGATGCGGTCCATCGCACGCGCTATGGAATCAGCGTGCTCTGTACCCTCAGCATAGATCCGGCAAAGACGGTGGCTAATTGGTAAATGACGAAATAACTGGTGATCACGTAGCGGACGTACACACGCTCGAGCTGCATCATAGAGATAATTCTGGCCGGCCGCTGGACCCTGAGTGTGGGGCCGGTAAATGTGACGGGCGACGTCGACCCGCAAGTCCAAATGCTGTAGCGACGCCGGTAACTCTCGACGCAAGTGCGATTCGACCAGTCTCGAGTCAGTGAAAATACTTGTCCGCTCGGCATCTTGTTCAGCAAATAAGAGCGTCCGCTGGCAAGCCATTTTCCAGCGGATGTCGCGTCCCAGTAACCGAGCCCATTGTTGGCCCAAGGTCTGCAAATGCGGATCCGATGAAAGTGGCCAACGTGAAACGTCGACCAAGAGAGAGGCCTCCGTGAATCGCTGGTAGGCGGCTAAATCCTCCAACGGGTTGGTCGCAAAGAGGCGATCGCGTGACGTAGCAAAAAGGTCCGCCAACACCAGGTCGATGGCGCGGACCGTCCGGTGGAAGTAAATCGTGCGGAAGAGTTCCGATCGCACGGTCAAAAAGCGGATCAACGCATCAACGCCGCGGTCGTGAATCGTGAGCCCCTCGGGACTAAAAAAGCTGTAATGGAGGAGTCGATCCAGGTCGAACGCACGTGGGCTGTATCCCGACATATACGCGTCCCGTAACACGAAGTCCATGTTGTCGATTGTGTAGATGCCACTGAGTAGGCATCGCAAGCAGCGCAGCCAGCGTGGCTGTCGGGCATCCAGCTCGGCACCTTCGGGCGTAGGGCGTTGGATCAGCCAGGCGACCTCGTCCGGTGATAATTGTTCGTCATCCGCCAGCCGTGAATGCGGGTTCGCTCGTAGGCCGCGCAACAGGTCCCCGAGTTCAACCTTGATAATGTGCGCGCCGAGCGTTTCGTGGGTTAGTTGGTACCGCGACAACAAGTGTTCATCCAGGAAATGTCCGAACGGTCCGTGCCCGACATCGTGGAGCAGACCTGCCATCCGCAAAAGCGACTCCACATACCCGCGACTCGGAACGGATTCGCCCGCACAGGCGGTGCACAAACTATCGTACATCGTCGCGATCGCTCGGCTCGCCAAGTGCATCGCCCCCAGCACATGCTGGAATCGGTTGTGTTCCGCCGATGGAAAGACCCACCACGCGGTCTGCAATTGGTGGATGTACCGGAGTCGCTGCACCCAGGGATGGTCGACCAGGTCCCGTTCACTCGTCGTGCCGCCAGGGAGCCCGTCCGAGGACGTAAACGGTACGTAACCGTGGATCGGGTCGTGTACCAAATTAAGGGCAGGTTGCGTCATGGTCCGTCTTGTGCACATGTGTCGAGGGTGAAAGGAGCAAGTTTGAACCTAAGCACGCCTTCTGTGAAGGGGCCCCCTAGGGTTGCGTGTTTTGACAAAGGCCCTATTCATTCGTGGTTGTGTTGCGAGGCTAACCCCAGACGTATTGTTCGTCGAACTCGATTGAGCGAGTTGGACACTCATGGGGGTGATATCATTTTTGATGGTGAAGTAGAATAGGTGACGGCAACTGCCCCAAGAAAAGCCATGCCGCGTCATGCGAGTAGATATTACATCCAACACAAGTTTGAAGCCGGATTCGGATCGGTCCAGTACGATCAAGCAGCGACTCGGAACTCACCCGCTTTCTCTTTTCCTGAAAGGCCAGACCGATGACAACGCGAATACTCACTACTTTGGTCGTCGCCACAATACGTCTGGTATTATTGTTTTTCTTCGTGGGCCACTGGGCTGAGAGCACGGTTCAAGCTCAAATTATTCTCCCCTTTGACTGGAACAATCCTTCAGGAGGAAGCTATTCGAACCAGTTCAATTGGACGTCCGTATTCGGTGCATTCCTGACGCTACCTCAGAGTTGGCTCGTTTCAAGCTAGATGCCACCTACACGGTCTCGGTAGACGCCGACTATACCGTTTCATCGTTAGCGGCGCGAGAGCAGGGGAGCCCAACGCTCTCGTTCCCATTTAGCAGTTTTGTACCACGTAAGATCTTCAGTGCAACCAACTTGTCCGTCGACCCCACCGTCGGCAGGACGGTTTCCCTGGATCTGGTCAACGGCGATGTGCGTGTCAGCGGAAGTACCAACGTAGGCAGTTCAACCGCCGATGGCCAGGCCAATCTGTTTGTCAATTCCTTGCTGACCACCGCCGCCGCGAACGTGGGACTGGGGGCGAATACAACGGCTAACGTCACCGTTGGCCACGTGAGTCGTTGGACGGGCAGCGGGCCCCTTGTTTTGGGAGGCCTGGGGGACGCTCACCTTGAACTTCAAAGCGATCTTCACCGTTCTTGTGCCATCATTTGCGGCCCGTACACTGCGGCGCGCGCTACAGCGACACATGCAGGCGTCACAATGGCGGATGGCATTGGCTCGAACGCCACCGCTTCGATCCGCGGTGTCTGGAGTACCGGCGACCTTGTAGTGGGTAATCGCGGAACGGCTGTCGTTGATCTGCTGGCGACCCTGGTCACACCGCCGTTTGGAGTATCCATCGCATCGGCGGCGGAAGTAACCAGTAATATTGTGACCGTGGGCGTAGAGCCGGGAAGTTCTGGCACCGTGCGAGTGGACGGCTCTTTCGTCACAGGTTTTCCGAATTTCGTCACCAGTAGTAGTACCTGGAATGTACTAGGCAGCCTCGTCTTGGGTGGAAACGGCAGCGTGGCAGGGGGCACGGGTCGTCTTTCCATTGGATCGTCCAACACGGTCACCGTGAACGAGTTATTCCTGATGTGGCAGGGTGGAACACTAACGTTGAGCGGCGGCGGGCAGCTCAACGTCAGTGGCAGCGCCGTGCTCGACGGTGTACTTGAGTTTTCCGCGACCAACCTGCAAGCGGGCAACGTGTTCCAGGTCGTTTCCGCATCCGGAGGGGTAACCGGCCGCTTTGACCAGCTCAACCTTCCCGCACTCAATCCCGGATTATCTTGGGACATCGACTATAACGCGACGAACGTGACCTTGACTGTCGTGTCGAACAGTGTCCCGGGGGATTACAACAACAACGGCGTGGCAGACGCGGCCGACTATACGGTATGGCGGGACAATCGTGGTGGCTCGGTGACGCTCCCCAACGACACGACCCCCGGGCACCGTCACGGCGGCCGACTATGACGTATGGAAGAGCCAATTCGGAGGCTCCTCATCGCTGGCAGCGATGACCGTACCGGAACCATGCTCCGCCACGTGGGTATGGCTGGCACTAGCGTGCACGGTACGCACCCGTTTTGAAAAGGCGCAGGCTGTCGGCAAAGGGCTGCGTTCCTAACCAACGACGAACCGTCATGGTGCGAAAGGACACGCCCACCTGGGCGGGAAGCCCTCGTTCTATTGACTCGCGTCGACGGCATGAGGTCGAGAAAGAACGCCGCACTACGCAATGATGCGTGTTGCATCGATTTACGGCGAAGCCGTTATGTTACCGTAGCCCAGGGTTGGCAAATGCGAGCTCCGCGAGCGTTGGCCTACCCTGGGTCCGTGTTCGCATCCATCGGTCGGCCGAGAGAAAAACATTGATTTCAGCCGGGGCAATTCCGAGGCCGAAATTGGGCCATGGTTCGATTCGGCCTCGGCGATATTGTAGACTGATGCGCCGCAATGTGCTCGGCCGTGTTGCGGCGGGACTGTGAACCCAGGGTAGCAACAATGCTCGCGGAACTCGCATTGCTGCAACCCTGGGCTACAGTGACATAACCGCTTCGCGGTATTCGAATCGACAGGCTGTAACCCCCACTGGTTTCATCCGCCTAAGCGGCGTGTGCCAACACGTTCAGCATTTTCGTAGCCCTAGCGACTCGGCATCCAAATTTGCGTGACCAATGACGAACCGTCATTGTCTCTCAAAGTTTTCACGCCCAATGTCACGCCCTCATCTTTCGGGTGCCGACCGTTAGCTCGTACCGACCGCAGGAAGGATCACGTTATCGGAACTGGCGACGGACACGCTCCCCACTAGCGGTCGGAGTTAGACTCGCCACCCCACAACCAATCAACAGGGACTTCAGCCAATCGCTGCGATTCTTAAATGAACTGCCTATTCTTACTAAAACCCCTAGATTATGGGCTAGATGGAGAACAGCCGAGTGTGGGGTAATTGACATAGTTAAAAGCGATCGGCTTCAATATGATACCGGCAGCACGATCCGGAAAAGTTGATAGGAGACGGAGGGTATTCTGTGCCGATAAAACGGCTTGAGTACGGTATGCGCGGATCGTGTCTTTGCTGCTGAGACGTACGCCGCACGCGGGGTGACTTGAGGCAGGCAACATTTCGGTTCATCTCGTGATAGCTCGTCGGTCAATTAATTCGCTCGCCGATTCTAGGGTCTGGTTGGAGCATTGAAGGAGATCTTTGTGCGCCTAAGTACGCATTTTTTCATGTCGTTGGCGGTTAGCATCGTGGCAGGCTCGCCAGCTTGGGCCGGACCGACGGCGGACCAGCTGTTACCATCTTCAACCAAGGCCATGATCGCGGTGTCGGACGTGCGTGCTTCCCATGTGCGATGGGAAGAGACTCGATTCGGCGAACTCACCGCCAACCCAATCCTTAAGCCATTCATTGAAGATTTGCAGCGTCAGTTCCGTGAGAAATTGAACGAAACGGGCGAGCGACTGGGGCTGACTTGGGAAGATGTAAGCGGGGTGCATGGAGGCGAGGTTTGTCTGGCCAATATTGAGCCAGCGGGCGACGCCGAGGGTCATGCGCTGGCGCTGATTGTGGACACGACCGGTCATACAGCGGCCGCCAACGAACTGGCCGACAAGATTCGCGCTAGTTTGGACGAGCGAGGGGCGAAGCGTGTATCGACGACACAAGGATCGATTGCGGTGCAGTCGTTTGAGCTACCGAAGAAGCCCGGGGCTACGAATGGCCCGAAGGTCGTGATGTTTCATGCTTTTGATCGGCTTGTTATTGGCGATCCCCCCGACGAGCTCCAAGGGATTGCGGATCGATTGCAGCGTCTGTCGGCCGGGCAACCGACTGCCGGAGACGAATTAGGTTCGATCGCGGCGTACCGCGCGATCATGGAACGGTGCGGAACCGCACCCGCGGCGCACGCAGCGGACGCCCGTTGGTTCGTGGAGCCGTTTGGATATGCACGGATTGTACGAGCGTCTCGGGCCAATGTGCGTCGACGTGGCGAAAACCGCATCAAGATCCTACAAGACCAGGGCTTCGATGCGATCCAGGGAATCGGCGGGTTGATTTACCTGCTGCATGATCAACAAGACATTCAGCATCGGACCTTTGTGCATGCGCCTCAAGATGAAAAGGCAGTTTCGGGTGAACGTTTTCGGGGGGCCGCGCGGATTTTGGATTTCTCGTCCAATCTTCAGTTGGCCGAACCTTTGAGTTGGATTCCGGCCGATCTGTCGACGCATGTCACGTTTGAGTGGAGGATGCAGTCAGCATTTGGGCACTTTGGAAGCCTGGTCGACGGGTTCTTTAAAGAAGGCTTCTTTGAAGAGGTGTTGCAGGGTATGGCGACCGATCCCGAAGGCCCAAAATTGGACATCCGGAACGATTTTGTCGCCAAGCTAGGTAAACGGGTGACGGTACTTGTCGACCACACGGATCCGATCACCACCGACAGCGAGCGCGTTTTGGTCGCGTTGGAGTTGCAGGATGATGCAGCTGCCCTGGCAGTCCAGGCTGCTTTGGACCGATCGCTCAGTACCGATCCGGGGGCCAGGCAAGTCGAACAAGATGGCGTCAAAATTTGGGAATTCTTCGAAGCGGAAGACGAGGACTTACAGATCGACGGGATTGAGTCGTTTGACGCGAACGCCGGCGCACCGGTAGAAGAAGCCGAGGGAAAATTGTGGAGTCACGCCGCGATCATTGTAGCCCATGGACATCTGTTGATGGGATCGGACATTGGCATCGTCCAAAAGGTCCTTAAGTCGTCGACGAGCGAGACGGCCAAACCCTTAGGTGGAGCCGAGGATTATCAGCGATTGCGAGCAGAACTCGAGACGATGGGTGCCGGTGAAGATTGTGCCCGCATGTTTACGCGTCAGGATGAGTCACTTCATCCTTCGTACGAACTATGGCGTCAAGGTAAGATGCCGGAAGCGAAGTCGATCCTCGGTCGCCTGTTGAATCGCATGTTGGCTCCTAAGCAAAAGGGAGTCCAACGCAAGCAACAAATCGATGGTAGCCAACTCCCCGATTATAGCGTTGTGGCGCCCTACCTAGGGCCGTCGGGACTCTACGTCCGTGCCGAAGCCAATGGCTGGTATGTTTCAGGTGCTTTCCTGCCGAAAGAACCGACACCGTTGACGTCCACAGGGGAGGGCCAAAGTGCCGAAACAACCGCATCAGCGGGGGGACGGTCACAAATTGAGTCAAATACGAAGCAGCGGTAGGTCGATGACTTCGAGGTGACTTGCCCGCGGCGATGCATGGAGTAGAATGCTGTTCACGAAGTGGAGGCAATCCATGAGCCAGTCGCGCCGGGAATTCATGCGTCGAGTATCCCTTGCATCGGGGGCAGCGTATTGTCCGTGGCTGCCGGCTTTGGCGGCGCAAGCTCTGGAGACGCAGTCTCCGGCTTTGACGGCAGGTGCATCTGCTTCGCGCCACGTCATCTTGCTCTGGATGACAGGCGGTCCTAGTCAGACCGACACTTTCGATATGAAGCCGGGGCACGAGCACGGAGGTGAATTCAAGGAAATTTCCACGGTTGTTCCGGGTTTGCGATTTAGCGAGCATTTGCCCGGCGTGGCTGCCATGGCGGATCATATCGCAGTTGTGCGCAGTCTGACGACCAAGGAAGGAGACCATGCGCGGGGAACCTACCTTGTGCATACCGGTCAGCGCCCAGGTGGACCGCTCCGATATCCCGCCATCGGCGCATCGGTCGCGAAGGCGCTCTCGACCACCGATTCCGACTTGCCTCACTATGTGAGTGTGATGCCGGCTCTGCAACTCAATCCAGATGCATTCGGACCGGGATTTCTGGGGACTGGTTACGCGCCGGCGGTGGTACAGCGTGTCGGCCGACCGGGGGACTCGAATTCGGCAACGCTCGCCGCGGAACCGTCGAATAACGGAGGCGATCCCGCGGAATCGTTAGTCGAGTTAGGCATGCAAAACCTTGCGCCGCCAAGCGGCCTGGCCATGGAACGCATCGACCGGCGCTCCTACTTTTGGAATCAAATTCAGGCCAGTTTATCGGAACAAAAGTCGCACCCGGCGGCGATTGCGCATGATACCATTTACCGCAAAGCGTTTCAGTTGGCGAACAGTCGTCAAATCGAAGCCTTTGATCTGACCCGTGAGCCGATGACGCTTCGTGAGGCCTATGGACGCGGTGCTTTCGGGCAAGGTTGCTTGATTGCGCGACGGTTGGTCGAGCAAGGTGTGCGGTTTGTCGAAGTGTCTCTCGGCAGTGAATCGATTGGCTGGGATACGCATGTCGAGAATTTTCCGACATTGCGCAAGTTGTGTGGTGAATTAGATCGTGGATGGTCCCAGTTGATGCGAGATTTGCTCGACCGAGGGCTCCTCGAATCGACGACCATCCTCTGGATTGGCGAGTTTGGCAGGACTCCCAAGATCAACGAGAATGCTGGCCGTGACCATTTTCCTGGCGCTTGGAGTTGTGCACTGGCGGGCGGGGGCATTCGTGGCGGTCAAGCCTACGGTGCGACAACTGCCGATGGGACAGAGGTCGCGGACAGTCCAGTGCAAATTGCCGACGTTCTGGCGACGTTATGTCGGGCTGCGGGGGTCGACCCGGCGGCGGAGAATCTGACGGGGCAGGGGCGCCCTGTCAAGATTTCGGACGGTACGCCGATCGATGGATTGCTGAGCTGAGGAGACGCTGCTCGCAAATCGGGCGGCCGGGTGGGCTCGGTAGCCCAGCGGTCGCGGCCCGGCGAGTTGTGCCGGCGCTTCCTTCCAGGTAAGATAAACCACAGAATCCTGCTACTCCTGTCCCCATCCTGATTCGCCCCCCTGACCATGGCATGCCATGTCGCACCCCGAAGAAGAAGACGGCTTCCGCCCTTCGAGATCCCCGTCGATTGCAAGTCGGCTGACGGTCCGTAGCCGTCCATTGCTGGTTGCCATCGTGGTTTGGTGGCTCGGGGCAGGGTACGTTGGGCAACTCGCCGGTGCGGTCCCCACGTTAACGGACATTCGTCCGCGGGCGCTGCAACCTGGAGCAACGACTGAGATTTCCTTGCACGGTACCGATTTCCAGGATGTCACTCACATCTGGACAAGCTTTCCTGCCCGCTGTGAAATCATACCGTCTGCCGATGCACATCCGACAACCGAGGCCGACTCAAAATCCAAACCGCAACAGGTACGCTGTCGCATGACGCTTGGTCGCGACGCGCAATTGGGTTTTGGTGCCGTGCGTCTGGCGACGAAGGAAGGGGTTAGCGGGTGGCTTTTGCTCATGATCGACGACTTGCCAAGCGTCGCGGAGTCGTCTGGAAATTCCCGTGCTGAGGTTGCTCAGATTGTTGAGCGTTCGGTTGGCATTGAAGGGACGACCGATCCGCTAATCGAGGACTATTTTTGTTTTCAGGCTGAGGCCGGGCAAACTTCGTCCTTCGAAGTGGTCGCGCAGCGACTCGGTTCGCCTCTGGATCCCGTCCTGAAATTGTATGATGCGCGCGGAGCGTTGCTCGCCTCGGTCGACGACGACCTCGGTTCAGGTGCTGACTGCCGGCTTGCTTATCGCTTTCCTACCGCTGGCAAATATTACGTTGCGGTGCGAGATGTGCGATTTCGAGGAGGAGTCGAGTTTCGTTATCGAATGCGAATCGGTCGCTTTCCGCTCGTATCCGTGGCCTATCCCTTGGGCGCTCGTCGTGGGACCGTCGCCGACTTTGAATGGATTGGCCAGCAGGTCGACGGGATCGCGTCGCAAAGTATCTCAGTCCACGATTCCCTGGCGCTAGGTGTTGGACAGCAATCGCTAAGCGTGGCGAAGCAACGCGGCGATGGGCCTGAGGATGGGTCGGGGTTCGTTACGATCGCCGTGGGGAATGCGATTGAAATGATGGAATCCGAACCGAACGACCTACCGTCGCAAGCGAATTCGATCGCCACGATGCCGCTGACGGTGAACGGTCGTTTCAGGCATGCTGGTGATATCGACCGTTACCGCATTGCATTGGAAAAAGAACAACGCATTGAGGTGCGGACTGAAGGACGTCGGTACGGTTCTCCGGCAGATGTGTACCTGCAACTTTGGAACAGCGAGGGGCGGGCGGTGGCCGAAGCGGTTAGCACGGCCAGCGACGGAGGCAGATTGACATTTCAGTGTGTCGAACCGGGAGTCTACCACCTCACAGCTGAAGACACGGAGCAGGGGAGTGGTCCGGAACGAGTCTATCGCCTGTCGATCGAATTGCAGCGTCCCGGTTTTTCCTTAATGGCTCATGCCGATACGTTGAACGTACCACGCGGAGGCGTATTATCCCTCAAGGTTACGGCCGAACGACGGGAATACACAGGCCCAATCACACTGCAGTTGGCTGGCCTTACGTCGCCCGTTCAGCTCGAAAACAACGTGATCCCGGCCGACAAGAACGACGTTGAGCTTAAGGCTACGCTGTCGGAGTCGCTTGAGCCGGGCGAGTTGCATTGCGTTCAAGTGCTCGGCACCGGCGACGGTTTAGGAACAGCAAACACAGAAACGGCCAGCACACTGACGGCATTACGGGCACGCGTTCCCGATGCCTTGGCGGCGCCGCGCTTCTTGGATCGAACGATTGCCGTCGGGATTGGTCCTACGTTTCCCGAGTTTTTTACGTTGCAAGTCGAATCGAACCAAGCCTATTTCGGTAAGATTGCTGGCACAGGTACTTTCAAGGTGCAAGTCAATCGACTCGTAGAAGCATTTACAGAACCGATCGCGATAACGGTCGAAGGGATGCCTGAGAATTGCACGGTGGACGTCCAGCCGATTGGCAGTGGACAGACAGAAACAGTCGCCACGATTTCAGGTCCGGCGGACTTATCCGAAGGAGAGCGAGTCCTGCAAATTACAGGGACGGGCGTATTTCAGAACCAGAAGCGAAAGTTTCTTGTGGCAAACGTCCCGCTACGCGTGATTCCGCCTCTGCGCGTCCATGTGAAGCCCCCGTCGCCGTTCAAGATCAACGAACCACAGAAAGTTGTGGTGCAAGTCCAAAGATTTGGCAAAGAGCGTCATCCCGTAAGTCTCCTCTGGAAACGTGGTCCGGCGGAGATTCTTGCGCCGATTCAAGTTGTGATACCAGAAGACAAGGACGACGTTGAACTGCCGCTGCTAGCCACGTCCGAGTTTTCCCTGGTTGACGCGCCGCAACTCGTAGTGACCGCATCCACTACCGTCCAGGGCCAACTGGTCGTTGTCGACAGCGAACCGGTTCAATTATCCATTCAATCAACACCCAAGGATGGTGCGCCATGAAATTTGAGCGATTGACATTCGTATTTACGTTGATGGCAGCGACGATTGTTGCCGTCAATGACTGCGCCGAGGCAAATTCTCCCGCAGCGACGGCCGCGGCTTTGGAGCCGATCGAATTGGGGCAACCGATCCGCATTGAGGTCCAGCCGTCGCACGTCCGCCTTGATTCCGCTCGCAGCACTGTCCATCTGCTTGTCACGGCTCATTACTCCGATGGTCAAGTCCAGGACGTGACCAGGGTTGCCGCAATTCGCAGTCAGCAACCGGAAATCGCCCGTGTCGAAATGCAAAAAGACGCGGGACCGTTCTTGAGGCCGTTGCGGAATGGTGTAACCGACGTCACGGTTGAGATTGCCGAGCACCAGATCGCCGTCCCGGTAGAGGTAACAAACACGGAATTGCCCGATCATGTGTCGTTCAAGCGAGAATCACTAGCCGCCCTTACGAAACAAGGTTGCAACAGCGGCGGG
>JAQCHP010000243.1 GCA_027619595.1 Planctomycetota bacterium
GGAAGGACAATACCCACCGTTACCGTGGCCGAGTTTTGCACCGTGAATTACAGTGTACCCACACACAGGAAATCAACAGTCACCTACTGCCGGAAGCTGACCGTCATTGAGGTTTCCGACTAGAAATTCGTTCTCCTGCAACCACCTTTCAACCTGCAGCGAGATCGGGCTTCGTGCACTGGAAAATGTCCGCCGAAAGTTTCGGTAGCCATACATAGCGTAATGATTGTGATAGTGACTGAAATACCAGAACTGTCGGTAGGTCTGCAGTTTCGCTTTTTCACCAAATAGCACGCCCGCGATGCGAGCAAATGGGACGACCCACATCATATGCGTCGGCCAGCGCCACGCAAAAGGGTCGTAATTTCGAAACAGACCTCGAAAGTCCATGTTGCACAGGTAGGTCTTATAGAGGTTCTGCCCAAACTTAAGCTCGAAAGGGACTCCCTGCCAGAAATCGATTAACTCACCATCCCAATGCGGCAATTGCCATTTTGGGAGGCCGAAAAACTCGTACATACGCTGTCCGTTGATGACGAACTTAGACTGCCGCTCTTGAAATTCGAGTTCCTCGTAGCGAGCGATCAGTTCCTCCTTCGCACCGTCACGCGGCACCCAGCCCTCGAGGGCTCGGCTAATGGATTCACGGATCGCATCTAAGTGCGGCTGCTTGTGAAAATTGGTCCAGAGCGCGAAGTGCTTTGCTATGAGTGCTTCGAAAAAATCCCTCGCCTCCGGAATTTGCTTGTTCCACAGAAGTGGTGGGATGTGCCCTCCCGAAAGGAAATCACCACTCTGACCGTTGATGATGACCGCGTCGGAACCCAGCCCTTCATCCGTGCTCGTAAGATAGCTCAATGCCTGCCACTCCCGCATGCTTGGAATGGTTGAAAGGCCATCGGCATAGCGCCAGTAGGCTCTGCGTCGATCACTCTCGAACAGTTGGCGGGCACCGGCTGCTTTGGAGGGAACAAACATCCATGGTATTTCGAGCCTCTGGGCCACCTCCCACGCAATTTTTGCCTCTGAATTGTTAGGAGGACCATAAGTAAAGGCGCGCAGGTTCGGGTAGTTTAGTTCGCGGAGCTTGCAGGCAATGAGGCGGGAATCATAGCCACCACTCAGGGGTAGCCAGATTGGGGCACCGTTTGCTTTCTCCACAACGCGGCGGAAAACACGGTCGATGACTGCGCTAAGTTGGGCGAGGTAGTCATCGTCGCTCCCCTGACGTCGCGGATTGGGCCTGTATGGAGCATACCGATGGCAGGCAGGCGATGAGGCTGGGCGATGGCTGTCCCAGACCAGAAGTTCACCAGCCTGTAGTTGGTAGAGACCTTGCCAAACTGTGCTCCGGCCCAGCGTATATCCGGCCATCGTGAACTCACGTAGAGCAGCTGAATCCGGTGTTCGAAACTGCGCGCGTAAAGCCAGAAGGCGGGCTGAGTTGGATACATATGCGCCCGAGGCACTGCGACCGTAGTGTAGCGGATAACCACGGATCCGATCGGCGACGGCAAATATCTTACCAGGGGTTTCGACGATTAGCCCGAAGTGTCCATGCCGCGAACGGGCTAGATGACAAATAGACACAATGTCTGAGGGGTTCCCCTTGATCGCTTCGCACAATATCCCAAGTTCGCCGGGATCCCCGACCCCATGCACCGTCGTATTTCCTGAAATCTTGGACGTCCATCCGAACGCCGGGTCAAGAAGTACGCGAACCTCTGTAGGCTGACCGGACGTGATCTGCTCCTCAGAGCCTGCGTTACCGCCTAACATGGTCGACGGTAGCGGCTCGTCGTCGGATGCCGACGGGTCCGAGCGGAATTTGCGGCTTGTGGTTCACAAAGAAGGGGGCTTTTCGGGAATCAGAATGAGTGTTCGCCGGAGCAGTGACCCGTGCGGCGGTGCCGGTTAATGACGTAGCCAGCGATGTCAGGCCGGGACGAGCGGACTTCATACCAATAGTACGTCGGGCGCTCTTTGCTACCGAGGGGTTTGATTGGTAGAGCGTCTAAACCCAAAACGCGAGCGCTTCCCGGTGGAATACTCAATTTGAGTTCGCCGACGCGACCACTGTCATCATAGAACGTGAGAGCAACCTCACAAGCTTCGCCGTCCGGCGCATTCATGGTGATTCCGAGCCACGAGTCCAGATCCTCCGCGACCGCTAACTGCCCCCAGCTGTAGCCTTGTTTTCCTGGCGGGGTGAATACGTTTGGATTCGCTAGCGACATGTTGATCGAGGACTCGATCGCCCCCGAAGAGAATACGAGTTGATGGTTGATCCGCGTCGGCGTGCAGCCATCGGCTGGCCTCGCGATAACGCTGAAGCTTAAGATTTCGTCGTGGCCGATGCCGGCCTTTTCGCATTCCTCAGTCACCGAAAAATCTAAGTGCTTGCCTCCAGGACTTTCGATCACGCCTGCGTCGAACGTATACAATGTCCGTCCGTCGGCCGACCGCGGCGATACTTCTACGCAAATACGCCCGGGGGAAAGGATGGGATAAAACCTGATCCGGTTATCAAGGGATGGAACATACGGATAGACACGCGTAGATGGCCGCGAGTCCTCCCAGTATTCGTTCGTTCCCGAGGAGTCATAGTAGCTGTGGTTGGCGCTGAAGGCCCCGTCGGGGGCTTGCTGACCGCTTAGCATGCGTCCATAGAACATGAACTGGCGCGGCTGTTGAATCGTAAGGGTAGCACCGACAATGGGGATAACCTCGGGAAAGACTTCGGACAATTTTATTAGTTGATAACCGAAGCGAGGAAGATCTACGGGGACGTCCCGCTCGATCCTGCTTTGCCCACGCGAGAGGACCATGTTGAGCAGTCCATTGCAGGATGACTGCCCTGCCGAGAATACGACGAATGTCGTGGCGCTCTTTTCAATACGAACGTCGATAGCCGCTTCGCGAGGTAGGATCGAATTTACCGTGTCGTCTTCGAAGGCGTCGTTTAGTACGCGGTTGTACGAGTGGACGCAGCTAAAAAGTCCAGGACCATGGTAGTTGATCATAACAGCTGGAAAAGGGATAAATAGGTTCTCCGCTGCGAAGAACTCCACCAATGCTGTCTGGGTATCGAGATTTTCCGAGCTGGACAGAGGGAGGGTGTACACTCTTGGCTCGTCGACTATTTGAAGTTTTGAGTGGATCCGGCGGCACTCCGCGTCTACCTCGGTGACGCGGCACGCTATCTTTGGGTAACCTCGCTTGAGCAGAAAGTGATTAAGAAAGCTTATTTCTGCGCTTGCCCCATTGAGAAGAGGTGCACAGAGAGACGACCTATGCACGCTATTCAACGCAGGGTCACGGTGATAAGCCCGTCGTGTTTCCTCTACGGCTTTAAGGGTTTTCATCGAGCAATCTTTCAGAACGCCGCAAACTTCGACGAACGCAATGACTTTGAAACACTTCTTGGGGTAATACCATCCGACTCGCGAGGCATCAGCTAAAGTTAATCGCTCTTGAGTTAGAAGTTAATGCGCTCGCGTTCAACGACAGGGGGACGTCGTCGGACTTGACTATAGATCGCAAGAACGTATTCGCCGACAAGGCCCAGAAACGCGAGCTGTACGCCGCCGAAGAAGAAAATGGCTACGATAATTGTCGGGATTCCTCGCGAAGCTAAATCATCGAAGAAAATACCCAATCCAACCACAACAACGGCATAGAGTAGACTCATCAGCGCGATGCCAAATCCGAGCAGCGTGCAGAGCCGGATTGGAATCGTGCTGAAGCTGACGAGTCCCAGCATGCCCTGATCTACCAAATGCCTGAGGTAGTTTTTTGAACTGCCGGACCGGCGTTCCCGCCACGTGTAGGAGACGCCCACCGATCTGAAGCCGCACTCAAAGGTCATCATTCGAAGGAATGGCTGCGAGTCGTCGAAGCGCCGAATCGTATCGCAAACTTTTCGATCTATGAGCTGAAAGTCCCCTACGTCCGGGGGGTAGTCAATATAGGACAATCGACTGATCACTCTATAGTACACGTGGCGCAAGGTCCGCCAGACTAGTCCTTCCTGGCGCTGCGCACGAATGCCGAACACTACCTCGTAGCCACTCTCCCAGAGCTTGACGAACTCGGGAATAAGATCGGGAGGATCCTGAAGGTCGACTGGGAGAAACATAACGACGGCGTCGCCCTTCGCGTTGAGTACACCGTTGTAAGTGTTTTGAAGTATGCCAAAATTCCGGCTGTTAACGATGATCTTCACGCCAGAATCACTATGAGCGATGTCCTTGAGGATTTCAACGGTTCGATCTGTTGATGCGTTGTCGCAGAAAATGTGCTCGGGCTGGTAGTCAGGGAGCTGTTCCAAAAAAATCTGCTGCACTGCCTGATAGCAAGCGCGGATGCTTTCCTCTTCGTTGTAACAAGGAGTTACAATGCTGATGACGGGGCGTTTGGTACCAATATTCCCCTCAGAGAAAGTCACGTCATCCGTCGCCATCAATTACCCGCACCGTCGGCAGTGGAACGACCAACCGAGATTTCAGACCTCGGCCACGAAGCTCTGCGATAATCTCATCCGCATAGTGCCAAGC
>JAQCHP010000244.1 GCA_027619595.1 Planctomycetota bacterium
CCGAGTCCAGTTTTGGAGCGAGAATCCATTGACTGGACACCACCCGAAGGAGCGCATTTCATGTCACGAGGTCAAAAGTTCAAGGCGGAAGAGATCATCGGTAAGCTGCGTGAAGCGGAAGTGGAATTGGCTCGCGGGAAGAAGATTCCCGAAGTGTGCAAGCAGATTAGCGTGACGCAGCAGACCTATTATCGCTGGAAGAAGGAATACGGGGGCCTGCGAATGGATCAGGCGAGACGACTCAAGGATCTTGAGAAGGAGAACGCTCGTCTCAAACGGCTGTTAGCCGATGCGGAGTTGGACAAGGCGATCCTGAAGGAGGCCGCCTCGGGAAACTTCTAAGCCCGACGAGAAGGCGTCATGTGGTCGCTCATGTTCGAGATTCTCTCGGGTGCGACCAGGTGTCGGAGCGTCGGGCTTGTACCGTATTGAACCAACCTCGCAGCACGCAGCGTCGAAACAAGCACGTGCCCAGCGACGAACCTCGTTTGCTCAAGCGAATCGTGGACTTGGCCAGCGCCTACGGTCGTTACGGCTACCGCCGCGTGACCGCGTTGTTGCATCGCGAAGGGTGGACCGTGAACCATAAGCGGGTCGAACGACTGTGGCGTCAGGAGGGGTTGAAAGTGCCGCAAAAGCAGCCAAAACGGCAGCGTTTGTGGTTGGCGGACGGGTCATGCCTTCGGCTCCGTCCAACTCACACGGACCATGTCTGGAGTTATGACTTCGTGGCCGATCGCACGAGCGACGGCCGGTCCCTTCGGATGCTGACGCTGATCGACGAACATTCGCGCGAGTGCCTGGCGATCGACGTGGCTCGGAGGCTGACCAGTGAGGATGTACTGGAGCGACTGAGCGACCTGTTTGTCCGCCGAGGCGTGCCGCAGTATGTGCGTAGCGACAATGGGTCGGAGTTCACGGCGAAGAGAGTTCGTCAGTGGCTGGAGCGGGTCGGCGTGAAGACGCTCTTCATAGAGCCAGGCAGTCCCTGGGAGAATGGCTACATCGAGAGCTTCAATGGCAAGCTCCGCGACGAGCTGTTGGCGCGGGAGCAGTTCGACACGTTATGGGAAGCCAAGGTGCTCACCGAACGCTGGCGAGCGCATTACAACACCGTGAGGCCACACAGCAGCCTCGGCTACCGGGCCCCGGCCCCCGAGGCGATTCATCCCCATTCGCTCGCTTCGGCTACGCCTCAGCAAGCGAATGGGGATAGCCCTGAGCCCAGCTTGGGAGTAACTTAAATACTGGTACCAACCGTGGGGGCAGGTCATACTTGGAATGCCGTGTCACCTTGGCTCCGATCTTCACCAGCTTCTCCCGCAGCGTCGTCAGTGACCAATGCTGTAGCGGTTTCGGCAGTGCTAACCGCCGCAAGAAGTTCACCAGGTTGTAGGCCAAGGCGAACAGTTGCAGACGCGTCTGGTTGTCCTTAAACGTGCGGCAAGAGAGCTTCGTCCACTTGACGGCGTTCTTGCCTTCCTTGATCCATTGTTCCGCCGTGCCTCTACCGTTGTAAAACTTGACGACGTTCTTCGAGTGCTTGGTCAGGTTGGTGACGATGAATCCCACACGCGGGAACAGCTCGCCCGCATGCCATTCGATCTTGGCGACCACGCGACGTGCTCGTTGCCATGACTTCGCCTGGTACTGGAAGCTGTGATAAAAGACCTTCGGCTTAAGCGACGGGCGACCCACGGGCCGCGTCAGAAGATGCTCAATTTCTCGCTCCAGAACGGCGTTGGCTTTGAGGCGAATTACGTAGCGATAGCCTTCTTCCTCCAGCAGACGGTACAAGGCTGGATTGGCGAAGGCCGCATCGCCCCGGAAGAACTTGGGAATATCCAGGCAGCGGTAGCGCTCGACGACCGGCGACAGAACGCGTCGCCAGAACTTCGCGCTGGCGTTGTTGCCACGACGCAGCATGGCAAACTCCAAGTCGCCAAACTGATTGAACAGGAACAGCGGGTGGTAGCAGCTGCACTCGAAGTGACCGTTGTAGGCGGTCCCTTCTTGGTCGCCATAGGTTTCGCTCACTGAGCTATCCATGTCGAGAATGAGTTCTTTTGGGGGTTGCCGCTGGTGAACCTTGTCGATCCACTGGCCTGAGAGATTCATCAGTGCGGTAAGATTGGCCTTGGTGCTGAGGGTTTCGGTTTCAAATCGGCCCACCTCACTGGCTGAAGCGGCTTGCCTCTCCGGCTGGCTTGCCCTTCCGCCCACAACATGCCGCATGGCCGGGTCGACGCACAACCGCTCGGCGTCGTTCACATCTTCATAGCCCGCCAAGCGGCTGTAGATCGACTGCCGCAAAAGCGGCACCAGCAAATGCTGCTTGTTGCTCCCCTGACGTGAATCGGTGAGAAGGTCCGCGCCCATTTCAGTGAGTCCTAGCGCCTCGTCCAGTTCGCGGTAGGCCAGCAGTCCGGCATCTGTGGTGACATTGCTGCCGCAGAACTTCAGCTTCAACCGGCTGTCAAAACCGACCCGCAAATCGTCATTTTTTGCGTCACCCATTGGGTTCCCCTGTCACCTTGGCATGATTTGGCAGAATACCCTTGTTTTCCAAGGGTCTGGCGCAAATCGCGTGCCAAAGTTCGGGAAGTCAAATGGGAAATAGGGGTCAATCGCCCTGGCGCACGGAATGCCACCGGTAACCAAGGCCGCACCGATGAGCCACAAGCGAAGTCCGACAACTGGCACGGTGGCTGACGGCCCAAATACCATTCCTACTCCTCAAAACCCGAGGTTGCTAGAGACGGTGTCTGAGGCAAAGGTGGCTCGGTCCACGACGAGGCATGCGGCCGGATGCGCTGCATCAGTCGATCCCAGACAAACGCCAGCAAGAACAATCCCGCATGCACCACGAAGACCAAGATCAGACTGCCGAGGCCAACCGTCGCACCCACAGCCCAGTGGTCTCCACGAACGGCCCGCGCCACCAGGTAAAAAAACCGGTGAGCAAGGTCATGCCAACAAACAGGGTAAGCAATGAAAACCGTGGGATGAGCATATTGCCCATTATGGAGATTCCGCCGCCGCATGCAACTAGGAACGCCGACTCGTTTACCGCCCAGCCGAAGGCGCCGGCGGCTCGGTCCGGCGCCCAATGAAATTGCACACGGTGCGATGTCGTCAGCCATTTTCGCGAGAAATCCAGCATCATAACCCGACGCGAATCGCCCCCGCAACCAAGCGAGTGCGCAACGTCAAGGCCGGCGCCTTCGGCTTGGCGGTAAACGAAGCCGGCACCTAGCGATCCACACCCTGAGTCCCTCCAGGCCACTCGTCCGTGCGGAAAGGCGTCACGGGCAACCCTTCCGTATTGGCGTCGCTGAGTACATTGCCCACGTAATTCAACGAATTTTGAAATGCCGACAATTCCGCTTGGCCGGGAACAAACCCCAACTGCTGCAGAAAGGCCTGTTCAACCACCCGAGCAATCCGGTTATTCCGCACGTCTTGGACAAAACGGGCTTTCGTTTGCGCGTAAACAATCATCGATCCTCCCTCTCTCCAGCCCCAGCCCCCCCCTGCCACCGTCCGCCCGTTTGATCATCTCGCTCCCTTGCGGGAAGACGCCATTCGACTCGAATGCTTGTGGATAAAACAGTTCACCCGCGGTTGGCCACCGTTTGCATTGCACACCCAGCCGCGGCCCGCGAGGTGTCTCATCCGACCGTCTCGTCATCTCTCCGGGGTGATTCTTGCGAGCGCGGTGGCCAATATCATAGCCTACGGCAAACCCAGCCATTGAACAATGACGACTCCAGTGAGCCAGCAAGTGAGTCACCACGAACACCCACGCCTGAAAACTGAAAATCGCTACCTAAGTTAATTTTCGAACGACTTGATCTCCAAGCATGGGCCCGCATGGACGACTTCGTCCAGAACGTGTCGGGAGGCGTCAAAGTAGCAGGCACTCTCTGCCATACGATATCATGTCGCCAAGTCTTTTCTCACTTCAACCAGCAGGGGCTGCTGATCTAACAAAACCCAGTCGCACAAGTTTTTCTGCCCCCAATCTTTTTGCCTACCCGCCGGTCGTCCACTCTGGGCTGTTTCACCGAAAGCGGGCCGACCCCGCTGAGAATCGTCCGCAGCGGCTTGTGTCCATTGCGAACCACCAGCCGATGACCGGCGTCGTCCACGTGATGCCCGTGATCGCCGAGGTACTCGGCCACCTCGTCCTCGACCGCTTTCTGCAACGCCCGGCGGGCGCCTTCGCGGGCAATCTGTTCCAAAGTCAGACAACCGACCGGCTCGGTTGCCAGACGCAACGAAAAAGTAGATGATGACATGTGGCGTATCCTTCCCGGCCTCGTTGGCCGAACGGGTAATTGAATTCCATCAATCACCCAAGGTACGCCGCTTTTATTCCCGCGTCATCATCCACAGCTTTTGGTTATAGCTCTGCGTCCGGCAAGTAGGAAGCCGCCGACACCGGTCATGAGAAGTAAGGAATCGGGCTCGGGAATTCCAGAGTCATAAAGAGAAACCTCCGGGTCACCATAAAGATTGGCGCCAACATGAT
>JAQCHP010000067.1 GCA_027619595.1 Planctomycetota bacterium
TACCTACGTAGCACGAACGCAATCGATTTGACCCGTTTTACCCACGGATTCATCGGAAGAGCCAAATATTGAGTGGCAGTCGATATCGCGAACGATGTGCTGCTTGCCACGCTGCCGGAGATGTCGATAGCGGGTCGTGGCTAAGGCTGGCCCTACTTGGACCGGAAACAACAACTGTGCCACAAGCGGAAAAATGCCTGCAATGTCACGACCGACAGATCTCCCCGGCGGACGCGCTCCTAGCACATTCAATGCCTCACAGTGAATTGTTACAACGGACGCAAGCGATTTCTGCAGAAAACAGCAGCGACTTGCTCTCGATTCCGAATCGAAGTGCCAATCAGGACCTTCAGTGTGCTCAATGTCACCGCGAACATCACGGTCGAAATTTTGATTTGGCAACTGTCGACAATGTTCAATGCCAAACTTGCCATGCGGCACAGTTTGAAAGTTTCGCACATGGTCACCCCGAATTTGAGCGCCTCGCGCAGCCAGTATCTGGCGGTTTGCCGTTTGATCACTTACGCCACCTCCACAAACACTTTGTCGAAAAAAAACAAGAATTTCAGTGTGCGATGTGCCATCAGGTGGGATCGAATGGTGTTGTGGTCAAGACGGTCTCTTACGCGCAAAGCTGCGCTGGTTGTCATGACGCCGGGATCCGCGTTGCATTGGGGTCTGGCCTTGATATCGTTTCCCTTCCTGTACTTGATCTGGAAGCCTTTACCAAGGTAGGAGTCCGTTTAGATGGTTGGCCGGAGAGTTTGACTGGAGATTTCGACGGACGCATTTCGCTGAGTACACGGTTACTCTTGGCTGCCGATCCGCAGGTGCGGCGTGCGTTGAATGTTTTGGGAAAAGATGGAGATTTTGCGCGGGTTGACGCCACGGACACCGATCAAGTGCGGCAGGCCGCCGTCGTCGCTAGTGGCCTGGTGCAATTTGTACGTGGCCTATCAACGAATGCCCGCACGGCATTGATGGAGCGATCATCGAATCCGGCACCTGCAGCTTTGATTCGTGTAGTGCCTCAGACATGGTGGCAGGATACACTCTTACAATGGTTTCCGGACGATTTTCCCCAAGTATTGGGACTCGATTCCGCCGCCGGAACGGCAGCGGACGCTAAGTCTGAAGTTGCGGATGTTTCCACGAGGGGAACGCTCAGTCAGTCCAACAGCGGCGAATGGGTGCGCGACAATGAAAAACAAAGTATCACCTATCTGCCAAACGGTCACGCCGATCCTTGGGTTCGCGCGTGGTTAGAAACCGTGGCTTCCCAATATGTTCATGACACTGAGATGTTGACGGCAGTGAATCGATCTGCGGAAGGAATTGCATGTCTCGAGTGTCACCCGATTCACGGCAATGCGATCAATTGGGGGACTTCAAATGCCGCTCCCAAGGTCATTGCGGGATTCACAAAGTTTCGCCATGAACCTCACTTGGTGCAGCCACACCTGCGGGATTGCACAGCCTGTCATCAATTGAAATTGCCGGCGGAACCCGAGTTAACTTCTACCGTAGGAAATGTGCTCCCTCAAGTAGATATTTCCCACCCGATCGGTACGGAGGCCAGTGAATTTCACCCGTTGCGAAAAGAAACCTGTGTGGGGTGTCATACTCCTACCGGTGCCGGCGATGGTTGCATTCAATGTCATCGATACCACATAGGAAACCCGGTCGCACCTTAAGTGACTTCCGTTCTCAACAGCTATTGTCCGTAGGTGAGACACGGTTGATCGCTTTTCGCCAGGGTAGGCTGGTCGGGTACTTGGGCATCGTGCATGCACGCTTTACGGAGAATCTCCGTTGCTTCAAGTGCTGGAACCGCCGGAGACCATAGGTACCCCTGAGCGTGATTACATCCAAGGCCTCTCAGCAGACGACGTTGCAATTCGGTTTCGACCCCTTCGGCGATCACCTTCAGCTTGAGGCTCCTGCCCAGGTCGATGATGGTCCGAACGATTTCTATACTCTCGTTAAGCTCCGAGACCGTGCTCACAAACGATCGGTCGATTTTTAACATGTCCAAGGGAAAACGATGCAAGTAAGCCAGGGAAGAGTATCCAGTGCCAAAATCGTCGATCCCAATTCGAATTCCAAGGCTGCGCAACCCTGTAAGAACAGGCCTTACAATGTCGGGCTTGTCCATCAAGGTGCCTTCTGTCACTTCGATATTAATGCCCAAGGGGTCGACCCCAGTGTCGCGGAGCATCCCCTGAAAGCGAGACAAGAAATCGGGTTGATACAGTTGTTTTACGGCACAGTTGATGCTGACAACTCGACAGTTGCGTCGTGAAAAGCGTTTCTGCCAAATGGCGGCCTGTTGACATGCGTGCTGAAGTATCCACCATCCAAGTGGAACAATCAGCCCGAGTTCTTCTGCCGCCGGAATAAATTCTGCTGGCGATACAAGTCCCCGAGATGGATGATCCCAACGAACCAGCGTTTCGAATCCGACAGTTCGGTTGGACTCCATATTGACGATGGGCTGATACATCAACAGGAACTCGTTATTTCGGATCGCACGCCGAAGGTCCTTTTCAAGTGTCAATCTCTGGGTGGCCCGATGTTGTAGTTTTGGATCGAAGCTGCGATACCTATTCCGTCCCTCGGATTTGGCTTGGTACATCGCGGTATCCGCTTCGCGCACCAGGTCCTCAGCGCTTCGCGTGTTCTCGTTGCCAATGGCAATCCCGATACTGACGGTGGGGAAGACCTCTAGCGAGTCGAGGATGACGGGAGATGCGATCGATTGCAGGATTCTTGCCGCCACCCGCTCAGCCTCGGCCGGGTGTTCCAGGGACTCCAGCAAAATTGTAAATTCGTCTCCGGCGTGTCTCGCCAACGTCGTCGGCGATGGAGTATGTCCTAAATCATTCGCCGGCCGGAGGCACGCCTTGAGTCGATCGGCAATTGTGGTCAAAAGTTGGTCGCCAGCATGGTGACCCAAACTGTCGTTAATCAGCTTAAAGTTATCAAGGTCCAGGAACAGCAACCCGAAGCATCCGGCCTTCGTGCGTTGGCCACGTTCGATAGCTCGTTCCAAACGGTCTACAAATAGCAAGCGGTTGGGCAGGCCCGTCAGCGGGTCTCCGACTTTTCCTTCCGTGATGTCCGTTAACGAACCAGCCATTCGATAAACGACGCCTTGACCGTTCCGAACGAATACACCTCGACATAACATCCATCGATACGATCCGTCGCGATGCATCATTCGCAGTTCACATTCCAGGTGCGACGGTTCACCGCAGTTCGTGGACTGAAGTCTGTCCTTGAATTTACTCTGGTCATCTCGATGGATCCGATCAAACCATTCGCTCGGCGAGTCACTAATTTCGCCGTCGTCAAATCCAAGCATCTCTTTCCACCGGGAGGAATAATGCACCTGATTCGATTGCACATTCCAATCCCAGAGTCCGTCATTCGAGCCACGAGCGGCAAGTGCGTAACGTTCCTCGCTATGGCGATATGCGGCCAGAGTGTATCGCAACTGTATGTGCGTCGCGATCCGAGCGAGTGTTAGCTCAGGGTCAATCGGCTTGGTTACGTAGTCGTTGGCCCCTGCCCTAAACGCCAATACAATTCGATCACGATCGGCCTCCGCAGTGACCATGATGATAGGCAGTTCACTGACGGGGAATAGGGCTCGCAGTCGTCGCAGACATTCAAATCCGTCCATTTCCGGCATGACGACGTCCAAGAGAACCGCGTCGAAGGGGGTGGCTCGGACGGCTGCCAACGCCTCAAGTCCACTCGTTGCCCCGATGGCGTCATAGCCATTTTGTTTCAAAAGACGGAGTAGCGCAAGACGAGTCGTGTGTGCATCGTCAACGACGAGTACTTTCGGTCGAATGGATGAAGCCGCCGGATGCTCCGGGTAGCCCATATCTCGCGTCACGTGCGCCTCGAAAAAATCTTTGGCAGTGGATCAGGGTCGTCATTACTGCTTGCCACTGTAAGAATAGGTTATTTCCAGCAGCGGCGCGGACGATCTGGTCTCGTCGGGTTTTCGTGACGGTGCCGGTCCCATCGAGCAAACGGGCTTTGCCGTTCGTGTGGACGCCTTAGGATTGTGAACCCTGGCCAACCATCACGGCACCCCGTTGACCAGCCCTTCCGATGAAAAGGGACAGAATGCCCCAGATGGTCATAAGGTGCACCGTTGCTGGCTCCGGTACATTCGCTAGTTCTTGCGTGGCAGTTGCTGCAACTAGGATACGCGGAATTTCTTGTGGGTCTTGCCACCCCTGGTCGGGGATTCTGCCACCAGCACCAAGCGATGTGCTGGAGACTCGGCTCGACGATCCTGCGTCTCCCGTCCAGAATTGGTAGACCAGCGATAGATCAGCGCCGTCGACCGCTCCGTCACGATTAAAATCGGCATTGCTCGGCGAAGTCCCCCAGGCCGTATAGACAGCACCTACGTCCAGGCCATCCACGGACCCGTCCTCATTTACGTCGACGCGGGTCGACACAATGCGATCGTTAATTTGTGTCGCGTACACAGAGAGTGCCGTCGAGTACGTGCGATTGCCAAAAACCGATGTGCGAATTGGTTGCCCTATCGAGGTTCCGACAGCAATCATGATGCCGGCCAGTTCCCAGCTTCCACCTTTCGAAAGGAAAACGCCACCCCCGGAGTCATTCGTGGCGGCTTGTGCTTCGCTCGTACCGGGGAGATTGTCGAATATGGTCGCGAATGCAGCAGTATCAACGCCCTGGAAGGTGATAAACGCAACGACTCCTTGGGGATTATCTAGTACGACCGAGTTCGTGCCCCAGCGGAGCGAATTCCCATCCAAGTATTTGTATCCGTTTTCTGCTCCAAGGGTTCCTGCGGGAGTCGTTTCGGTCCAAATCGCACTTTGTCCAAGGGGCTCGACCTGCCAACCGGTAGGAGAGGGTTCCCGGTTCTTGCCATTTCCTGCCATGACGACCATGTCCCCGATTTTGGGTGCTTTTGTGCTGATTTTGAGTTCAGGCAGGGGGGGGGAAGTTGCTAGTCGAAACATGCGAAAATCGGCGAATTCTGTGAAGCCCTGATCTTCGGGGTTTTTCAACAAAGTATTACTGGCGGGCAGCCAAGCGTATTCCACCCCACCAAATACCATGCTGCCTCCCAGAACGTGCCCCGCCGTCAGCACCCACCCGTCACCAAGGTACACCCCTGAATTCCCATTGCGGCTTCCGACATTCCCGACTCCCGGGTCGTCCAACGGCGGTTGGAGCGCGATCGAGTTTCCCGTTCCATCCCCATTTTGAATCTGCACCGCGCTGGCTGCCGGAAAACCAGCAAAACACAGAAGTGCAATGTGCCATAACGCGACTGGTATTGCAGCGTATCGTGGGCGCATCATCGTAAACTTCTCACGGTAGACCAACGGTAAAGGAATGGCCCTGTAGGCTCAATTCTAACCAAAACGGCGCAAGTGGCAAATCGCATTCGTGCGCCGTCTTTGCGGAGTTCTCTAATTCGTTTTCGTCATGGCCGTCAATTAAAATGATTGGTTGCTAGGTTCTTGTTGATCGCGAAGGTAATAGGGATGGGGAGAGCACAGTGTGGCCCTTGGGGCCTTGGAAAGGCACCGGTGCTCGAACCTCAAACCTAATGAGACTCGTAGGGCTACTGGACGATTATGGGTTGTTCTGCTTTCTTTCATGGCGATTCTTGACTAGACTTTCAGCCTCTTAACCCAATGACCCGGGTCACTATGCAACCATTCTGCAGGAAAGCAGGCATCCTATGATTTGTCGAACCTCCGAGATGGGGAGGAATCGGTCCCTACCAAAATTGCCCGGCTGGTTGCTGCCGCCGCGTGACCGACAATATTGTTTGCGGATTGTCCAGATTGCGATATATCTTACGCTTGGCTTGTCGTGGTATGAGTCGGTGAGCGTCTTCGCTAAGGAAAACGCCGTAGAGGCTAATTTCCTACAGAGGCTTCGGGCTGGAGAGCGGCAGACTTTGGTCACCTATGGCACGAGTCTGACCGCCGGCGGGGCCTGGGTCGAACAGTTACGCCAGGACTTAGAA
Organism: Planctomycetota bacterium; assembly: GCA_027619595.1. Taxonomy (GTDB): domain Bacteria; phylum Planctomycetota; class Planctomycetia; order Pirellulales; family Pirellulaceae; genus JAQCHP01. The sequence goes on from JAQCHP010000067.1 coordinate 6,041, forward strand.
AAACGATTTCCCGAACGCATTTCCGTAGTCAACAGTGGTCAAGGCGGAATGTGGTCCAAGTGGGGCATTGAAAACCTAGAATCGCGAGTGATTGCCAAACAGCCCGACGCGGTGATCATCGAATTTGCCATCAATGATGCGTATCTGGAGTACAAGACAACGGTAGCTATGGCGCGAGCCAACCTCGTGCAGATGATTAACCGCATTCGGGAAGCGAAACCGTCGGCCGAAGTCATTCTCATGACAATGAATCCGCCAGTCGGAATCCATTTGGAACGGCGTCCCCACGTTACCGAGTACTATGACATGTATCGTGAAGTAGCAGACGAATTAAAGGTGTTACTTGTCGACCATCACGCCAATTGGCAACAACTCCTCGAACAAGACCGAGCCACATTTGATCGGTACGTACCGGACGGGATTCACCCTGCCGCAAACGGCTGCGAAGCGGTAATTACACCCGAGATTTTGCGAATGATTCAAGGCCGCGAAAAATTGCCCTCGAGTAAATGAACCATGGCATTCACTTGGAATTTTCGTTCGATCCCCGGAAGTAGCCAGCACTTTGGCTTCTTGAAGTTTCACTTGGCAAGTCCGTTGTGGAGTGATCGCCCGCTGTTCGCGTTCCTCCAATGGGTCATCCTTGTGACTTCCGGTTTGAGCTGGGGCGGGGCCGATCTTGCATTTGGCAACGATGGGGCGAGCGGCAAGTTGACGCCGCATCCGGTTGGGCAAGCGATCGACCGAGATGCTCCAGGCAAATATGGCTTGGCGCTTCAACCGGTGGAATTGCCACCAGGAGATTCGCATCCCATCGATCGGCTGTTGGCCCGATATTATGAATCGCACGATATCAACCCTCCGCATGTAACTGCCGACGAGCAATTTGCACGTCGAGTCACTCTCGACTTGATAGGTTTGCCGCCCACGAAGGCCCAGTTGAATGAGTTTCTTCGAGATGATTCCCGCGACAAGCGTGCTAAATACATCGAGCGGTTATTGGCGGATGCAGAGTCCTATACGGCACATTGGATAACATTTTGGAGCGACCATTTTCGCATCGGTTCCGAAGTAAACGCGGGTGCGTTTGACAACGACAATACAAAAGCGCCGCAAGAATGGCTGTTGTCCATGTTGCGTCAGTCGGTCCCGTATGACGAATTGGCTCGGGAGTTGATTGCCGGAGAAATTTACGACAAGTACGCGTTGTGTGTGGCCCCGACAGAAGACATTATTAGTCCGGTGGAACGTGCCGAAATGCAGATCGCCACCACAATTTCCCAGGTCTTTCTCGGAATTCAATTGAAATGTGCAGCATGCCATGACAGTTTTATCGATCGCTGGACAATGCAAGATGCTTGGGGTTTGGCGGTAGCATTGGGCGGCCAAGAACTGGAGGTTCATCGTTGCCAGACTGCCACCGGCCAAATGGCCCTGCCGCAGTTTCCACTGGCTTCTCTGGGCGACATTGATCCCCAACTCGAAATCGGTCCGAAGCGTCAGCGCGTGGCGGAACTCATGACTTGTCGAGCCAATGGCTTGTTCGCGCGAACAATCGTCAACCGATTGTGGGCGAGGCTCATCGGCCGCGGGTTGATTGAGCCGTTGGATGAAATGATGGAGCACACGCCATGGAATGCAGAACTTTTGGACTGGTTGGCCGCCGAATTTGTTCGCCAGGGATATGACGTAAAGAAGTTGCTGCTGCTTATTACCACATCGGAAGCCTACCAAATGCAACCGGTAGTTCGAGATAAGCCGTTGCGAACCGACGAAGATTATCTTTTTCGCGGGCCGGAACTCCGAAGTCTGACCGCCGAACAGGTCATCGATACGATCGCAGTCCTTGGCCAAATGGCAACACCTGACGCGAACGCGGTGTCAACTCAGACGCGTGCATGGCAGCGGACAAGAACCGACCTGATGACCGTTTTGGGTCGCCCGACGCGTGACGTGGTCGTGTCCACGCGTGTGCAGGAAGCGTCCGCGCTCATGGCGCTGGAGATGCTCAATGGCCAGGAACTCAACGGGCTCGTGCAAAAGGCCGCCACTGTGCAGGCAGCCAAAGCGGTGGATGCCCCTGCGTTCGGCGAACACATTTGTATGATGTTGCTGTCCCGCCGTCCTACCGAAAATGAACGTATTGTATTGGAACAAATTGGCGGCAAAAATTTCAGTGACGAGGTCGCCGCCGATATGATTTGGACGGTGGCTATGCTACCAGAATTTCTGCTACTTCCGTAAACGAGAATTGACAAGATGCAACGAAGCGAACTTCACCGGCGTGACTGTCTCAAGTCGATGTCGGGCGCAATTACCGCGGCCTTGACGGCACAGTATGCGGCCAGTCTACCCGCGGCTGAACCGGTGCCCTCCGCATCCGCGGATTGTCTCGTCTTGCTCTGGATGGCAGGGGGCATGGCCCATACGGAAACGTTTGACCCAAAGCACTACGAGCCGTTTACTCCAGGGATAGAATCGAGACGAGTGCTCAGCACGTTCCCCGCGATTCATACCGCTGCCGACCCCATTAAGTTTACGCAGGGACTGGAGGAAATGGCGTCGGTGATGGACGAAGGTGCCCTCATTCGAACTTTTACCTGTCCAGTGACCGACTCGATTACTCACGCCAAGCACCAGTATCATTGGCACACGGGATACTTGCCTCCGCTCAGCGTGGTCGCTCCCCATTTAGGGTCTGTGATCGCTCGCACGCTGGGGCCCAACAATCCTGATGTTCCGTCATTCGTCGACATCAATGAGCCAATGGCAGAAGCGTCACGGGAAGCTGCCGGAATTCGTAGCTTTCTTACGGCGGGCTTTTTAGGTGTTGAATACGGGCCCTTTATGGTTCCCCACCCTGCCAACGCTGCTAAACAACTGCAGTCGGCCATCGGTTCCCACCGGACCGAAAAACGTATGCAAGGCTATCGCGATCTAGTCCGTGCTGGTCAAAGGTTGGAGCAGACTTCGGGATACCAGCAGGAATCCATGATACGCAGCATGGAGCAGGCCTACCGGCTCATGAATTCTCCTGCGGCAAAGTCATTCGATCTTTCGACCGAACCACAGGAGGTCTATGACCGATACAACACCGGCCCATTTGGACTTGGATGTCTCCTGGCGCGGCGTCTTGTAGAACGAGGAGCTCGCTTCATCGAAGTCCATGTCCCGTATAAGCCGTTCGGATACTGGGATACGCATGAAGACGGACATTCGGCTGTTGTCAAGCTCAAGCAAATGATCGATCGCCCGATCGCCCAGCTGATTCGCGACCTGCGCGATCGCAATTTATTGAGTCGCACGCTGATTGTCTTGGCGAGCGAATTCAGTCGTGACGTGCTGATTCAAGGGAAAGTCGGCAAGGCGGTTACCGCCGGACGAGCAGCCATCGCCCCGACGATGCCTACGGTGCAGCACTACGGAATGCACGGTCACTTTGCGGACGCCGGCTCCATTTTGCTGTGGGGAGGTGGTATCAAAAAGGGTTTCGCCTATGGAGAAACAGCCGACGAACATCCTTGCAAGTCGGTCAAGAATCCCGTCGAGATCGAAGATGTTCATGCCACGATCTACCGCGCCATGGGAATTTCTCCTCGGCAGGCCTATGAAGTAGAACGGCGTCCGTTCTACGTGACCCGGGACGGAGTTGGCAAACCAATCTTAGATCTCTTCGGTTAGTCTTCCCCACTCGACGGTTTTCAGTGAAAAAACCATGTTGGGTGAGGCATTTGACGGACTACTTTGCGTTCCGCTATAATGAAGCGGCTGTGGTTTAGACGCGCCCCGTTCGCATCGTTCCGTCGCTCGATCGGGTTGGTGACCACGATCTTCCAGCCTTGGTAGCCCACCATTCAATGAAAGGGGACAGCGATGATTGCTCTCTCCGATTCCCCCAACAATACCCGCTTTCGGCTATTGGCCAGGATCGTCGTGGCGGTCTTTGTCGTCCTGAGCCACCGGCAAATCTACGCTGACGCGCCCTCTTCCACGGGTCCGACCACCCACCAGCCCGTCAACTACCTGCAACAGATCAAGCCACTCCTGGCGTCGCGATGTTATGCCTGTCACGGCTCGCTCAAGGAGAAATCGGGGTTGCGGTTGGATACCGCTAAGTCAATGAAACAGGGGGGCGAGTCGGGACCGGCTATTGTGCCCGGTGATGCCGACGCAAGTGAAGTGATTCGCCGAACAACGACCGACGATATTTCCGAACGCATGCCGCCCGAAGGTGAGGGGGAACCACTCACCGTGCAAGAGGTGGAATTACTCCGCCTTTGGATCGCGAACGGCGCAAGCGCGCCGGACGACGAGAAACCCGAACCCGATGCCCGTCAACATTGGTCATTCCGGCCGCGGGTCCGTCCAAGTGTTCCGCAGGTATCGCGTGACGCACAGTTGCGGAACCCCATCGATAGCTTCATTGCGGATCAGTTCGACCGTTATGGACTTGTCGCACAGCCGGAGGCCTCACGTTCTGTGCTCATTCGGCGACTCTATCTGGATCTCGTCGGGGTACCGCCAACGACAGATGAATTCGACCGATGTTTTAGCGATGTTTCGGCCCAATGGTACGAAGCCCTCGTGGATCGCCTCTTGATCGATCCTCGCCATGCAGATCGATGGGCTCGCCATTGGATGGATATTTGGCGGTACGCCGATGGATCTGGATTGGGAACAGAATTACGAACTAGCCACGACAACGTTTGGCACTGGCGAGATTGGATCGTTGAGTCATTGAAATCCGATGTGCCGTACGATGAGATGGTACGCCAAATGTTGGCCGCCGATGAAATCTATCCCGACGACCTGCAAAAAGTGCGAGCAACAGGGTTCTTGGCGCGAAATTACAGTCGTTTTAGCCGTACACAGTGGATGGAAGAAACCGTGGAGCATGTCGGTAAGGGATTCTTGGGCATGACGTTCAATTGCGCAAGGTGCCATGACCACAAGTACGATCCGATCGAACAAGTCGACTACTACAAGATGCGGGCCTTTTTTGAGCCGTACTTAGTGCGAGTCGATCTCCTGCCGAGCGATGTCGATCTGAGTCGCGGCGGAGTTCCTCGCGTCTACGACGCATCACTTACCGTTCCGACGTATCTCTTGGTGCGTGGGCAAGAAAACAATCCTCTCAGAGAAAATCCCGTACAGCCGGGTGTGCCACGAATCTTTGAATTTATGACATGTGCCGTCGAGCCCCTACAGCTGCCGACTGAAGCCTATCAGCCAGAACGCCGACCCTGGCTACTCGATGTCCATCTGCAATCGGCGAAAGCGAAACTAGCAACGGCGGAATCAGCGGCACGCCAAGCGCAACAAGAGTTAGCCGAGAAAAAGGTCAAGCAAAAGGCGGAGGAAAATATCGAGAAAAAGGCCGAGAAAAGAGCCGAGAAAGAGTCAACCGATGAAAACAAGAGCAACGACCTGGACGTGGAGGAGGCTTTCATTGGACTCCGACTGGCGATAGCTCAAGCCGAGTTCGTAAGCGTGGAGCGACGAGTTGCCGCCACGATTGCCCGGAAGGCGCTCTCGAGTGGCGAACTGACGGAAGGAATCCTGCCGGAACCGGCGCACTCGCAGGCCCTGGCTGCCTGCCAGGCCGAACGACAGGTAACCGTGCTCCAGGCACAGTACGCAGTTGAGGAGGCCGAACAAAAATTAAAATCGGCCGAACCCGACAAGAAGAAGCCGATCGAGGAATCCTTGGCAACTCTGCGCGAATCGCTTGCCAAGGCCATACTTGAACGAGACCAACCCACGGAGCAATTCTCAGGCCTGGGTGGCGGCGCGACGCGCGTCGAAACACGATTTATTAACAATCAGGGGCCCGATCCTGTCGAAGAATTTCCTACGCAAAGTAGCGGACGACGAACCGCACTTGCTCGCTGGATTACCGATCCAACGAATCCACTCACCGCACGGGTCGCGGCGAACCATTTTTGGGCGAGGCACATGGGTGCGCCGCTCGTTGCGACCACCTTCGAATTCGGCCGCAAAGGGACGCCCCCCAGTCACCCCGAACTGTTGGATTGGTTGGCCAGCGAATTAGTAGAAAGCGGTTGGAGTATGAAGCACCTACATCGCATGATCGTGACCTCAGCGGCCTATCGACGAACCACGTCCGTTGCTGGCGCTCAAGCCAACTTGCAGAAGGATCCCGACAATCGTTATTGGTGGCGCCGAACCCCGATACGACTCGAATCTCAAGTGATACGTGACTCGATACTGGCAATTTCGGGTGAAATTGATTTTACGCAAGGCGGGCAGCCGATTGCATCCGAGAATCAGGCCGCTTCGACCCGCAGAAGCGTTTATTTTGTCCACTCAGGAAATGATCGCAATCTGTTCCTGTCGATGTTTGACGATGCATCGGCCATTGAATGTTATCGTCGAGACGAGAGCATTGTGCCGCAACAGGCTCTCGCGTTGTCGAACAGTCGACTCGTCTACGATGCATCACTTCGGATTGCGGAGCGTCTCACGGCATCGATTCCTCCCGCAGAACACACTGAGACAGATTTCATACGTGCAGCCTTTCGGCTCGTACTCAATACCGAGCCAAGTCGCGAGGAATTACTTGCATGTAGTGACGCCATGGCAACCTGGCACAGTTTGCCTGACGTCGCTCAGGATGCGCGTCCAGATTTTCGTTGTCGATGTAATTTGGTTCGTACACTTCTGAATGACAATGATTTTGTTACGTTAAGGTAGGTGAATGTACTGCAGTCGCACGCGTGCACTTGGTTACAGTTGTAGCTGTTATCGACACTTGTACAGGGTCCTGTAAGATGAATGAAAAACGTCATGCGATGGCGAGAAGAGTCCCGGCCGTACCGAGGCGTGCGTTCCTAGCGGATGTGGGCTGGGGGTTCACCGGTTTGGTGATGGGGGCGATGTTGCAGCGAGAAGGTCGGGCCAATGTCGGAGCGTGGGCTCCGCCCACTGGCCAGCCACATTTTGCTCCGAAGGCCAAAAGCGTCATATGGCTTTTCATGAACGGCGGCGTGAGCCAAATGGAGAGCTTCGATCCTAAGCCGATGATTACGAAGTATGCAGGCAAGTCGATTTCGGAAACGCCGTTTGCTGACGTACAAAATCCAAAAAAACTGGCGGATGTACGGGAATTTGCCAAGGGGCAAAATACGACGCAGCGGAATACGCTCTATCCATTGCAGATCGGATTTCGAAAACATGGAGAGAGCGGTATTGAAGTGAGCGATTGGTTTCCACATATTGCCCGCAACATTGACAAAATATCGATCGTACGGTCGATGTGGACGACCGACAACGACCATGGTGCGCAGACGCAATTCCATACCGGAAGGCATATGTTAGACGGACAATTTCCCACGTTGGGAGGTTGGGTACATTACGGTCTGGGAAATCTGAACGATAATTTGCCACAATTTATTTCGATTGGAGCGCGCGAATATTGGAATCGGCGCGATGGTAGCTACCTCGGTCCGGCCCACGATGCTGTGCCGCTCCGAATCGATCCCGAGAATCCGCTTGATTTTGGTCGGCCCGAGGGGGGCGTCGCAATCGCTGAGCAACAAGTGAGTTACGACTTGGTCAAACGGCTTAGCGGTTTGAGAGGCGTGGAGTATCCCAGCGATCCCGCGATGGCTGCACGTATTGCCTCGTATGAGTTGGCATTCAAGATGCAGCATTCGATTCCTCGAGTCCTTGATTTTTCTGACGAGACAGCCGAGACAAAGGCAAAATATGGCCTTGATTTACCTCACTGTAAGGAATTCGGTACGCAATTGCTTGCTGCTCGTCGGTTCGTCGAACGCGGAGTTCGGTTTATCCAGGTGCAGCACGGCGGCGGTGGCGCTGGTCAGTGGGATGCCCATGGCGGCCTTAAGGGAAATCACGAAAAGAACTCACTGGCCGTTGATCAGCCGATTGGAGCGTTACTGGAAGATCTGGATCGGTCGGGCCTGCTCGATGAAACCATCGTTTTGTTTGCCACCGAGTTTGGGCGTACCCCCGGCGCGCAGGGATCCGATGGTCGCGACCATCATCCGTTTGCGTTTTCCGTTTGGATGGCAGGTGGTGGAATTAAACGCGGAGTTGTGCATGGCGCGACCGACGAACTAGGGTTCCATGCCGTTGAGAATCGTCACTATGTGACCGACATTCACGCCACAATCCTGCAACAGTTGGGGCTCGATTCGAGGAAAATCGAAGTTCCCGGCCGTAAACGCCTGGCCATAGATCACGGCGTGCCGATAACCGAGATTATTGCGTAGTCGGCGATTCATGTGGGCCGGGTGTCGCACAGGTTGGTGTACTTCGAAATACTCCAAATTCTCGTCCGACGAAACTTAAGTCTCCGCGCCGCCTGTTGAACACGAAGGTGTTTTCGCGTGGGCGTGCAGGTCCGTCGTATCCGTCAGCCAGAATTTACGGCATTCTACCGGCTGGAAGTTCCGTCTCAGACGGGAATGGCCCAGGGGCGTTTTCTCACCTCCAATGCGCAGTCCGGAAGGATTTACAGCGTCTAACGGTAACGGTAAGTCACTCTTTGACGTTGGTAGTGATAAATTCAAAAAACGTGACTTGACGAGGCCTTGGATGTGGCGTTCCCAATTGGCGAGCTACATTTCTGCAACGCTGTCTTCACAATTGTACTTGTTCAACTCGCAATCTGTCGCGAGTCAACGTCCTGCCGCAAAAAATTTCATGTCCTTACGAACCCAAGTCGCAGCGCTGCTCGGCGTTTTACTTCTCGTACTTACTGCCACAACCTATAGTGTGCAAAGAATCGTTGTGATGCCGACCTTCGCCAGATTGGAGACACAGGCAGCCGAACGTGACTTGGACCGGTGTCGTGACGCAATCGGTCGCGATATTCAATTGTTGTCGCACTCAGCGTTGGATTGGTCCGCATGGGACTCCGTTTACGACTACGCGAAGACAAAAAACAATGAATTCGAATCTTCATCGCTTAACGACGAAGTGTTTCAGCACGCACATATCAACTGCCTTCTGATTTTGGGAAGTGACCATAAAATTGTCTGGGGCCACTTTGTCGATTTCGAAACTTTAGAACACATAGCCGTTCCAGACTTCATTGCCGCGGTCCAGCAGCCGAATGCGAACTTCAACTTGTTCAAAGACGTTGAAGAAAGTCATTCTGGACTAGTGTCTACATCTCGCGGCCCGCTACTTTTCGCTGCCAGGCCGATCGTGACATCGAAGAATGAGGGACCGATTCGAGGAACCGTTATTTTTGGGCGTTTTTTGTCGCCGGCAGAGGTGAAAGCCTTGAGCGATCGAACGCACGTCGCAATGCAAGTCTGGGACATTTCTTCCGGTGGTGTGCCCATAAGCGAATTAGAGGCACTGCCTGCGTTACCGCACGAATGCGATACATCAATTTACAGCGAAGATCCGCTAACTCTGCAAGCCTATACCAGAGTGAATGACATATTGGGGAATCCACTTCTATTGGTACGTGCCAACGTGCCTAGGGAGATTTCCGAACAGGGTAGAGTTTCCGCAAACGTCGCTATCGCATGCAGTATTGCCGGCGGCGTACTTATGTTATTGGCATTGGGATTCGCCTTGCAGATACGCATCGTTCAGCCATTGCAGCTAATGGCACAACACGCCGTACGGGTGGGGCAATGTGACAATCTTAAAGCGAGACTCAGCCTTGGACGCGCGGATGCAATTGGCACTTTGGCCAATGAGTTCAACGTCATGGTGGAGAACTTGGCCGAATCACGGAAGAAGGTACTGGACAACGCACACCGAGCTGGCATGGCCGAGATCGCGTCGGAAGTGTTGCATAACGTGGGGAATGCTGTGAACTCAGCGAATTGTTCGATCGAGGTGCTCGAAGAGCGACTGCTGACTTCCAAATGTGCCGGACTTGAGCGGGCCGCCAATCTACTTCGCGAACAGGCCCCGCGTGCCGGAGAGTTTTTTGCGCAAGATTCACGTGGATCTAAGCTAATCGAATATCTCGGTAACCTGGCAGAGACTTTGCAGCGGGAACGGGCCGATAATCAAGCGGAGGTACTCCGCTTACGCGAGACAATTCGACACATTCGTGACGCCATCGCGGTTCAACAGACTTTTGCTGGGCGGTCAAACCTCCGCCAAGAGGTAGACCTTCGCGAACTTGTGAACGAAATACTGCTCATGAATCAGGAGTTCTTGCGGTCAGCCGAGGTTCAAGTGGATGTTAATCTGCCGCCGCTCCCGGAATTGCAACTGAACAAGAGCAAGATGACGCAGGTGTTGGTAAATTTGGTCCGTAATGCCGTGCAAGCGATGGACCAACAGACATCGGACCGTCGTCGGTTGACGATCTATGCCTGTTGCGTCGAAGACGACGGAATCGAAATTGAAGTCTCAGACACCGGCATGGGCTTTAGCCAAGAGGTCGGAGACAGGCTTTTTACGCACGGGTTTACCACGAAGCCAGAAGGAAACGGATTTGGTTTGCACTACTGTGCCAACGCAATCAGAGAATCGGGCGGAAATATTTCAGCGCACAGCGACGGCGTTGGACACGGAGCCAGCTTTCGTATTCTACTGCCACACGTTGTACCCGCAGCGCTGTTAGCCACTTGATCGATACCAACCATTGACTTAGGAATTCTGTATGTCGACACTTGCCTCCATTCATCGCATTCTCATTGTGGATGATAATCCGTCGATTCATGAAGACATTCGCAAAATTCTATCTTCGACGGAAAAGGATTCGTTGGTGGCTGCAGAAGCGGAGTTGTTCGGCGATGTTGACGCTGCCGACGAACTCCCAGCGGCGGAAGTTCAATTCGAGATGCATTCCGCATTGCAAGGACAACAGGCATTGGCCATGGTGGAAGAGTCGGTGCGAACGGACCAGCGATACAGCATGGCGTTTGTCGACGTCCGGATGCCTCCGGGCTGGGATGGTATCGAAACGATTCAGCGTTTGTGGGAAGTCGATCCTACCCTGGAAGTCGTCATTTGTACTGCCTATTCGGACTATTCCTCGCGGGAAATCACCGCTCAACTCGGATACACCGATCGATTCTTGATTTTGAAGAAACCCTTTGAGGGGGTCGAGGTGCGGCAACTCGCTATGACACTTTCGGCAAAGACTTCCATGCGGCATTCGCAGGCGAACCAACTTGCAATTTTGGAATTGGCGGTGGAAGAGCGTTCTGCAGAGTTGCGGGCAGCACGTGACGTTGCCGAGCAAGGGAGTCGAGCGAAGAGTGAGTTTCTGGCCAATATGAGCCACGAAATCCGTACGCCGCTTAACGGTATCGTTGGCATGTTGGAATTAATGGAGCATACCGAGCTTTCCGATGCACAAAAGCGGTATATTTGCGGTGCGCAGACTTCCGTGGACTGCCTCCTCAGTTTAATTAATGACGTTCTTGACTTTTCCAAGATCGAAGCGGGAAAAATTGAGTTAGACCCGGTGCCGTTTGACTTGCGAAAATTGGTGGAGGACGTCGCCGAAATGATGGCGCCCAAAGGGCATGCCAAGGGACTGGAGGTTTGCTGTGACCTACCTGGGGACGTGCCAACATGGGTGAACGGAGACGCCGATCGCCTGCGGCAGGTTGTTCTCAATTTGGTCAGCAATTCGGTGAAGTTTACGGAAAAGGGTCAGGTCGTTATCCGCGTTCGACGGTTTAACTCCGAGTGCGGCACGAAATTGTACCGCTTCGAAGTTTCCGATACCGGCATCGGAATTCCGGATGAGAGCCGCGGCCGACTTTTTAAGCTGTTTTCGCAGGTCGACGCCTCCACCACGCGCCGGTATGGCGGAACTGGACTGGGTTTAGCGCTTTGTAAGCGTCTTGTTGAGTTGTTTGGTGGTGAGATCGGCGTTGATAGTATTCCCGGCAAGGGATCGACGTTTTGGTTTACAGCGAATTTACTTCCGGTCGCCCGACAAGTGGAATCCGATGTCGTCCCTAGCAACGTGCAAGAGTTACGCGTCCTGGTAGTGGACGATAATGCCACCAATCTAGAGATTGCAAGCGGTCACCTGCAGCGGTGGGGAATTCGATGCAGTGTGTCTGACCACGCCCCGAAGGCATTGGAAGAACTTAAGAGCGCATGCCGAGCAGGTAGTCCCTACGATCTGGCAATTCTCGATATGCAGATGCCGGATATGGACGGACGCGAACTTGTGGAACGAATACGCAACACTCCTGAAATCGCCAAGACCCCGCTCATTATGCTGACGTCTATTGGCAAGGAAATGTCTGGTGAGCAATCGATCGCTGGGAAGCTTTCTGAGTACCTGGCAAAGCCCATCCGGCAGTCTCGACTATTTGATGCTGTTATGAATGCGACGGCGCGGGAACAAGTGAAGATAGCAGAACTACCGATGGCAGTCGCAAATTCCCCGTTGAGCAAATTCGCAGGTAGAGGGTATCACGCCCTTGTGGCAGAAGATAACGAAGTCAATCAGGTAGTGATCCGTGAGCTTATCACCCGCATGGGACTCGCGTGCACACTGGTGGGTAACGGGCAGCAGGCAGTGGATTTAGCTGCCTCAAAAGCATTTGATCTTGTGCTCATGGATTGTCAGATGCCTGTGATGGACGGTTTAGCAGCGACACAGTCAATTCGCGCAGGTGAAGGCAACAGTCAGGGTTGGTCACGCCGAGGCGGTCGTTTGGCAGTCGTGGCACTGACTGCCAACGCGATCGCGGGAGACCGTGAACATTGTCTCGCTGCTGGGATGGACGACTATTTGACAAAGCCCATCGATAGAAAAGCACTAGTCGCTCTGTTGGAAAAATGGTTGACCGAACCTGTCGCAGTGACAGGCGTTGCAGCGCTCGATAATCGTGGGGCCGAGTCGTTGCTCGGTACTGCCGCTGCGGCGAGCAGCGGAATTGATTCTAGTGGCGATGAAGTTACAGCATGCTTCGATCCGGCGGACCTCTTGGATCGATGCTTCGACGATTGCGATATGGCGATCGAATTGCTCAATATGTTCGAGCACTGTGCTGAGACGAATCTCGGAGCCATCGATCAGGCAGTTGTGCAGGAGGACCGCGTCGGACTCGTCCGGATTGCCCATACACTCAAGGGCGTCGCCGGAAATCTTTCTGCCACTAAGTTGCTCGAGCTAACCGCCAAAATCGATCGTGACTATCGCCAAGCCGATTCCAACTGTGAGTCACTGCTTCGCGATGTATCAACACTTCGTCGCGAAGTGGAGCGATGTTTGGTCGCTGTGCCTGAATTGCGACGTTCCATGAAAAATCAAGACTCCCCCCATTCCGCCCGATGAACCAAGCTACCTCCTTCATTCGCATAAAATGTGAGCACCGATCATGAACAACAATCACGCGGGCATTTCGCCGTTGCCACCTGACAATTGCGAGGCAAACAGTTTTGTCACTGCTGCCGTACGTACGTCCGACAAGCAACCCCGCCTTGGTGTTGGCGCATTGCCTGGGCACCTGGATGTTAGCACCGAAAATCTAACTCCGGAGCGGGCTCGGATCCTGGTCATTGACGATGAGCCAATCAACGCGCGGATCGCAGAAAAGGCGTTGCGTCACAACGGATACCGACAAGTTATGTTACACACGGATTCGGCCACGGCCATGGATATCATCACGGCCCAGCGCCCCGACGTCGTGCTGTGCGATGTTTGTATGCCAGTGTCGGGAATGCAAATTCTTCGTCAAGTCGTGGCCGACCCGGTGCTGGTCCACATTCCAATGATCATGATGACGGCTTCCGACGACGAGACCCTAAGAGCCGAAGCATTGGAACTAGGTGCCACGGATCTTTTGGCGAAACCACTCCGGAAAACGGACCTCCTTCCGCGCGTGCGAAATGCGCTGCTGGTTCGATCCCATATTGCACATTTGCAAAGTTACAGCCACGAACTGGAGCGCCAAGTGCGTCGACGGACGGCCGAGCTGTTAGGATCGCGCACCGAGCTCATTCATTGTTTGGCCCGATTGGCAGAATACCGCGACAACGAAACCGGCCGACATGTAATACGAGTCGGGAGGTATTCCGGTTTGTTGGCCCGTGCAATTGGTATCGATGAGGAGACAGCCGAGCTCATTGAGCATGCGGCACCACTGCACGACATCGGCAAAATTGGCGTCCCAGATTCCATACTCCTGAAGGAAGGCAAGTTAACTCCCGAGGAATTTGAGATCATGCAACGCCACGTGGCCCTTGGAAAAGGCGCCTTCGAACCCATGGCAATTCATGAGATGCGGGCGATGCGGTCCCACACGATCTTAGGGGAGATGATGGTGAACGTCAGTACTTCGCCGCTACTCGGCATGGCAGCTCAAATCGCACTCACGCATCATGAGCGTTGGGACGGCGCCGGCTATCCGATCGGTTTGGCGGGTGAAGATATTCCGATTAGCGGCAGAATCGTTGCGGTCGCAGATGTGTTTGATGCCTTGAGCAACAAGCGTCCGTACAAGCCGGCGTTTCCAATCGACAAGTGTTTTGCGATTTTAGAAGAGGGACGAGGATCGCACTTTGACCCGCAAGTAGTGGATGCCTTCAAGTTGGTGCGTGACGAGATTCTTCAAGTAAGGCTCTCATTGGACGATATCGACTAGTTCTGGTGCTGGGTTGCAATCTCGCGGAGTTTGCGGGATGTTTTGCTGTTTCAAAGCCGACAACTTTGTTTTTGTTGCCTCAATGGTAGTGTTGACATGACGGATTCCACCCACGAAAATTGCGGAGTTCCTGTTGGCGGAGTCCAATGCCATTCCGTCGCGTCAAATGACGTGAATGACTCAGCGTGTGTCGATGCCCGTCTCGTGACGCTACGACAGGAACTCGTGAGGGTCCATGAAAAGTTGTCGCTGTCGGTTCGATCGCACGCCACCATCTTAAACGAGGTGGAGAGTGATACGACCGATGGAATTGCGAGCTTGTTGGGCACGATCGATGGTTCGATCGATATTCTGCGTCAACGACTTGCTCGGGCGGAAACCCGGATTCACGAGCAAGATCTCCAAATTGCTGCACGCTCGAGTGAATCCCAAACCGATGGTTTGACTGGACTCAGAAATCGACGGTCGTTCGATCAAGAGTTTGGCGATCGGCGTCAGTCCGCTGAGAACAGTCGATGCCCCTTGATATTAGTGCTTATCGATATAGACCACTTTAAAGCCGTTAACGATACACGTGGGCACCATGTCGGGGACGCAGTACTCCGCGGACTGGCCAAGCTTGTGTCGGAGTTGGTTCCTCCCGAGGCGAGTGTTGCACGTTATGGCGGTGAAGAATTTGCGGTTTTACTATCCAGTGTGTACGCTGACCATGCAATTGAACTTGTTGAGCGGATTCGCGCGGAAGTTGGCGGCACGAAATTCAGGCATTCTGGTCAAGGGTTAGCGATCACGATTAGTTGCGGTTTGGCGCAGTTTGATGGTCATGAGCATCGCGAGCAACTCCTGCAACGGGCCGATCTCGCCTTGTACGCCGCGAAGCAGGCCGGTCGCAATCGTTGTTTTTGGCATGACGGTCAAGACGTGCACCTTGCCACGTCGGGCGGACAGTTGGGCTCGCAAGTTCCGTCGTCGGGTGGGGGCGAATTGGTGTGTCGAACCGTGGATTTGGACGGATCGGCCGAGCGATCGGCATCGACCAGTTCGGATTCTGGACGGCAATCCGCTTCTCTGACGATTCCCCGTGCAACCCGCGTAAATTGGTGCGACGGATCGATGCTGTTCTGGTACCTCCGACAGCGACTCGCCGAAAGAAAACGCGGCGGTGATCCTCTTTGCCTACTTGCCATCGACGTCGATCGGGCTCAGCATATTGTTCAGTCCTATGGGATGGGTGCGCTGCATTTTATGATGCGTGCACAGATGTTGCATCTTGACGCCACGCTTCGCGACATGGATGTCGTCGCGCGGACCTACCAGTCACGAATCATCGTTGTGCTACCGCGAATGACTCTGACCCATCTAACGCCCATGCTGCGTCGTTTACAGGCAAACATGAATCGATTCGCCTATCCCACGGCCTCGGAGATATTGGATTATTCCATATCGATTGGTGTGGCGGAGGCAGGCGAACACGATGATCCGCAGAAACTTGTGTTGCGGGGCGAATCAGCGTTGGCGGCGGCACAGCGGCATGGACTCGCTCAATTTTTTGCCCACGACACGGAACGGACCTGGAGTCTAGAACTCGATTCTGAACCCAAATGCGCTACCGATGACTCGGCAACGACCGTCGGTTCCATCGCCGACATGGCGGGTGGTGTACCGCCCGGATTCACCATTCCGGCTGGTGGTAACCTACGGTAAAGTTGTTTCCTGATTTGCTTGGGAACGCAGTGCCTTCGAATCTCCGCCTCGCCGATCAACCTAGCGCTCGCCGAGTCGATTTGAGATCTTAGCGCCCGAATTTTCCACTCTGATTGACACGGCCGCCCGCGTCGCGGACAATACGCGACACGTTCTCGGTCGAGGGTGTTCGTGATATCCCGCAACATCCCCTCTGTCTCATTGTTATTCCCTTGGGGACCAAACAGGATGCGCGAGACCCAATAAAAGGGTGCTCCGCTCGCACGATTACTTATTGCCCAAGCCTGGACCGCGAGTCAGCTTTATACGACGGGCACGCTGAGTGACGTGTCGGGAAATTCAGGGTTTTTTGCTTTTCAGCGGCGCTCGGTCATGATGATGTTTGCGAATTTGGCCGCACCGATTCTCTGGAAGGTCAAGTCGGTCCAATTCAATTTTGCGCCCACTTTCCACACTTTCCGCCGTTCTTCTTGTTGTCACGATAGGTTAGACTGGGCCGGTCGTTTGAAGGACTTGCCAGTTTTTTCGCATATGGTGACATGATGGCGCCCCCCCTAAAAAAATCTTCCACAGTCGTTGTTCTGCTTTCGGCGATGATGTTCCTTCAGTTTTTTACCTGGGGGACTTGGTTCGCCACACTTGGAGCGGTGCTCGATAGTCATCAGCTAGGGACGTATATTGGTCGCGCGTATGAATCGGCGCCGATTGCCGCCATTTGCGCGCCTCTATTCTTAGGACTCGTGGCCGATCGGTTTTTCGCTTCGGAAAAGATTATGGGTTTGTTGATGCTTGTCGGGGGTATTGTCTTGGCGATGGTACCGATGTTTGCGCAGCGGCCTGACCCAGGTGTCACACTCGTTTGGCTCATACTCTTACATCTGTTGTGTTACATGCCGACGTTGGGTTTGGGCAATACGATTGCGTTTACGCATATTCCGAGCCAGGACCAGTTTCCGAAAATTCGTGTATGGGGGACCATCGGTTGGATCGCAGCGGGACTGTTAGTCGGTCGATTGGGTTGGTCCAGTTCATTTAGTATTTTTTGGTTAGGCGCTGTGAGTTCAATCGTGTTGGGAGTCTTTTGCTTTGTTCTACCCCATACTCCGCCACCCCTTCGTAATAAGCCACTCGAGCTTCGATCTCTGTTGATGGTGGATGCGTGGAAGTTGTTGGCCGATAGGAATTTTTTCGTATTTGCCGTTTGCTCAACGCTAATTTGTGTACCGTTGGCATACTATTACGGCATGACTTCTAGTTTTTTGAATCAAACCGGATTTTCTGAGCCGGCTGCGACCATGACCCTTGGTCAGATGTCCGAAATTTTCTTCATGCTACTCATTCCGTTCTTTTTTCGGAAATTGGGCCTGAAGACCATGATCTTGGTAGGCATGGGTAGTTGGGTTGTACGTTATGGCCTCTTCGCCGCCGCTGCACCGTCGCAGGTGATGTGGATGTTATTACTTGCGGTCGCGTTGCACGGAATCTGTTACGACTTTTTTTTCGTGACGGGCTACATGTATACGGACCAAAAGGCACCTGTGGCGATCCGAGGCCAGGCGCAGGGCCTATTGGTTTTCTTGACGCAGGGCATCGGGATGTTCTTCGGCTTTCGGATCATGGCCGGAGGTAGTTTTTTCGGTCTTCCGCTCGCCTGGACGATTGGTGAATACGGTAATCAAGTCCGGAGTTCCGCGTCGTACGTGGAAGCGTTAACGGTGGCACGTGGAGAAACGCCCAAACTGGGGTTTCTGGAGTCTTTTGGGCAGATGTTTTCACGATCGTTGCCGCCCGGTCTCGACGAGCGATTGTTGGCGCAGACGATGAGTGAATGGCAGAACTTTTGGGTATTTCCCGCCATCTTGGCGGCCATCGTCATGTTGGTATTTGCCGTTGCGTTCTGGGATCGAGCCAAACCGATGGATGGGTCTTACGACGGTTAGCGTTTAAGCGAACGGCCAGCAGGTATTCCCTTCGGGTGACGAAAGCAAATTGACTCCCCTTCCCGAAATTTGTAGGCAGCTCTTATAATCGTGGCCTTTGCCACTACGCACGCAGGGAGCCGATTGAGGCTGAACGATGAAGATACACGAATATCAGGCCAAGCAGTTGCTCCGTCGAGCAGGTATTGCCGTCCTTGAGGGTGTGTGCGTTGAGACGCCGTCGGCGGCCGCCGACGCCTTCAAGACATTGGGGGGCCCCTTGGCCGTTGTCAAAGCACAGATTCATGCCGGAGGACGCGGGAAAGGGACCGTCACGGACAACCCATCCCAACGAGGCGTTCAGTTGGTAAAATCGGCCAAGGAAGCGGAAGCCGTCGCCACAAATCTGTTGGGGAAACGATTGGCTACGATTCAGACCGGTCCCGAAGGTCAAACCGTTCGGCGAGTGTTTGTCGAGGCGGGTTGCGAAATCGCTCGGGAACTCTATCTGGGGATCGTACTCGATCGCGCTGCGGCAAAACCGGTCGTCATGGCCTCGTCCGAAGGGGGCGTGGAGATCGAAAAGGTAGCCGAAGAGACCCCTGAAAAAATATTGCGAGAACATTTCGACCCCCACGTCGGCTTGCATCCCTTTCAAGTTCGCAAGCTTTGTGAAAATTTGGGGATTCAAGGAGCTACCGTTCGGTCAGCCGAGAAGTTCTTGCGGGCTCTCTGCCGACTCTATGTGGACCTCGACTGTAGCCTTGTGGAGATCAATCCACTTGTTATTAACAAGGCCGGCGAGATGGTGGCCCTCGATGCAAAAATCACATTCGACGATAATGCTACGTTCCGCCATCCCGAGTTCGCAGAGCTGCGCGATTTGAGCGAAGAAGAACCGGCGGAAGTGCGAGCCGGCAAGGCCGGATTGAGCTATGTGAAGCTGGAAGGCAATATCGGCTGCCTGGTGAATGGGGCGGGGCTGGCGATGAGCACGATGGACTTAATTAAACTCCACGGTGGCCAACCCGCTAATTTTCTGGACGTGGGTGGCGGTGCCAATGTTGATCAAGTCACCGAGGCCTTCCGTATTCTGCTCGATGATAAGAATGTCAAAGCAGTGCTCGTAAATATTTTCGGCGGAATCATGCGGTGTACAACCATCGCGAACGCGTTGGTCGAAGCCTACCGATCGGTGGGGTTCAATGTGCCACTGGTAGTTCGTTTGGAAGGTACCGAAGTTGAAGAGGGTCGGAAAATCATTCTTGAAAGTGGTGTGGATATTGTTAGCGCCAACGGTCTTACCGATGCCGCTAAGAAAGTTGTCGCCTCTATTCGCTAATTGACCAATTCGTCCACTACTACGATTCGCCAATTGTTGTCGTCACCTTCCCAGTGCTACACACTCCAAATCTCCAACGTTAGAACAGAACAAGGCGAGATGCCATGAGTATTCTTGTTGATGCAAATACGCGTGTTATTTGTCAAGGTATTACCGGAAAGGTGGGAGCGTTTCACACCAAAGGTTGTCTCGACTATGGCACCAAAATGGTGGGCGGTGTCACGCCCGGCAAACGAGGTGAACTTGTTCACGGTCTGCCAGTCTTCGATACAGTCGAACAATCGGTCCGAGAGACCGGCGCCAATGCCACAATGATTTTTGTGCCCCCCGCCTTTACCGCCGATGCGATCTTGGAGGCGCTGGACGCGGGAATACAGGTGATCGTTGCCGTTACCGAGGGGGTACCGGTTGGAGATATGGTGCATGTCTACGATCAGGTTAAGCGGTCGAAGGCCACGCTGATTGGGCCGAATTGCCCAGGGGTGATCACACCCGGCGCTTGCAAGATTGGCATCATGCCGGGATACATACACAAACCAGGGGGTGTGGGTGTCATGAGTCGGAGCGGTACGCTCACCTACGAGGCTGTATGGCAGCTTTCGGAGGCTGGGTTGGGTCAGTCGACGTGTGTTGGCCTTGGCGGAGATCCTATCGTCGGAACATCCTTTATCGATCTATTCCAGATGTATCAGGCTGACCCGGCGACGGAGGCCATTTTGATGATTGGCGAAATTGGTGGAACCGCAGAAGAAGAAGCGGCAGAATTTATAAAAAATCACAAAATTAAAAAACCAATCGTTGGATTTATTGCA
>JAQCHP010000068.1 GCA_027619595.1 Planctomycetota bacterium
CTGTTGGGCTGGGTTGGTTGTGCCCGGGGTCAAACCGGCACTCGCCATTTGAGCCAAGGCTGACGTATTGGTTTGAACCGACGCCGTTTCAGGAAGTGTCATCCCAACTCGATAGGAACCCCCGGGTGGTGCCGGTTTTGGCGCCATGTTGTATCCTTCCCGCAGTGCCGCCGGAAGTCCCATATAATAAGTAGGGCTGAAATTGGGGATCGGCGTAACCAAGTCAGCGACTAAGTAGGTGTACGAATACATATCCGATGCCTTATTCTGATCGCTTGTAATTCGGAGTACTTCATCTTGCACGGAATAACTCAGACGAAACTGCGGCAGTAAATGATTGAGGGCACTCTTGAGCGCTATAGGTTTCGAAAGCGAAAGGGTGACCGGAGTTTCCGTGGTGATCCCTTCCGCAGCCAAACCGGACGGGTCCAAGATAATATCGATCCCCGCCAGTTTTCCCAGCGACTCAACCACCTCAGACAGCGGGCGGTTTTTGAAGTTGACCTCAACGGACTTCTTCAATGCCTCGTACACGTGGCGATTCTCCTCAGACATCGACCGCCCCTGACGTTGGTTTGCACGCAAACGCTTGGCAGTCAAATCGTCCCATATTGGCTTTTCTGGGAACACGACGGGATTGCGATCGTCGAACGGTATGGAGGCCTCTCGGACAGCGTCAAGTTGTCCGTCAAAGCCGGCCCGGCCCCTGTCCTGGAGTGACAATTCAACCGACATTCGCTGAGCAAAATGTCCCTTCCACAACATGTTCTCGACGACAGCGTTGCCCGAATCGAGTTCGCGTGCTTTTTTCGCCACGACCATGGCCTCGGGATAACGTTGTTGGTCCATCAATCCGTCAAATTCTTGAACTAGCTTGGCGAGTTGGTCCTCGCGTTCGAGTTTGAGTCGCTGTCGAGATTCGATCTCACGCAAAACTTCGGCGTTGCGCTCGTCCATCTCGATGGTGGCGCGGTGTGCGTCAATATACTGCTGCGTTTCGTCCAAGCTACGTTCGACCTGTCGCAACAGTTGTTGACGCGACTCGTTGTCTATTTCCGCGGCGGCAACCCGATCGCGAAGTGTCTTGAGTCGTTCCCAGGCAGCTTTGGGTTCTTTTTCCCGCGCTTGGTCGGCGGCTATCTGTTCGCGAGTCATCTCCTGGTAGAGACGTTGAACGAGCTTTCGTTCCGGTGCTTCTACCGCCTGCTGTGTGGCGTTCGACCGCGATCCTTGGGACGTAGCGACGCGCAGCAACTGTAAATGATCTTGAAGTCGCTGACGTGACTCGGGGTCCAGCTCATCTTCGAAAGACCAGGCCTGTCGGAATAGCTCTCGGGCGCGATTGAGGTCGCCTTCTTGAACCGCCTCGGTACCTTCCTCGAACAGTTGCATTCCACGCCCGGCGGCAATTGGATCGGTATCCTCAGCGGGACCTTCGTTCGAGAGCTGAGCGTCAGGTTCCGGCAATGTGGCGGGCGGATCGATTTGTGCTAACTGACGGAGTTCTAAATTTCGATTGGGTTGTTTCTCTTCGATATTGCTAGATGCAGGTACGACCCGTGATTGGTCAGCATTGGGTTGGTAAACGCCACTCTTGACGGGAAACTTGCCTTCGGTAGTCGTATCGGCAGCGGATGCGACGGCCACTCCGTCGCGCCGTTTCAACGCTTGATTGATCTGCAACTGGAGCAACCACGGCTGCATCTCACCTGGGGCGTAGGCAGAGGCCGGAACACCCAAGCGGACCGCTTGTTGCACTAGTGCGTTTGCTTTTTCGATTTCTTGCTTGTCCAAAGCCGACTTGGCCTGAGCGATTAGTTGCAGACTTGCTCTTTTTGCGTCGAGTCCCGAAACTGTGCCAGACTGAGATAATTGTCCGGCTGCGACCACCGGCGGAAGGCCGGCGTGCGGATTTTCAATTACATCGGCATTCGATTCGGCTGCAGTGGCCTCAATCCATGTTGTACCATCCGTGGAATTTCCCGGTGCTCCCGATATTTGGCGGGGGGCAGGTGTGCGTGCGTCGGTGGCACCTGGGTTATGGAGGCCGCTGGCGGTTTCCCGTGTGGCGGAAGGGATTCCCCCTCGTCCTACAGATCGAAGACGGTCCAGGTCTTTGCGGACCCGCGTGGGAGTGTCTGCGAGTGGTCGTAAAAGTGATTCCAATTTTACATTCAGATTTTCCGCTTCGGAAACGTACTGCTCCGCTTGGTCATAATTGCCCTGGCTCATCGATTGCCGCGCCTGCTTCAGTAATCGGACAGCCAGTTCTTTTTCCTGGGCTGCTGACCGCTCGGCAGAACCACGAACTTGTCCCAGGCTCACCTGCCCGGACACAAGGATCAACGCCATCACGATGACGAGGCTCCTAGTCGCATTACCGCAACGCGTCGGCTTGGCCCATGTTTCCGTTTGTACGAATGGGACGCAAGCCTCGTCTCTGCGGAATAGATTGAGACTGCAAGGCGATGACGTGGACTTGGGCGTTGTCATAAACATTCCGTTGGCCTTTGACGGGCGCCGAGGTGATCTTAAATTTCTACGGTGGCGGCAAATTAATACTGGCGACTGGATCGTGTCGTCAATACCAATTGGTTTTTTTCTAGCGGTGCACGATCAAACAAAACCTGACTGGTCGCTACAGCTCCTTTAATCGGTAAAGTCTTCCTGTAATTTTGCTGAAATTGGGTATTTTTGACAGTATTTCGCAAATTCGACTGCAGACTATCCGACAACCTTGTGGGTAAGCACAATCCGCTAGCACTGCTGGCGTACCGTGAGCTTTGTGAGAGACGTTGCGACAACGCAATCCGTTACGTGTGGCATAGCCGCGCAAGTGCAACTTGCACTGAGATTGTTCCAGTTGTGAATGTGCCTCGTCGATTTGGTAGTAGTTCCGCATTGCGCATTCTGGGGGCCTTAGGAAAGACATACGTATGGTTAATCGATGCTTTGACCCACGAGACGAAGAATTGTTCCCAGGATTTGACCGCGAGGAATCACGTAAAGAGCCGCGGGAAGAGGCTCGTGAAGAATCTTCGGTGCAGACGCCTTTAGAGACGTATCTGCGGGAGATTAACGAGACGGCACTTTTGACAGCGGACGACGAGCACGAATTGGCAACGCTCATTGGCAAGGGCGACACGCGGGCACGTGATCGAATGGTTCGCGCGAATTTGCGGCTCGTGGTGAATATTGCACGGGGCTATACCGGAAAGGGGCTGGGGCTGCAAGATTTGATTGAGGAAGGGAACCTCGGATTGCTTCGGGCAGTGGAAGGGTTTGACCCTTCGGTGGGGACCCGTTTTAGTACGTATGCTAGTTACTGGATAAAGCAATCGATTAAACGGGCGCTGATTAACTCGGCGAAGACGATCCGAATTCCTGCCTACATGGTGGAATTGCTCTCGAAATGGCGGCGTGCGAATTCGCGGCTGACCGAGGAACTTGGTCGGACACCCACTCCTGAGGAAATTGCACGCGTACTCGGCTTGCCGCGGAAGAAACTTCCGATCATCAAGAAAGCGATTGCGATTTACAATTCAACGCCGCAAACCGACCAATCAGAAGCAGGTTGGTCGTTGGGCGAAATGGTCATGGACGAACGATCGAAGAGTCCAGAAGACGAGTTGCTAGAGCACGACATCTTAAAGCATGTGCTGAGCATGATTGAAACGATGGATATGCGTGAGGCAACCGTATTGCGGATGCGATTCGGGTTGGACGATACGCAACCGCATACTCTGAAGGAAATTGGCGAAAGCCTGGGGCTTACGCGCGAAAGAGTACGTCAGATCGAGACCGAGGCCCTTTGGAAGCTATCGAACGGGCTCAAGGACAACCGCGAACGGCTCCACGAAGCACTGGGCTAGCGTGCTTCGTAGGCGCAGTCCGTGACCCCGGCGGGGCGGCAAAAAAACGCTCGCGGAGCTCGCATTGCCGAGCCCCGGGCTGTCGTATGGCGGCGTCTTCGGGGCAGGAAATCGGTGCTGCCTAAACTCAGCCACGGCGTTGGCCATTGGCCCGAAGCGTGTCCTCCGAATACGTCCGCGTTTAAAGCGCTGACGTCACGAAGAGATTGCCGCGATGCGCGACGCAGATGGCCGCGAAAGCATGTGCGAGAGGACCAACGCGCACCGGCCGAACTGCGTGTCAGTTCGGCCGGCAACGCCCGGTGGGAGAGTTGCTGTGGAGCCCCGATTTACCGGCGGTTTCTGCTTCGCAGGAGTCCAGCTGCGACGACGCATAGCCAGCTTGCTGTTAGGTGCGGTTCCGGAACAGCATGCGGTGCAGCGAGATACGGAAACTGATTGCGGAACGGAACGTCATTGGCGCTGACCATGTCGGTGGTGACTCCCCCTTTCGAGAGGATACCGAGTTCCGCATCAATCACGTCATCGCTCAACCTGCGACCATTCAGGAAGCCACTGCTATTTGAAGTGTCAAAGGTGAGCACATCGGGCAAGAGGATTGCGGCGACGGTGCTGGCATGAGACGCATCGTTGCCGTTCAGACTGAGTATGGACGCTTCAGCCAGGGCGCCAAAATTGGCAAAGTCGGTACTGGGCATGCCGGTGTTAAACGCGTTCTTGCTGGCCGAAGGAATCAGCGCTGTATTAATCGCCGGGCGACCCATCCGATCGATTTGAGTTCCGCCCACGACAGTACGAGCCCATACGCCAATATTTGGGCTGCTACCATTTTGGAGCTGAACGCTGGGAATCTCGAGGACGATTGCGCTGACGTCCGCGCCCATAAATGTGTCATTGCCAGTAAACGCAAATCCGTTGTTAAACCCGACGAGATCAAAGTAAAACGGATCATCAAACAAGGAGGCGTGCAGAGTGCCACCTCCGGTGACGGCAATGTCCGATCCGGTGCTGCCAGACGCGATTGACATCCCATTTCGCATCGTGGTCAGCGTCTGCATGCCGCCTACAGGGGCGGTAAAGGAAGTACTATAAGTCACATCGGCCATCGCGTCTCCATTATTGTCAATCTGCAA
Organism: Planctomycetota bacterium; assembly: GCA_027619595.1. Taxonomy (GTDB): domain Bacteria; phylum Planctomycetota; class Planctomycetia; order Pirellulales; family Pirellulaceae; genus JAQCHP01. Next base: position 5,006 of record JAQCHP010000068.1, read on the forward strand.
TTGGTACTCGACGGTCGGGTCGAAGGTCCGGTCGCTCACGGTACCGAACGGATTGACTTTGCCCGCGAATGGATTCACCGTGACGACCAAGACGGTATTGGCAGGATTGCTGGGTGACTGAAATGCATAAACGTCGTTGATATCACTTCCACCGTCACCCTGTTGACGCAGATCAGGGGCGTCGAGATGATCTGCCGCGTGCATTGGATGCGTGCCAGCTAAGACGATTGCAGTCAGGGAGAAAAGCAAAACTGTGAAACGATGCGACATGATTGCCTCCAGTCGAAGAAAAATTTCGTACGCTACCAAGGGGCCCACAAATAGTACTAAACCCAAAATCGATCGCGATCCCCACGGTAGCAGAGACAGCGGCTTGGTTAATTTACGGGTCGTGTATCCAATTGGATGCCCGATTCGAAACAATTTCGCGTAATTCCCTCAATTTTTAATTTTTCTGGGGTGGGAGAACATCCGATACCGCGAGTTCTCCGTAGACTATGGGGTTGTTTTGCGCGAGGTCGGCGCGCTGCCTGTATCTGGAGCGTCTTTGATGCGCGTTAACTCGATGGTAGGGTACTCGGTGATCTGGCTCGTTTGCGCCCTGGAAATGGCCGCCACGCGCGGAGCAGAACCGTATCGCCCTCTCCAAAACGAAGAGGTCTTGGAAACCCTCCCCAGCGGGTTTATCAAGAACCGCGATGAACTGGCCACACTGCGGCAGCAACTGGCTGCCGACCCGCAGAATCACGGACTGGCAAGCCAGATTGCCACCCGCTATATGAAGCTGGGAAATCAGGAAGGAGATCCACGCTACTTCGGATATGCACGTGCGGCCCTTCAAGCTTGGTGGCTGCAGCCTGATCCTCCCAGCGATATCCTGCGGATTCGCGCCAAGCTGAAAGAAAAGGATCATCAGTACACCGAAGCTCAAGTCGACTTTGCCAAGCTTGTTCAGCTTGACCCGCAAGATGTGCAAAAGTAGGATCAATATCGTAAATATCCATCGGGTGTTGGGTGATCTTCCGCAGGCAGAGGCTGGGTGCGAAGCGTTAGCCGCTTTTGCCAGTCGCGAGGCCGTTGCACTCGCTCGCGCTCCGTTATGGGCGATAACAGGCAAGGCGGAGGAGGCCTACGCGCTTTTGTCGGAGGTGCTGCCGTTGGTACAAAGGCAGGCTCCTACTGCGGTCAGCTGGGTTTTGACCGTTCAGGCGAGGTCGCTCGAGCTCTGGGGCAAGAACAGCTTGCCGAAGATCACTTTCTGGCCGGACTGAAAGAGGATCCGCGAAACTTCTATTTGCTGCGGGCCTATGCCGACCTACTGATCGACGTGGGACGTGCATCCGAGACGCTGCCCTTGTTGCAACCGCATCTCGCCGACGAGGGAATTCTATTGCGTGCCGCGATTGCCGCCGCCCAAAAGGGTGGTGATCCGCAGGCGGCCGCGGATTTGCGAAATCGCTTAAAAGATCACTTCCAGGAGATTCGACTAAGGGCTTCGGAACCCCATGGGAAGTTCGAATCGCGTTTTGAACTGGAATTGAACCACAATCCCCAACGTGCATTGGACCTAGCCGTCGCCAATTGGAAAAAACAGAAGGAAATCAGTGATGCCCGTACATTGTTGGAGGCGGCCGTCGTCTTGAAGGACCGAGCCGCGGCTCAACCGGTAGTGGACTTCTTGACGGAACATCGCACGCAGCATGTTGTGTTGCAACGTCTCATGGCGGAATTGGTGGTGGAGCCATGAAACTTGGCAAGATCCTCGTTCTTTTACTGGTATCGCTGTCTGCCAGCGAATTGCTTGCCCATAAGCCCAGTGATAGTTACCTGCGGCTCTCGACTGAAGGAGAAACGCTGGAGTTGCAGTGGGATATCGCCCTGAAAGACCTTGAGTTTGTGTTGGGGATCGACAGTAATCAAGACGGTCAGATTACTTGGGGCGAGGTCAATTCACAACGGCAACAGATTGCTGAACACGCTCTGCAAAGATTGACGGTGGAGGCGGACGGCGAGAAGTGCCGTGTGTCGTTGCAGGATCTATTGGTGTCGCGACATAGCGATGGCGCTTATGCCCATCTTGTTTGTAGTTCGAACGCACCGGCCCGATCCGAGCTGATCGTGGTCAATTATCGACTGCTATTCGATGTAGATCCCACCCATCGCGGGTTGCTGCTGTTTACACAGGACGGTTTGACCGCGACGCATGTGCTTAGTCCAGAACGTCCGAGTACCGAATTGCGGCCGGGCCATCCTCAAGTGTGGGGTTCGTTGGTTGAGTATGTTCGGGAAGGGGTGTGGCATATATGGATGGGATTCGACCACGTACTGTTCTTGCTGTCGCTGCTGTTGCCGTCGGTGCTTGTGCGTCGGGAGGGAAAGTGGCATGAAGTGGAGCACTTGCGACCAGTGCTGTGGTCAGTGCTCAAGATTGTATCGATGTTTACACTAGCGCACTCGATTACGCTCTGGTTGGCAGTGATGGGCTATGTCGCACTTCCCTCTCGGCTCGTCGAAGCGGCAATCGCATTTTCGATTGTCGTAACGGCACTCAATAATCTCTATTCTGTCCTGCCTCTATCGGGATGGGCGATGGCATTCGGATTTGGTTTGGTCCACGGCTTTGGGTTTGCGAATGTATTGATCGACTTGGGATTGAGTGATTTGACGCTCGCCGTGTCCCTGCTGGGGTTTAATGTTGGCGTTGAATTCGGGCAGGTCGTAATTGTCTTGTGCTTTGTGCCCCTCGCGTTCTTGCTACGGAATACCTACCTGTATCAAAGGGGTATCTTTGTCACCGGTTCACTGGCCATCGCGATTGTGGCCGGATTATGGACTGGCGAGCGGCTTTGCAACGTTGAGATCATTGGATTTTGAGAAACGAAAACGGGGCCGGGGGAGCCATCACCGCGAACGCAGGGCTGGTATCGGGAAATAGACGATCCAGCACGGTGCGTGCGATATCCGCTTGGTTCCATTCGAAGTCGCCAAAGTGTCAGCCAAAATGAATCAGCCGACAGAAACGACCCCCGTCCCATTTCTTGCCGGGGTTAGTTTTCGGTCGCTTCGTCACGCGCGGCAAGCGGCTTGAAGAGCGGGCCCGACTCGCCTAGACCACCCTTTAGCTCGCCGGTGGCGCCGGCAGCACTGGCTTCGGCTTCCATCGCCGCAGCTTCCTCTTCGGTCCATTCGACCCGTTTGCGGGACAGGCCAATTTTTCTGTCGTCGGTGTCAACCCGTAAGATCTTGACTTCGATCTTCTCGCCCACTTTGACCACTTCATCGGGATTTTCGACTTTGTGATCGGCGAGTTCCGAGATGTGCAACAGCCCTTCCAGGCCGTCCTCCAGTCCGACGAACACGCCAAAATTGGTGATTTTGGTCACTGTTCCCATGACGAGCTGTCCTGGTTGGTAACGGTCTGGGATATCGGTCGCCCAGGGATCGTTGTCCAATTGCTTCATGCCCAAAGCAATCCGCCGACGTTCAGTGTCGACCGAAAGGACCTTGCATTCGACTTCTTGTCCCTTTTCTAAGACCTCATTGGGGTGGCTTACTTTTCGTGTCCACGAGAGATCCGAAACATGGAGTAATCCGTCAATTCCCTCTTCTAGTTCTACGAATGCACCGTAGTTCGTGAGGTTTCGCACACGGCCTTTGACAATCTTGTCGGTCGGATAGCGATCGGCCACAGAATCCCAAGGATTCTGTTGCGTTTGCTTCATGCCGAGCGAGATCTCCTGCTTTTCACGATCAATGCCCAGCACTACGACGTCGATCTCATCGCCGATCTGGACCAATTCATTAGGATGGTTGATCCGCTTGGTCCAGGACATTTCGCTAATGTGCACTAACCCTTCGATGCCCTCTTCGAGTTTCACGAACGCACCGTAGCTCATGACATTCACGACGCTACCGCGAATCGCACTGCCCGCTGGATATCGGTCTCCGACATTGTCCCAAGGACTGGACGATTTCTGCTTCAGTCCCAACGCGATTTTTTCACGTTCGTGATCGACATTGAGGATGACCACTTCAATCTCTTCGTCGATAGCGACCATTTCACTAGGATGTCCGATGCGTCCCCAGCTCATGTCGGTAATATGGAGCAAACCATCGATACCACCGAGGTCGACGAACGCACCAAACTCGGCAATGTTCTTGACAATACCGCGTCGGCGCTGACCTTTCTCCAGTTCTCGGAGCAGTTGTTCGCGATCTTCTTGTCGTTGTTTTTCGATGAGCGACCGGCGGCTGACGACAATATTTCGTCGAGATTCATCAATCTTGAGGACTTCGCATTGAACGAAGCGGCCGATGTAGTCGCCAATATCGTGGGGTCGGCGAATATCGACTTGGCTGGCAGGGAGAAAGACGTTGACGCCAATATCGACCAGCAGCCCACCTTTGATCTTCCGCGTGCACTTGCCCGTGACGACTTGCCCCTCGGACACGGTCTTCATCATTTCTTGCCAGACCAGCATCTTTACGGCTTTGCGTTTGCTCAGCACTACCATACCGTAGGGATCTTCACCCCCGGTCGGTCCATCTTCCATATCTTCAATCAGCACACGAATGATATCACCAGGTTGAGGCGGTTCCTCACCAGGTTCCCATTCGTCGCGATGTACCATCCCCTCACTCTTGAAGCCAACGTCGACCAGCACACGATCTTCGTCCACGCGGATTACCCGGCCATCCACAATTTTATTGACATCAATCGTTCCCGTTGCTTCAACGGATTCGTAACTGGACTCTTCGATTCCCGCGATGGCGGTTTCAATTTCAGAGTAGAGATCTTCGCTTTCGAGACTTCGAATAAGGTTACGGTCAACCATGGTACCTAACGCGATGTGGAAAATTGCTGCACTTGCCTACATCACACCCAGAATCGACGCCACGTGCGATTCAAGCTATGCGGGGACAAGTACGAAGCGAATTTCCGACGGGAAAAGGGCTTCGAGGGGCTTACTATCGGGAACGTGCGGGCTTGGATGTTATTCCATCCCGTGGGCGTTGAGCACGCGGACGACCGCCGCGGCCTCACCTGGCCAGCACCGTTTCCCAATTACAAGTTGTAGAGGTTACCAGATCGGCTTGTTCCGAACAAGGTTATGGGGCGGGGCCGTTTCGCTCGGGCCACGCCCCCCAAGGCGAAGTTCTGCCTGTTCCAGGCAGTCTTGCATTTTCAACTGGAGTACCGAGAGCAGCTCAGCATCGCTATAGGCTTCGTAGGCTTCACCCGAGATGGGTTGCCCAATTTGTACGGCGATGGGCGCCGGCCGAGGAAACCGACGGTGACGCGGCCATGCATCAAAGGCGCCGGCGATACCGACCGGCAGTACCGGCACGCGGCAACGGCGGACCAGCGCACAAACACCAGGTTTCAGTTCGCCCAATTGGCCGTCCTCCGATCGCGTCCCTTCCGGAAAAACAAGCACCATTTTGCCCTGTTTCAAGCGTCGCATCGTCATTTTGAAGCCCGAAATGCCAATGCGATCTCGTTGCAAGGGAATCGCATCGTACAAGCGAATGAGATGCCCAAAGACGGGGTTCTCAAACAGAGATTCTCGTGCCATATAGCTGATCGGCCGCTGGAAAACCGCACCCATCATCAGCGGATCCAGGAAGCTTTGATGGTTGCAACAGATAAGCGCCGAACCCTCCGCGGGTATGTTTTCTGTCCCATAACAGCGGAGTCGAAAAAACGTGATTCCTACCACACGGGCCATGAGTTGCGTCATTCGGTAAGCACAACTCTGAGTGATCTGGTAGGCGTCAAGTGCCATCTGGTTTTCCCGCGTTTTGTGCCAGAACCTTACCGCCACCCAGGATCCTACTGCCACTCAGGACTCTGCCGCCATAATTCTTCATCGGCCGATCAAGTTTGTCGGTCGAACAACCCCTAAAGGTAGCGGGCCGGGTCGCGTTGCCCCACTTCTTGAAAACCACGCAGTCGCAGCAAGCAAGCATCGCAGTGCCCACAGGCGAGTCCATCCGGGTCGGGATCGTAACAGCTGAGCGTAACGCTGTAGTCGACTCCCAACTCCAAGCCCCGGCGGATAATCTCGGACTTACTTAAATTGATCAATGGGGCATGGACGGTCACCGGTCGCCCCTCCACGCCGCATTTTGTCGCCAGACGAGCCAACGATTGAAAGGCAGACAGGAATTCCGGGCGACAGTCGGGGTAGCCGCTATAGTCCAACGCATTGACGCCGACGAATAGATGCTCCGCCCCAAGAATCTCGGCCCAAGCCAATGCGAGCGACAAGAAGATGGTGTTTCGCGCCGGCACATACGTAACTGGGATTTCGGCAGCGATTTGCTCGGCGGAGCTGTGTTTCGGCACCGCGAGTTCGCTCGTGAGGGCCGAACCGCCCAGGGTCCGTAAATCGATGTCGACAAACTTGTGCTCTACCACCGACAACTGCTTCGCCACTCGGCTTGCCGCTTCCAATTCCAGGTGATGCCGTTGACCGTAGCGCACCGTCAACCCGTAAACTGAAAATCCCGCCGACTGGGCCAGAGCGGCCACCGTGGCGGAGTCCAATCCGCCACTCAAGAGCACCACGGCGCTGGGCGATTCCGAGTTACTCATCGATCCTTTCACTCCCCGCTTCCGTCGTTAATGTCGACTTAATCACTATTTTCGTCTTAAGCTGCCTAGCCCTTTGTGCCGACCCTAGACCAGGTGCCGTATTTCGTCACACGATCAGGAACCGATTCTATGGTTGGGCGCTATCGAATTTTAATGGTCGTATTATTAGCGATGGTAGCTGTCGCCCACAGCGGTTGCGCTATTTGCTCCAACCCTCACGACTGCAAATATCCAGCCTACGGAGGCATCATCGAGCGCGTCGACCAAGTCCATGGGCGGGTGGGATCGCTGTACGGTCCGCAGCCCATTTTCGTACCGGGAGACACGCCCGTGACGGCCGAAGTACCCGACGTCCCTTCCGCGACGCCTGATGCTAACACAACCGATGAGTCGCCGCAGGAGGGTCCTGAATCGGGCCGTTTCGATCGTCGCCCCGATCTGCCGCCGCCCCCCGATTTTGACCAATTGGACGACAATCTCGATTACCCGCCGTCGCTCGATGAATCGATCCTCTAACCGCAGCGATCGTCGAATACGGATGTGCTCAAAGATAGGGTGCGCCCGCCAAAATCTTGACCTAAGCTAGGGATATCTCCTGGCGGCAGGGCAATTTGGCACGGAATTCAATCACCAGCACCCACCATGGAAATCTTGACACAGCCATCCCCCAACTTGGGGGTGGATCAATTCGCTTCTGACAACTGCTTTCCGGACGAGTCGACCACCGTCGGTGCAGGTCCCGGGTTGGTTTCGGTCTTGCACCTGATCAACGGTGAACATTACTCGGGGGCCGAGCGAGTCCAAGACCTTTTAGCAGGCGGACTACCAGAGTTCGGTTACGAGGTCCATTTTGCTTGTTTGAAGCCAGATCTGTTCCTTGCTCGCCGCCACTACCGCCGCGTGGGGGCCACCGAGTTACGGATGGCCAACAACTTTGACTTTCGGGTCCTGGTTCCTTTGGTGAATTTGGTGAAACGTCTTGGTACGCGCGTCTTGCACGCACATACGCCGCGTACCGCCATGGTTGGTAGCCTCCTCTCGCGGATGACCCGCATACCATGGGTGTACCATGTTCACAGTCCGACGATTCAGGACTCCCAGCGCGTGTGGCAGAACCGGACAAATGCATGGGTGGAAGGTGTCTGCCTGTGGAATGTCCAACGCCTTATTACGGTGTCCCAAAGCCTGTCACTGCATATGACGGCCCAAGGATTTTCTGATTCGAAGGTACATGTTGTTCCGAATGGCGTTCCAGCGATGGCGGTGCTGCCTCCGCGTGCCACTCCAGGGCCGCGTTGGAGCTTAGGAACGGTTGCGCTCTTCCGTCCAAGAAAAGGGACGGAGATATTGTTGGAGGCGATGGCACTCTTGCGAGAGAAGGGGCAGGATGTTCGGCTGCAAGCAGTGGGTCCGTTTGAGACTCCCGAATACGAACGGCACCTCAAATCGCTGGTGACGCAATATCGGCTGGATGCCGCGGTCGAATGGTTAGGCTTCTGTGCCGATGTGCCGGCCGAAATGGCGCGAATGGACCTGTTCGTACTGCCGAGTCTGTTTGGCGAGGGAATGCCGATGGTGGTGCTGGAGGCGATGGCGAATGGAGTACCGGTGGTGGCTTCGCGCGTGGAGGGAACCCCGGAGGCGGTACGTGACGGCATCGACGGTGTGTTGTGCCAACCGCAATCCGCAATCGATTTGGCCACTGCGATCGAACGGGTGATCTGCCATCGCGGCGTCCATTGGCAGACGCTCCGTCAATCGGCTTTTGCGCGACAGCACGCAAATTTTTCGACGCGAAGCATGGCAGGCGGCGTGGCAGAGGTCTATCACGAAATCCTGAGTTAACCGTTCGCGGCCCGCAGGGCGTGGACGGCTACCTCGCCACAGTGGGCATTCGCTGCTGGTTGTGATGTCAACATTCTGCCATACTCAGGGCAGTCGGTTTGGCTGTCACAGCCGCGAAATAGGCAATTCGGCGCTCGTCTTTACGGGCCTACCCGTGACGGAGTACGGAATGCAGTTCATTCATGCCGCTGACGCGCACATCGACAGTCCTTTGCGAGGACTGGAGATCTATCCTGGGGCCCCAGTACAGCAGATTCGTTATGCGACTCGCGAGGCGTTTGCCAATCTGGTGACGTTGGCCATTGAGCATCGCGTGGCGTTCGTGGTATTGGCTGGCGATCTATTCGATGGTCCGTGGCCCGATATGCAGACGGGAATTTGGACTGCCAATCAATTCCGTCGATTACACTCGGAAGACATTCCGGTCTATCTCATGCGTGGCAATCACGACGCGATCAGTGAAGTGCGCCGCACGATGCGCTGGCCTGACAATGTCTTCGAATTCTCGTGCGAAAAGGCCGAAACATTCGTACACGAGGCGACGGGCGTGGTGCTTCATGGTCAGGGTTTTATTCGCCGTGATGTGAGTGAAGACCTGTCGGCAAATTATCCGCCCCCCTATCCGCATTGTTTTAATATCGGTGTCCTGCATACAAGTCTTACGGGCGACCCCGCTCACGATACTTACGCACCCACTTCAATTCAAAAACTGCGCAAACTCGGTTACCAATATTGGGCGCTTGGGCACATTCACCAGCGGAGCGATCCGCCGCTGTGTTCCGATCCCCCTGTTCTTTTTTCCGGAAATTTGCAGGGTCGGCATATTCGTGAGTCGGGAGCGAAAGGATGTGTTCTTGTGACTGTCGAACAAGATCGCGTGGAGCGACTCGAGTTCTTGGCCACGGATACCGTGCGCTGGTTTCCCGTTTCTGTCACGCTGGAACTTGACGATCATCTACCGGAGCTATATCAGCGCGTGGGCCACGCTTTGGAAGCATGCCGAGTTCATGCCGATGGGCGTTTGGCCGCAGTGCGTTTACGGATTGAGGGTGCTTGTCACGCGCACGCTGAGTTACAAAAGTTCGCGCAACGCGAGACGGTCATGGCCCAAATTCGAGACCTTTCCCATGGTCATGACCAATTATGGGTAGAGAAAATCGAATTGCAAACACTTCCCGTGTGGGACCTGCAGGAACTCCGCGATGGCAACGATATGTTGGCCGAATTATTGCGTCAAATTGCGGCGACGCGAACTTGCTTCGATCCCTCGGACATGGCGTGGCAAGGTTTAGAGGCGCTAGCTGGCAAAAACGCACTTGAATTGAGTGAAGCCGGTATCGACCTCTCGGACCCTCAAATTCGGTTGGAATGGCTGCGGCAGGCTGAAACCTTTCTTGCGACGAGCCTTGCGGAGCAGCGTCCATGAAATTTTCCGAGATCGCCGTGGAGAATTTTGGCGTATTTCAACGTCGCGATTGGCAGCTGACGCCGGGCTTTCAGGTGTTCTATGGCCCAAATGAAGCCGGGAAATCGACTCTCTTGCAGCTACTGCGGGAAGTGTTGTTCGGGTTTCCACAAAATAGTCCCTATGCTTTTGCCGAGCATCGCGGGGAAATGTCGGCCACCGCGTCCATCGACTTGGCGGATGGGCGTCGTGGGTCGTTTCGACGCCGAAAAGGTAATAAACGTGTGGTTCAAGGGGAGCTTCAACCTGGCGGAGAGGTACTTGACAGCGATTCACTAAAGCAACTCCTGGGCGGTGCATCAGCCGACCTCTACGATCGTCTTTTCGCCTTTTCGTTGGAAGATCTCGCCCGCGGCGAAGAGGGGCTCGCACACAGCCAATTGCAGGAAGCTCTCTTTGGAATCAGTATCGGCGGTATGCCACGGTTCCTGGCCCTACAGAAGGAATTGGACGAATCAATCGCCACACTTTACTCCCCCAAAGGCCGCAGTCGACCGCAAATTACGCGTCTCCTGGCACAGATCAGCGACACTCGGTCCCAGTTGCGCGATGTTTCCGTACGCCCTCATGACTACCAACAACTTGTCGATGCCGAGCGACACGAAACCCATCGAATGCGCGAAGTAAGACTGCAAATCGACCGCCATCGAGTCGCCTTGGATCGACTGGAACGACTTCAGCAATCGCTCCCCTTGTACCTGCGTTTGCAGACGATTGTGCAAGAGAACGCCCAAATTCGCGTCCCACAGACGTTTCCCCATGATGGTGGCGACGAGTTTCAAAGACATAGCCAGCGTCGTGGGGAGCTAATGGAGGAACTGCAACAACTTGAACATGCTCGTGAGAATCTGGTCGTCGAGTACGAATCGTGTCACGTTCCCGCGACCATGCTGGCGCAATCCAACGAGATCGTGCGCTTGTATCAGCTCGCAGACCATTGCGAGCAACTTCAAGCCGATATGCCGCGATTGGTTCGCAATTCCCAAATGCTCCAAGATGAACTGAATTCGCTTTCAGAGCGTCTGTTTGCCTCCGGAGCACGAACACACGGCGAGAGTCCTCGCAACGAATTGTTGTCGGGCTTTCTCGTACATCTCGAACGAACAGCGGAACTTGAACAACAGCAAATGCAGGCCCGTGAAGCACGATCGCAATTGGTAACCCAACAGGTTCAGATACAAAACGAAAAAGGGCGACTGGAAAAGAGCTTGTCGGAACTTAATGTGATTGGCGATCTGGTCCCGTGGCAAGATGCAGTTGATCGCCAAACGGACTTGTTGCAGTACCTTCAACGTGAAAAGGACCTCAAGAGTCAACTTGCGCAGGCCAACCGCCAGTTGGAGCAATTGGAGCAGCAGGTTTGCCACAGGCTCCGGCGGGGATATCCCGAATTGACACGGATCTGCGTACCATGTGAAACATCGGTACGCGAGTTCGATGACCGATTGACCCACATACATGAGCGCCAATTCGACCTCGACCGAGCACAGCGAGAGTGTCAAGCCGAATTGGCCGTACAAAACGCGCTCTTAAAAAATATGGTTGGCGATCAAGCCGTTCCCGATCGACTTCGCCTGGTCGCGGCTAAAGATCATCGGGATCAAGGTTGGCTGCTGATCCGTCAGCATTATCTCGAGCAACAAGATCAAACTGCGGCTATCGCTCGGTGGTCGAGCAACGCCTCCTCACTAGCCGAGGCAATGTTCCATGCTATTTTGCAGGTCGATGATATCTACGAACAACGCCAAGCCCGTGCACAGGACCTGGCGAATGAGGCCCAGATTCGGCAGGCAATCACGCGCCTAGCAGAACGGTCGAAGTCATTGGCCGAAGAACAAGGCCAAGTGGAAGAAATTAAACAAAAGTGGCACTTGGAGTGGGTCGCCCTATGGAGCCCTAGTTTTGTTGATCCGCAACTTCCCCGACCGATGATGGAGTGGCTGCAAACGCATACCGCATGGAATGAACAACGCAAGGTAGTGGAGCTTTTGCGCCAACAATTTCAAGAAGTGGTTGCGGATCGTGAAGAATTGGAACGACCTTTGCGAAACTTACTCGAAGATTCCACATCCACTGTAGTGAACTTAGTCAAATCGGCCGTCGCGCGACTCGATCAGATACGTAGCCAATGCCGTGATCGAGATCGAATGCAGGCAGAAGTCCAGCGCCGGACCGAACAACTGGGCGAGATTGACATCCGCCTGACCGAATGCCAGCGGGTACACGAACAAGCCGAGTCCGACTGGCGACAATTGCTGAACGATTTTGGACTGCCGACGACTTGGTCAGCTGCGTCTGTCCGTGCCGCGCTGGCCTGGCAACAGTCTCATGGCGAAAAACAGCAACTTCTCCAGGCAGCCATGTCGGAAATACAGACGAGCGAAAACACGATCCAACAGTTCTTGGCCAGTGTTCGTTCGGTTCAGGAGCACTTACCCGATCTCGAGCCAGTCATAGCAACACCCGTCGACCAGGCACGCAGGATGTATCAATCGCTGCAAGAGGCCCAGTTGGCGCTACAGAAGCGCAATTATCTCGAAATCGAACGAACCCGATTAGACAAACTGCTGGAAAACAAGAGTCGCGTCATTGACCGCATTGAACAGAGACGGAGGGAACTCTTCGCGGCTGCGGAAGTGTCCGACGAAATGTCTTTCTTGAAGATCGCCGATGCGGCCGCTCGCCACTACGAATTGTCGCGCGCGTCTGACGATCTGCAGCGGCAGGTCAAGGCGGCAGTGGGGACACATGACACAGATTCATTCTTTGAAGATTTGGAGAAAGTCGACACAACCACTTTGGATCGGATGATCCAGGAGGCCAAGGCCGAAACGCTGCGACTCGACCAAGAATATCGAGACGCTGTCGCTCGCGTGGCGGTGTTTGAGGAACGCGTGCAAGCTTGGAGCGGCCAAAGTCGAGCGTTAGAAGTCGCCAGTGAATTGGAAAGTTTACGGGGGAAATTAAGGGAATTGGTCGATCAGTGGGCTCCGCTTGTGATCGGACGATCATGTATGAAGGAAGCGTTGGCACGATTTGAAAGGGAGCATCAACCAGCACTTTTGGAACATGTCAATCGTATCTTCGTGCGGATGACGGGGGGGCGATATCGGCGAATTCGTCGCCTAATCGGAGATCAAGCCAAACTGGTGGTGGAAACTCGGCTTGGCGAGGCTCGCGAACCGTCGCAACTCAGTACCGGGACCCGAGAGCAACTGTACTTGGCGGTTCGATTGGCGTTCGTACAACGGTATTGTAGCCAAACAGAACCACTACCGCTGATCATGGACGATGTGCTGGTCAATTTTGACGATCAACGCGCGACGGAAACATTGCGAGTCATTGCCGAGATGGGTAAGCAGCATCAGATTTTGTTCCTCACATGCCATGAGGCGACTGTGCGTAAGGCGCGTTCATGCTTGGAGAATCTGCCCGTGCACAACTTAGAGGATGCGTTTGCCGATAGGCCGTCTGCCGATTTCTCAACTACTTAGGATCTGGGAAAGGTTCGTGGGGGTAGCCAGCGTGTTAAGTGCGTGCCAATCGATTTTTGTCTATGGAACCCTGATGCGCGGCGAGTGCCGGGAAAGAGTGTGGCCCTGCCCACCGCAAGAGGTGCTACCGGCACGCATTTGCGGCGTGCTCTACGATTTGGGCGAATATCCCGCCCTGATTGGCGGGTATGGTTGGGTAGAGGGCGAGTTGTGGGTATTCGCTCCACAAGACGTGCAAGCCACCTTGTCGGTTTTGGACAAGATCGAAGATACACCCTTCTTATACGTACGCACAATTTCGCAGGTGCAATTGATTCGTTCAGGACCGCAAGAATTACGTTTCGCCTTTGTGTACGTTTATGCGAATATCTGCGACGAACTCGGCGCTCGACTAATCTTACCCGATAACAAGGGTGTGATTCGATGGAAGCGTTAGTCAGTCGCCGACAGAATCGTTCATGGCCGACGCATTCCATGCTGCCCCATCTTCAACGGCTTGCATGACACGCAGCACGACTTCGTCCCGCCAGGGAGGCGCCAGAACTTGCACACCGATTGGCATGCCAGCACTTCCGACTTCTGCTTGGGTTGCCGCACGTTCAATGGCGTCCCAGGTTGAACGAGGTGTTTGCCGCTCCTCTTCTGCGCGGACTCGTGTAACAGGGACGACTCCGGCGGGCATCCCCATGAGCATGGGCCAAAGCGAATAACTAGCGGCCGACAAAAGGTCGGTTGATTGCCCATGGCCGAAGGCCGGGACGGCATGGGCTGGACAGATCAGCGCATCAAGCTGTTGATGGTGCCATGCTTGCCAAAATCGAGCGCGGTATCGATCTCGCTCATACGTCCACTGCCACATCTGATCGGCGGTGAGGGGCCCAGTCCAGCGAATCAGGTCACCCCATCGCGATTGTCCCGATGCCGCCAAGACGGCCGCCGTCATCCTGCGAGACCAGGCCGGTAGTCGAGTTGCCAGAAGAATGCGTCGGATTTGCGGGGTCGATGTACCTCCTTTGGTAAGTCGACGTAAGTCAGCGCCTCCGTCCGCTGCGATCAATTGAAAGTAGATCTGCATTGCGTTGCGCACATCGGGCAAACGAAACGTGTCGATCGTAGCGCCCTGATCTGCCAGCAATTGACCCGCTTCCCTGACAGCACGGCGAATCGCGGCTGACGGGGCAAAAAATCCATCGTCTTCCAACACACCGACACGCATTCCACGAAGTAAGACCGAATCTGGGTCGCCGCATTTCACGGGAGGAGCTGTCAACGAAGTGCGTCGTGTTAGCCCGTCTTCGCATAAAACACGCAGAGCCAATTTTACATCACGAACATAGCGGGCCATCGGGCCCGGTTGCACGGCAAAGCCTTCGAATCCGCGAAAATTCGCCGTCATGTGCGAATTTTCGAGTCGCCCCGACGTTGGTTTCAGTCCGACAATGCCACAAAAATGGCACGGGACACGGATACTTCCTCCAAGGTCGCTGCCGAGTCCTAGTGGCGAACCGCCTGTGGCAATCGCCGCCGCTTCTCCGCCCGAACTGCCGCCGGCAACGCGGTCGCCGTTCCACGGGTTCGTCGTGCGTCCGTACACCGGATTGTCCGTTTCGTGATAATACATTGCTTGCGGTATATTGGTCTTCGCCAACACAATGGCCCCAGCCTGGCACAGTCGAAGGACATGAGGATCGATCTGCGTGTTGGGTGCGTGTGAGCGATGGGTCAGTCCTAACGTGGTGGGCAGGCCTGGGAAAGCGAAGCATTCCTTAATAGTAATTGGCACACCATGCAGAGGCCCCAACGTCTCCAGACCAGATCGGATGGCATCGTCAGCCACATCGGCCTGCTGTAGCGCCAGTTCAAACCGCTCGTGTGCCAATGGATGAATATGAGACTGTATCGACTGCAGTTGCGCAATATGAGATTGGACCACATCACGTGACGAGATCGTTCCATTGGCAATTGCAGTAGCCAGATCGGTGGCGGCTTGTCCCACGATGCCCGGTCCCTTTGCCGTCATGGTGACGCCCATCGTTAAAGGCCGTAGAGAGGACTAAGCTTGTTGCGTAGGTAGCGAAGCAGGGGCGCATGGCTCAAAGGACGTCCGGTAGCATTTTGTACCAATTCACCAGGCATGTAACACTGTCCAAATTGGTATACTTTGTCGTTTAACCAAGTCCGTAGCGTGGTGAAATTGCCGACGGAAAACTGTTCATCGAGGTTAGCTAGATCTGTCTGAGCTTGTTCAAAAAATTGAGCCCCATACAGATTGCCCAACGAGTACGTGGGAAAATAACCGAACAGTCCGGCGCTCCAATGGATATCCTGCAACACGCCTTCACTCGCATGCGAAGGGACGACTCCCAAGTAGTGTTGGTACTTCGTAGCCCATGCTTCAGGTAGGTCACGCACCGGCAAGTTACCGCTAAGTAGTTCACGTTCCAGCTCAAATCGAATAATAATATGCAGATTGTAAGTGACCTCATCTGCTTCCACTCGAATCAACGACGGCTGCACGTGGTTAATGGCAAAATAGACGGTTTCGATGTCGGCCGTAAGTTGCGGCGCGAAATGCTGTCGAGCGTGGGGATAGGCAAATTTCCAAAAGGCGAAACTTCGTCCAACTTGGTTTTCCCAAAGGCGTGATTGGGATTCGTGGATCCCCAAAGACACTGCACTCCCCGGGGGCAGTCCGAATTGCGTCGGGCGGAGCCCCTGTTCGTACAGACCATGCCCGGCTTCGTGTAAAATTCCGTAAAACGCCGACGGAAAAAAACTTTCATTGTATCGGGTCGTAATTCGGCAATCGTGTGGACCCAACGTGGTACAAAACGGATGTGCCGTAACATCGAGTCGTCCACGATCAAAGTCGAACCCGATCGCCTGCGCCATGATGCGGCCAAATTGTTCCTGTCGCGTTGGAAGAACGCTGCCATGGAGCGCAGCAATAGGCGCCTTACGAGGCGAATCGACAATCTGCTGTACCAACAAGACGAGTTCCTTCCGCAAGCCCTCCAAAGTTGCGGCGATTTCTTGGGTCTTACCGTACGGCTCGTATTCGTCGAGCAGCGCGTCGTATGGATCATCTTCGTAACCGAGTGCCGCCGCCTCCTGTTGCTTGAGGTGGACCAGGTGTTCCAAGGCAGGCTGGAAATGCTCAAAGCTGCGTAACTTGCGTGCCTCGACCCAAACTTGCTGTCCCTTGACACTGGCTCGTGACAGTTCCTCGACAAGACTTGCCGGCAATTTCGTCTGTTTGCTGTAGTCGCGACCGATCCAACGAACGGTTGTATGCGTGTCGTCGTTGAAATCTCCCGGTGGCAAAGTTTCGGCCAAAGTGTCCAGCCATTCCTTGACTTGCGGATTCGTGCGCCGCTGGTGGACTAGCCGCGCAAGTAGCGAAATCTGTTCGGCGCGATAGTCTCCGGCCAACGACGGCATGTAGGTTCGCTCATCCCACTGCAACAATGCATCGATGGAAGCGAGCTGAGCCGTCTCGCGGGCGTAAGCACACAAACTTTGTAATGCTGGCAACGTCATGCTGGTTGGTTCGTCGTGGCGGTGGGTTCGTCTATTCGATCTGGCAATCGATACTGGTAGCGACCGATTATAGGGCTCCCGCCAAGGCAAGGGAATTCCCGCCCTCGGATTTCCTCCAGTTCGAAATTCCGCCAAAAGCGGATGAACCTACCGGACGCCAAGATTACGTTCGATTTCTCGTGAGCGGCCGTCGAGTCCCATTTTTGATGTGTTAGAATTGACGGGCCTCATGCCCTTACTCCAGCCGGCTGTGCCATCGTCGAACCCAGGACCGAAGGGATTCCATGTGCCGCAACCGGCGATACTAGCCAGCACAAGAATGCACGCCACGTTAACGATGGCACGAGTCATTCGTTCGTAGCAGTTCATGGGTTATGGACCTCGTCTGAAGTGGCGCGGACGGTAAGGTGGGGCTTTCGTGGCAGCCGGTGCGAGTGGTTACAATTCAGCGGAGTGTTTCAAAAAACAAAGACAATGTCCAGAGCAACTGTCCTGATCCATAGAGGCCAATAGATATGCCGAATGCTTCGCACGATATGCCGCCACTCGACGCCCTTTTTGTCGCCCCACACCCCGATGACGCTGAATTGGGGGCGGGCGGCACGATCGTACATCTTCTGCGCATGGGTTGGAGAGTTGGAATTCTCGATCTGACGAACGGTGAACCGACTCCACATGGCAGTCCTGAAATTCGACTACGTGAGACGCAAGCGGCGAATGCTGCATTAGGCAATCCCTGGCGCGAGAATTTGGGGTTACCCAATCGCAGCGTTGAAGCGACGCTAGAAGCACGCCATCAGCTGGCGGCCGTTTTTCGCCGCGTCCGTCCCCGTTGGCTTTTCGCGCCGTATTGGGAGGACGCGCACCCAGACCACGTTGCCGCCACGCAACTTGTCGAAGCGGCTAGGTTCTGGTCCAAACTCACAAAATGCGATATTCCTGGGGATCCACATCATCCACAACGCGTCTTTTACTACTATTGCGTTCACCTCAAGCTGGCGCCACAACCCGCCTTTGTCATGGATATCAGTGATGCCTGGGAGGCAAAACTGCGTGCGATGGAGTGTTATCACAGTCAATTCGTTGTGGGGCGCGAAACGACACCATCTTTCTTGGATCGGTTACGTGACGAAGCCTCTTATTGGGGAAAAACCATCGGACGGAAATATGGCGAGCCGTTTGCCTCGCGCGAACCGATCGGATTGCAGGGAATGAGCGACCTGATTTAGCGAGTCCTGATCCGAGCATCTGTCTTTCTCGTTGTCGCTCGGAGTCGGTTGGGCATTGCGTCTGAGCGGCCGTTTTGCCATGTGCATTCAACTTGCGTACTTTTGACGCCAATTTTGGGTGTCGGTTGTAGCGACTGCAGCCAATTGTGACCCTTAAATGGTTGCGAGCAAACGAATGATGCACGTTGAAGGTCGATTCGAATGTGGCGGAGTCGATGCCGATCGCCGATATCCACATTAGGACCGGACGACCTGCCGTCGCTGGCCTCACGAGCAACTCAATCCGGAGCCCGAAGCGGTGAGCGAAGACATAAACGTGCTGGCCTTGGTGAAGGGGCAAGAACGGTACATATTCCTGTACGACGATAAGAATCGCTCGCAAGCTTTACGGGTGCTGGGACGCTATGCTTCCAATCCGGAGTTGAGTTTTAGCTGGTACGATGCGGCCGTCTTGAGCCAAAAGATTCGTCGGACCCCGCCAGCGGACGCTGCGACACCACGTTTCAAACTGCCGCAGACAAGCGACAATCTATGGAACGAGGACCTTGGATCCTAAATTCGCCATTCCGCTGAGCGGAGCGGGTTGACGGATGGATTATCCGAAAATTTCTTCGGTAACGGCGTGTCCTGGAGCGCTGGCGACGTTTTTCGACCGAAGGAGTTCGTATGCGAAACGCTGTCGCTCGGTTTCTACGCTATCTAGCTAGCGAACGCAATGCTTCGCCTCTTACCCTCAAGAGTTACGGCGAAGACCTGGAAATGTTGTTGGACTACTTGGCGGATGAACAGGGGCGCGTCCCAGTCCCTGGCCAGATCACAACCGTCGAGTTGCGAGCGTACGTGTCTGCCTTGCACGAAGCGGGCTATGCGGCGGCTTCCATCTCACGTCGGTTAGCCTCGATGCGGAGCTTTTTCCGATTTGCCCAACGGGATGGCGTGGCGCTGACAAATCCGGCCAAACCGTTACGGAACCCGCGCGCTTCGCGAAAGCTGCCGCACTTCTTGTCGACGGCGGAACTTGCGAAGTTGCTGGAGATCCCTACCACCAAGAACCCCCTCGGTTTGCGCGATCGCGCCATTTTAGAGACGATGTATTCGGCCGGAATCCGTGTCAGTGAGGCCGTTGGCGCGAATTTTGGCGACCTGGATTTGACGCAAGGTCTGCTGCGCGTACGTGGGAAAGGGCGGCGGGAACGATTGGCGCTGGTTGGATCCCATGCCGCGCGGGCACTGAAAGGTTGGCTGGCGGTG
This sequence comes from Planctomycetota bacterium, assembly GCA_027619595.1. Classification (GTDB taxonomy): domain Bacteria; phylum Planctomycetota; class Planctomycetia; order Pirellulales; family Pirellulaceae; genus JAQCHP01. The sequence continues at coordinate 24,428 of JAQCHP010000068.1, forward strand.
CGCAAGGTTTCTCCCCGCGAAAAACTTGGCGATGCCGCACCGCTGTTTGTGAATCGGTTTGGTCGGCGGTTGACAGTACGCAGCGTTGGGCGACTATTAGAGAAATATTTGAAGATAACGGGGCTCGACCTGCGGACAACACCCCATACCCTGCGTCACAGTTTTGCGACCCATCTGTTGGATCGCGGTGCCGACATTCGCAGCGTGCAGGAACTGTTGGGACACAAGAGCCTTACGACGACACAGATCTATACCCACGTGAGCACAGCGCGACTGAAAAGGGTCTACGAAATGGCGCACCCACGCGCCAAATCGGCTCGGTCTTAAATTGCATTGGCCGGATCGTCTGCTGCGGGCCGTGGAATCCTCCAGCGTCGGTCTTCCCCGCGGAGAACCTCCGAGAAAATTAGCGTGCAACGATGCGGGTTGTGGAGTTTTTTTGCGGCATTGGTGGCTGTGCGGCAGCCTGTCCCGATACATGGCAGGTTGTGGCTGCCATCGACGTCAATCGGCAGGCGATCGAAGTCTACCGACATAATTTTTCGCATGGCACGATCGTGTCGGGCGTCGAGCATCTTACCACCGACTTGGTTCGCAGTTTTCGCGGCGATCTGTGGTGGTTTTCTCCCCCCTGCCAGCCTTTCACCGTCCGTGGCAACCGCCAAGATCTTTCGGATCCGCGGGCAGCCGTTTTTACAGCCATGTTGCGGCAGGTTCAAGCGTGTTTGCCAGAGTATGTCGCGTTGGAGAATGTGGGGGGGTTTCAGGGTTCGCAAGCACAGTCGTTGTGGGTAGGCTCCCTGCGCTCCTGGGGGTATAGCGTGCACGAGAGGCTGCTCTGCCCAACCGAGCTATCGGTGCCGGCTCGACGCCCACGGTGGTACGTGATGGCATCTCGCCGGCGGATCGTCGCGCCGGAACTAGGAGACGCTCCGCCACACCGGCCGCTGATCGATTTCCTGGATTCCGGAGACTTTCAACGCGAGTGGGAAGTCCCGATGGAGATCCAACAGCGGTACGCAAAGGCGCTGGACGTCGTGGATCCTCTTCAACCCAAGGCGATGATGCGATGTTTTACATCGGCCTACGGAAAATCACCAGTACGGAGTGGCTCCTACGTCGCCACGCCGTTCGGTGTTCGTTACGTCATGCCGGAGGAAATTCTGCGCCTCATGGGCTTTCCGATGAGGTATCAATTGCCAAATGGTTTGACGCGGCGTCAGGCGTGGGCGTTGGTGGGGAATAGTCTGTCCGTGACGGCGGTACGTCAGGTGTTGACTTGGTTGACGCGTGTGTAGTTGATCGGTGTGTAAATCGCAGCATTGAAAAAAATCAAGGTTGCAACGTTTGCCTGTCACCGTCCGTCGCGTCCGCCGATGATTCCACGCGGTACGGAGCAATCGAGGGCCGAGTGTGATAGGACCAAGGAAACAAAGACAGTCTTTGTCTTGGGGAAATTTGGGTGGTATGGGCAGAATCAACTCACCCGCAAAACTGCCCATTTCCTCCAAGTTCCCGCGAAACAAAGACTGACTCCTCCTCTCCTCCTTTTAGGTTCTCCTACCTCATCGTGTTAGGGCAAGAAATTTCAGTCCAATAGCGGCTGCCGAATTCGCATCGAGAGTCCCCGCCCCATTGACTCTCGCCGTCGTCGCGGGGTATAGGTTGTAGTCCGACGATACCGACCCCACCAAAATGACGCCGTCTCGTGGAACGAGGCTTGTTTGTAAGGGTTGATTGAGTTGCGCCCTCGTAGCTCAGGGGATAGAGCACCGGTTTCCTAAACCGGGGGTCGTTGGTCCGAATCCAACCGGGGGTACTCATCTTCTGGCCCGTGTTACTCAGCGAGCCCGTGTCACTCAGTCTGGCAGGTCTTGTTCGTTGTGACCGGCAGGGGCGTCTCGTGTCACGATGCGA
>JAQCHP010000245.1 GCA_027619595.1 Planctomycetota bacterium
CACCTCGCCGACTAAATCTATTTCGCTCCACTTTATGGAGGGTGGAATGGACTCCCGTCGACGTCGAAGAGTCCCTTCCCGCTCCTTCTAGCCTTTTCTGCTCCCCGCCTTGCCCGGTCGGTTGCCCCATCGACCCATCCCTCATTTTTTGGTGCAATTCCCGGCGGGTCGCAGTGCCGGCACCGCCACCGAGGTTCTGTCCGCCCGTACAAATCGCCAATCGGTGCCTGCCATGCGTCAGTTGTCCCACACTTTTTGCATGGCGGGACTTCACCGGGACCAAGCATGTCAACGTCCCATTCGTCCATTGCAGTTCCCGGAGGTAGGACGCCCGTCGTCACTAGGTCGCCGAAAACCAACATGACCATGATCTCGAACTTGTGCCGCCTTAGTTTGTCTAATAGATGTGTCGCCAAGGCTCCCTTAGGTCCGGTAACTTTGAGCCCGCCGTGTCCATCTAGGGTTAAATCGATGCCTGAGAGACGGCATTCCTGGAGCAACGACTGGGCGGTCATAGGGTCACCGTATCGAAATCTTCATTTTCAAAACCGCCAATCGCGCTCACAGTATTCACACAATCGCCCTGGGGCCTGCCGTTTCCGGAATTCTGTGAATTGTGTGAGCGCGTTCCAGGGTTTTTATTTTCAAATACGGCTGGGTTGACCTCGAACTCCGGGGATGGCGGTCGCCCTGGTCCGGAGGTGTCGTGCACCACGGGACGGATGTACCCACGGCGAGTCAACTCCGCCAGTGCCGGGTCCATGTTGTCTGGTTGGGGGAATCGCCGCCGACCATGCTGGTGAGCGTCTCTCTTCGTGAACGACGTTAGATCGTGCCGCAGGATCCACCGCAAAAGGTACTGCGAATCGTCAACTGTCCCACCATTAGTGGCGCACATCATCCGGAGCACGTGGTCGGCATGTGGGGCCAGGTATCTCGCAATCTTCGCTGCCGCGCGAAACGTCCCAACTCCGATTGCCCCATCGGGACCGAATTCCACGCAATGAAGGATTCCGGCGATTCGGACGGCCGCACCGGCCATCTTGCCGGCCCAGTCCCGAATGGCCTCATAGTTCCCCCCGTCGGCTAGAGCGCCCTCCACTTCACTCTCGAATTCCCGTAGAGCTAAATCCGATTCGTCGTCGAACCGTAAAATCAAAATCTCGCCTTCAATTACGGGGCTAACTGAAGCTAATTGCTCCATCATGTTGTGGTACGAGTTTCGGACGCCTTCAGGTACCGGCGGAGGGCCGATTATTCTCTCTCCGATCCAACTGGGCGGAGCTGCGTACAAGAATCGGCCCAGTAGCCCGCGTCCCCGAAATGCAGGTTGGTCCGCCAGCCCACGGATTACCTGGGGCTGGATCGCGTAGGCACAAGTGAGCGCCGGTCGCTCAATCCTCAGACTAGCCCGAGAAACTCTGTCGGTAACTATTGCGTCTCCCGCATGGCCTTTAAGGTAAACGTCGAAATTCGTGCCTCCGTTGCTGGAGTACTTTCCAGCCATGAGATCGAAGACACCACCTTCGGCCGACATACTCGCCAATCGCCCGCCCTGCTCGTCCAGCAAGATGCCAATTTTTTCTGCGGTGGCGTCGTCACACAGCAATCGCGGAGCGTACCGACGCGGACGTAATGCCAGCTCGACAGACAAATCTTTGGCCTGTTCGCGAGCTTCGAGGTCCCCCTTTTCAGAGGCAAGTTTCTCTAGTTTTTTTAGACGCATTTCATCCTGCCTTCGCATTGATTCCTCGCGGTAAATTTCCGACATGGCGCCGTGAATCATCTGTAATTCAATCGAGCGAAGCGGTGCCGTTACATCGGTAAACACGGCCGACTTGCGATTTGCGGGTTCGAGCAGCACTGCGACGAAGAGATTGACCGGCTCCCGCCATCCGGTGCGAGGCTCGACTTCGATTCTCTTCGCCAGCAATACAGCACAAGATGCGAGAGACAAAAGGGCAGCTAAGTCATGGGGCGTTTGCGTCGCAATCGATTCGGCATTAACCCATTTTCGGAGCACGTCGGGCAGCGATTCCATCGGGAACATTGGCAAATCCCGCTCCGTGAATGGAACGACGTCGGGCCATGCGTCTTCAGTTGCTATTCCGGTCGGGTGAGCCAGTGCGTCAGCAAGCAACTTCTCAAGATGTTCCATCGCTTCGTCGGGCAGCGCGGCATCACCAAACGGGCCGGATCCGTTCAACCAATCGAACGCATCGCTTTTCTCGGGCATTCCAGCGGGCCGAATAACTCGCACCACGCCAACGATCAAAGTAGCCACCGACTCTAGATATTTCTCACCAGCCTCATCCGCATCAGGCCACAAATAGACTTGTTTTTCCGCCAGCGTTGACCAGTCGGATTTCCCTGGCGATTGCGAACCGCAAATGCTCGTTGTAGCGATGACGTCGCTTCGTTCCACCGATCCAAAGAGTTGATTCAACGAGTCGGCGGCTTTCTCGCCCTCGACGATGACAACCGTCTTTGCCCCAGCGACCAATGGCAGTTGATAGAGCGGACGAACGCCGTCCATTCCGCCAATCGAGAATCCGCCATCGACTGCCCGTACCATACGAAAAGTTTTCGCGGGTTTGTTTTCCGAATCGAAATAGTCAACACGAACCGATGCCGTCACGACGACTCCCGTTTCGTCGTGGTACAGAAAACTCTTTACGCGGAACTCGGTGCAACCTCGAAACTTTTCGTCATGTCGGATGCGATACGAAATCGCTTCCTCAGCGTCCTTAATCGTCGTGTAGACCTTCTGCGGACGCTCCACTGAACTAGGAGCCACAGATTTTACGATGCCGTTAGAACTCGGTTTTAGAGGTCCCAGAACGCCATCGGATGTACCGTTCCACCCTCGATTCCTCGCACGGAAAAACAGCGTTTCGATATTTAGCCCGCCGCCCGGCTTGAACGATTTCCACACGGTCTCGGCGTCTCGTTCGCTGAATTTTTCACTAGTCCGCGACCATTCGAACCACATCTCTTTCGAGGATCCCCAGCCGGTCGAATGGAGCATCGCGCCGACGTCGACCCACTCCTTGCGATCGTCCGAATCGAAAAATTGCAAGGCGGACCTCGCCCGGGATTGATCGTCACTGATATTTAACATCCGACAGACTCCATATTTTATGTTGAAAGTCTGCCGCGATTGTGCTAAAATGCTTTTGCGAAAATGCATTCAGCCGCTTGCGGCAGACCCCCGAGAAATCGGGGGTTTTTTTATTGAAAATTCAGATCCCGAACGCAGCCAGTTCTCTCTCGGCTCGTAGAATGGCAGCGGACGAACCGACATCAACTTTTGGCTGTGATGCGGTTTCAGAATTCGGCGAGAAGAAGCGATTTAACGCTTCGTGTGTCGTGAAGATTTGGCCGCCAATTTGGGCGACCTCCAACTTCCGGCCGCGACATCCGCGATGGACCCAGCGGTAAATCGTGGATAAATGAATTGGCCTGCCGCCCCGCTTAGGCAAGGTCGCAGGGACGTCTTGAAGGGCGACCATCTGTTCAGAAATTTGCATCGCAGACACTCCGTAAAATTGTGGAAAATGAGCTCAATTTGCTCATCCACTCGAATTTTACGGATATTGCTATGGCCCACATAGAACCAAAAAGTGGCCCACGTTGCACCAAAATTAAATGTCGACTTTTGACGTATCGATCGCGACTCCCTTATTAGTGACAATTATCACGGCTTGAATAGCCGGCGGAAAAGTTTCAAAAATTCGTTTAGGGTGGGACCTCAGATCGTTCCTCATCCCCACAGGTATCCCTTTTGCCTCGATAATTTCAACGAGATAGTCGAACTGTTCGTCCGTTAGATCATACGTCTTGTCGCCTAATATCACTTCCGGCGGATTTTCGGTGACGGAAAGCCTAAGTTTCGGCACGATAAGTTCGTCGAATCGCGTTCGGTAACTTTTGTAGACCGCCCCCTCGCACCACGCAATCCAAGTATTGAGAACGCTCTGAACGTCTCGACGAAATTCGTCAATAAAAACCTGCCCTTGCATCTCCGACCGTAAGCACCACGAATGTCCACCCGGATCGGACTTAAGATGCTCAGCCGCTGCTTGGGCCATAGGCAGCAACACACAGCCCGGTGCGACTCCCGGCGATTCAAAAAATGACGGGTCGTATAAAATTATTACATTGAAACTGGCCCTTGTCAGGTCATGCTCAGGCGGATAGGAGTCTGGCGGCTGGTAGAAAGAAGTGTACCAACCAACACCAATCCACGGGTTGTTTACTGCCATCCGAAAGGTACCTTCTTCGTATCGCCAAAAGACAGATGACGTCTCGAAGGGCAGTCGAAAACAACGTTCCATCGCAGGTCGCAGTTGTTCCAAGCGACCTGTTTGGCCTTGGAGCATTTCGAATAATCCACCGTTTCCAGTTGACTCGCATCGTGCGTGAATCTCTCGGCACAACTGCGGCAACTGTGTAAAAAAGTCGTTCATCGTTTTACCCGATC
>JAQCHP010000069.1 GCA_027619595.1 Planctomycetota bacterium
GAAAAGTGTTGTCAATCTAACTGTGTGCAGCCAAGCAGCCGGCGTCCGTGGAACCCACCTTCACGCTCTAATGACGAACCGTCATTATGCAGGTGGGAGTCTACTCCAATCTGCGGCGATTCACCCGATTCGCCACGTCGGCAACTTTCCCAGAGAGGTTCAACTATCTTACACGCCGTTCCAAGTTCTCGTGTAGTCGCTGCACTTGTTGCGCCCCCCGGCCCCCCCGATGCCCGGCGGAAACTGCCCTTGCCGCCCTACCGTTTACGGATGTAAACTGTTTACGACCGTAAACGAAACCAGGAGGTACCGATGCAGCTTTCCGACGCGGAATGGATTGTGATGAACGCCATCTGGGAGGCGGGTCTGACCGAAGCGGTCGATGTCATCGAGGCAGTGGCGCCGGACAATCAGTGGACCGATGCGACCGTCAAGACAATGCTCCACCGACTAGTCAAGAAAAAAGCCCTGGTGGCGGAGAAGATTGGGAAGAAGTACCGCTATTCCCCCGCCGTTCGGCGCAGTGATTGTGTCCGTCGCGCCAGTCGCTCGTTCCTTGCACGGGTCTTTGGCGGCGATGTGATACCGGCCTTGCTGCATCTGGTCGCTACATCAAAGCTGACCGACGCTGAATTGGCCCAACTGCGCGACTTGCTCGATTCCAAAGGTTCAAGGAAGAAAGGACCTAGAAAATGATTGGCGAACTGGTTCCAACGCTCGAACTGTGCCTACTGGCGGCTTGGCGGACGCTGCCGCTTTTTCTGTTGGTGTTCGTACTTGATCGTGCACTGAAGAATCGGACTCCGGCCCGACTTTCGTGTGTCCTGTAGACGTTGGTAATTGCACGGCTCTTTTTGCCAGTATCGACAACATCGTCGTTGGCCATTTCGTGGTGCCAAGACTACGTGTTCGAGACCCTGTTCGTCTCCGTCAGAGAACCCGTCGTCCGCGAACCAGCTTTGGAAACATTTAGCTACACCGAAAATGGCAAAACGGTTACCATCCTAGTGCCCGGCGATTTGCCGTCCGAAACGCGGAAGGACTGGGGACAATTGGCATTGGCACGAAACGGCCTTGCTGGCGTGCCAACGAACCAGGTCGCCAAAGTTGCGTGTCCGAGCGGTCAAGCGGAGTTCGACGCGCTGGACTTTCTTGGGTATTCGCTGGCCTCAATCTGGGCTGCGGGGGTCGTGGTCTTCGGTTGCCGGAGCCTGGTTTCCTATTGCCGCTTTGCATGGCACCTGTACTGGTTACCAAGTATAGAGGACCAGGACGCTGTGGACCGCCTCCTGCGCGCTTGCGATCGAATCAAGTTTGGACGTCGGCCGGAAATCAAGGAGGTGGCGTCGCTAAACGCTCCCGCCGTGTTCGGAATCGTGCGCCCCGTGATCTGCCTTCCCAGTCGCTGGCGCACGCAGCTATCCGACACGCAGTTTGATTTGGTACTGAGACACGAATTGGCTCATCTCCGTCGGCGGGATGGCCTCGTATTATTGTTCGCTAATATTGCGAGATCGCTTCACTGGTGGCATCCAATGTCTTGGGTTGCCTACTCACGATTGCAGGCCAGCATGGAGCGGGCTGCGGATGAGGCCGCCACGCGTGGGCTCTCCGAATCGAACGTTCGCGATTATGGAAACCTCCTGCTACAGTACGCCAACAACAACGGAACACGTCCCAATCGGTCGCTGATCGTTGGTCTCCTAGCGATTTCCCCCTCCATAACGCTACGCGAAAGAATCGAGGCGCTGGTCACACGAACGTCGAAACAAAGACGATTTGCCGGTGCTTGCACGATTCCGGTCATTGGGCTGCTCGCCTGTGTTGGGTTGACCGACGCAAAACCGACCGCGCCAACCGCGCGACCCACGGATACCCCGTCACCCTCGTTTGCCGCGTCGGTCGATTTTTTCTGAAGCCAACTACGCACGCCTCCGAGGGGCCTGATGCACCAATTATTGCACGTAAGGTACGTGTGAACGTCGAAAACGCTCTTCGTAAGACAAGGGAACTGCAACCGGGAATTGACGCCGAGAGGTTCGTTCTCTTTTACTTCTTGGCGGAGCCTTTCGTGGCATGTCCCAATGAAGACAAGACGATCGAGAATGGAATCCTCACGGCAAGTCTCACGCCGAGTGAAGAAGCGACGATGCGACAACTACTGGAAGCCTTTGAACGCTCAGGGCCCTGGCAGATCACCGTTGAAATGCGTTTCCTTGAGGCCCCTGTACAGTTTCTACAGACGATCGATTGGGCGGCAGGTGATGACAACACGCATGTCCGTCGGATCCTCGATCAGCCGCAAGAGGACAAGGAAGCATTGTGGAGGACTGCATTTACTGTTACCGAGTCGAATCGAGACGATGCTTCCCGTCCTTCGGATGCGGCCGGCATTTCTGCCGCGGTTCCGATCCTCACCACGAAGATACGCGACTCGGAATATCACGCGCTGATTGACCTATGCCAGGGCGATAACCGAGCTAACCATTTTCAGACACCCAAGCCCACTCTATTCAACGGGCAAGTTGCCGCAATTTGCGACGTCGCCCCGCATGCCTTCGTGACGGACCTCACCGTAGTGCCGAGCGATCACGGCGCTGCCTTCTATCCGAAGATTGCGCTGCGTGACGAAGGCTGGCGGATGTTCATTCAGGCCGTTGTGGTGGACACAGAGAGGGTCGATGTCCGTTGTGCTTTTTCGCAGTCACACATTCGTGAAGTATGGAGTGCGAATCTGCCGTATCGAGCCGTGCCAAATCAACCCGATGAAGGAGCAGAGATTCAAGTGCCTTTGGTTCAGACAGATACGATCGCCGTGCAAAGCAGGCTTTCCCCGGGGCAAACGCTGCTCGTTTGCTCGCCGAAGCCCTACAGCCCCAAAGTTGGGTCGCAACCATCGGTGCGCGTGCTGGCACTTCGTGCGCGGCCGATCTCGGATATGGAATGCGTAAGGCACTTTATCCAGCATTTGGACCCTGGAGAATGACGCAGCTATCGATCACGCACCTTAGCGAACTCCGAGCCACACGGTCGGCTCGTCAGGCGTCATTCAGTCGACTCGGTGTTTCTTGTCCGCTGGGATGTTAAGGAAGTCACCCGGTTTCATCTCGACCATGCCGTCCTCGAACTGCAACTTCGCCGCTCCCTGCAGAACGATCACCCACTCGGCTTGGTCCATAGACTTTGGTAGCTTGCCGTCGAGGTTAGATTGCGGCGGGGAGAAGCACCTCGGGAGTGAAGGCCGATGGTGGATCTCTCGCGGCGGCCTATCCACTGTTACTTGCACGCCAGAGAATGACAGTTCGGCTCGGTCTCGCGCGATTTCGTTGCACGTCCATGTCGAACCGACCTTGGCTAGTTGGTGGTACTCGCCATTCCGAGGTTTCGGGGCCTCAATACGCCCACTCGATTTACCTAAATCCATCTGATGAATGGATCTTTCGGCTCCGGTCCAAACTGACCGAGGTGAAGCCCACCTCAGTAAGTTCGCCCCCAATGGAGAGGCCTGGCAACCCGCTTCGGCCACATCGCCCGAAGCGATGTAACCCACAATAGGTAAGGGGTTTCGGCGTGTCGGACCGAAGCAAATCCTGAAATTGGAAGACAGGATCATTTGCCTGTTATTCGATTGGTCGACGCATGAATTGAACGACGTCACCGTAATCGCTGTCTTCGATGGCATCTGTGCTTGAATGCGTGATGTCTTCGAGCTGACCAAGTTTGCTTGTCCAACGTCCATCATCTAGTTGCCGGGCTACGTGCGTATACATCATGCCGATGGCTTACAAAGCAATCTTCTCAAACCCCGATTCCAGCGATCCATCATCACATTCTCGGTATCCAAGCGATTCGAAAGCCAACACAAGCTCGCCGATACCGTAGTCGTCTCTCGTCGATTCGATTGGCCAAAAGACTCCGGGTTGCCACCAGCGTCTTGTATTTTGGGCAGCCCAGGCGACGCAGTTATATTCAATCGTACGAGGACTAGTGATCTCGTGGTTGTCGTCCGTGAGATTCGGAAACAAGTCGCGTAGGTTCACTTGTCGACCAACCCTTTGCGTTGTCCCCACTCTAACCAAGCACCTGCCGAGGCACGCATATCGCCAGCGTCATCTCGCGAAACTGGATTTTCACCCGTGATCGCTTCGAGGGCCCAGAACCAATGGTCGGTCTGTTGTCCGAGCTCCCAAAGTATCAGTGGGACAACGTCCGGACCCATTCCAATAATCTGCTGGTAGGAAAACACCAGCGCAATCTGAGCGGTATTCGACAAGTGACGGGTTTTCGATTTCCAGTCGTCTCGCAGCGATTGAAATCGTCCCTGCAAGGGCGCTGCTACGTCGATTGCGGACATGCTCAGCCTCCATCCTTGAAATACAATCAGGCTCAACCCAAGAATAATTCAACAACACCGTTCGACGATAGACCAAAAAAGTCGACCCCATCATCCCACCATCAATCGCGACCGCTGAAGTAGCATAGATTCCTAGCTTGCCCTTGCCGTGGGACATGCGGTGTCAGGTGAAGCGCACCTCCGCTTTCCTGGCTTCCAATTGAAGGAGCAGCCAAGACCGCTTCGGTCACATCGACCGAAATCGTCTAGCCAACTGCCCCAGGACGAATCGTCATTACGCACTTAACCAAATGACCAAGGACACGCCCTCCTGAGTCAGTACGTTCGAACTCCTGGGACCTAACAACGCTTCAGCTTATGGCGTCGAGCATCCGCACTTGGGGCCTGGGTTGATCTAACGCGACGGACAGAACGATGAGCGCGTCTACTCTGATTCGGACGATCGCTCTTCGGCGATTTCTGTCACGGATGCTGCCCTCAGCTGATCAACGAGTTCCTGGTCAGCTCGCACACGCTCAACGGCACGTTCAACCTTCGACCAATGGTCGCTGGGTTTTCGAGCGAACGCGATATTCTCTTGGAAATGCCGCTCTGCTTCTGCAAGCGCAGCAGGTGCGAAACTCAGATACAGAATTATCACGAGGGCGGACAACGTGAGACACGCGTGTCCTTGCGAACGAGTCCAAACGCCGAGGAAGTTGCGGAATGTAGGAGCAACACCGCCGGTTCTCGCGCGGTATCGACGCAGTTTGAATCGCAGCAGGACGGCGTCGATCGCGGCCCAGACCGCAACCGTCAGATATTGACCGTAATATGCAGTCCACTGAAGTACAGCCCAAAGCCAGCCTGCGCGAGGACTAAGGGCGTTCTCCAGGCTCCTGGCATCCAAACCTTCCCAGCCGCGGGCAGGGATAGACAAATCAAACGGAATCTGGGCGAATGACTCCGCGTTGGGGCGTGCAACGGCAACAATTCCGAACAGGACGCTGAAAGCAAACACGCATATCAGCATGGCGCGGAGACTGAACTTGAAGGCCCGACGATGTAGCCAGGTCCAGGCGACCCACGACACCACCGCAACGGGAGAAACGATAACCAAAATGGTTAGCACCCAGGCCTGGATCGTAGGAGGGACGATTTTGGACGGTGCCAAACCGAAGACGACGACTGTACACATGAAAGCAACGACAAGGGAAAGGAGATGCCCGATTACGCCAACCTTTGGAAGATCGCGATCGCTCCCACTACGTGATAACCCGACCGCCAGTAAGCCGACCAAAATCAAAATGACCACCAGCGAAGGAGATATCCCAACAACGAGTGCAGAGAGCACAGTGAAGGGGCTTCCGGTAACCGTTATCCCTGTCCGCGGCTGCGGACGGTTCTTTGCCAACTCTCGTGCCGCCTGCTCAACGACCTTGTTCGTTAGTCGGGCGTTCTCCTCCAAGACCGCGATCTCTTCAATCTCTTCCTCTGAGAACAACTCCTTGTGCTTGCGTACAAGCGTGTTCATTTGATAAGTGGTGGAGTTGCGGCACGCGAGCTCGACGTTGTCATACTGGGCCGAAGCTCCGACGCCTGTAAACTGGTTGAGCAGGCGAATATTCTTACGCTGCATAGCCAAGGCTTTTCGAACATCACCCTCGTCCGCCACAGCGTCTGCGCGGTAACCGTGCCAGCGCCAGACGCTTCGAAGTAACAACTGTAGCCGCATGTGAATGAGTCGGCTATTTACGATCTTTTCGTGGTCCGTAATTGGGATGGCCGTCTCGCTAAGGAATTTCTCGACAGCTGAGAACCCTGCATCACCGACAACGAAGAAGGTTCTTTCTTCCCCCTGCTCGAAGTGGCGCATTCCGCGATCGAATTGCTCCGCATCCTTCACGACGAGTTGCTTGGTCGCGCCTTGGAAATCGACCTCTGCACTCGATTCCCAGTAGAAGTGAGCAGCTAAATAGTCGTAAATCGCATTTTCAGGATCGTGCTGCGAGGCCAATTGCAAGATTTCGAGCCAATTGTCAATGCGCGGTAAATCATCGTACGAGTGCATCGAATGGCGCCATAGAAGTAGGGCGCGAAGTCGCCACCAATCGACGGTGGTTGGGTCTATCTCTGTCGCCTTCGCCGCCAACTCCAGGCATCTTTCTTTGCATTGTGCTTCAAAGGCATCTTCCGCGGCTTTGAGCCCTTCCTTGTCCAACTCGGGAAAGCACCCCGAATCCGGGAATGGTCTCGATCCTCTTTAGATACTTACTGACATATTCCTGGCTTGGGCTATCGAGCACGAGCGCTGCGCCCATCGTCAATTCGGCGTCACTACGATCGCGAGACAGGGTCCGATCGATTTCGTCGAGCCACCGTCGAGCTTGCGTGGTGGGCTCTTGCGAGTGAATTGGCGTGTGATTGCCAACCACCAAGCCCCATGTCGCGTCTCTCCACTGAAGGCGCAACGTCTCTAGGCCAGTTTCCGTTCTCGATGCGTGCCAAAGCAATCGACACGTCAAACTCACCAAAATAAAGAGGGTGCAGATCCAGAACGTGTACTTGGCAGCTTGTATCACAGAATAACGGTCCCTGACGGTGTGGTACTAATCTAAGTGACACGGCTGGGTCGTCTGCCGTTGCCGGAACGGCAGGCCGCAACCTCTAAGTCTAATGGTAGCGGAGCGGAAGATGCTCCAGGGACAATTACTGTCCTGCTGGATCGTATTCTGGATTTGGTTGCGCGCTCAGGTCGAACCGACATTGTGCACGAATCGGCTGCCGCCAAACTCCACTCGGTCACATCGACCGACGCGTTGAAGCGATTTCGCGTTCTGCGGCTCGACAGTTGCGGCTCAAATGTCCAAAGTGGTATCGGCGTAGCGCCGGTCGTCCGTGTCGTCACCCACAGGACTGGCCTCAGTTTTTCGCCTCCCCTGCGCCGAATATTGATTCTTGAGAGCTAAGAGCAATGAATCCCCCGACCATCCCTGACAAGTCAGATCGGTAGACTTCTCCGTTGAAAGATTTCTGACTCGGCCTGAACTGGCCTCTCTAAGACTACATTCAGTCGAGTCGTGAAGGTTGCCAAGGGGACGCTTAAGCGAACGTCCCCAACAACACTTGCGGATGGTTAGCAGGAGGGGGTGGTCAAAGGAAACGGTTACCCTGAGGAACCGATTTTTAGGTTGCAATCGGTAGGTACTGCGGGAAATTCTCACTCCAAATGCGACGCATGTCCCGCGACACGCGGCCTTGCCAGACCCGTTCCTCCGTCGTGAGGCAACTACCAATCACAGAAATTTGCGGACTCAAATGGCTAGGGTCGTCCGGCGGGCCGGTCGACAACCATGGCCAAGGCCATTTCACAATTTGCGTTCCAGCCGAGAATCGGAACTGCTGCAGGACCATCCGTTACACGTCGTGGCAAAGTGGATGGGGCACGACGTGTCGATCGCTGCAAAGCACTATGCCCAGGTACTACCAGCGGACTTCCAAAAAGCTTCCGGAGTCAACACAGACAGAGACGGGATTCGGTCCGCGCGATCGTCCCTTGATGCGACTGCTTCAACTCCCTCCTACGAGGTGGTCCGAACTGCAGCGCTCGGCCACAGCGCGCTGCAAAATCCGACGTACACAGGAGCGGTAACAAGAGGTAATAAGGGGCAGCACCGCAAACAGACCCACGAAAACAAGCCTGTTTCTCCCGTAGATTCCGTTAGATGCGGTTTCTTGCCGCAGCAATTAGCGGATGGGGAGGGATTCGAACCCCCGGTACAGTTACCCGTACTGCAGTTTTCAAGACTGCCGCCTTCGTCCACTCGGCCACCCATCCAGAATCGTCATTTTGCACCACTAGGATAGCGACGTTCTGCCAAGCAATCAATGCGACACCGGCAATTGAAAACACGCCGCTTGCTCCGAGTTTCGGACGTAGAGTCGCTCGCGCACAATCACCGGATGATTCCACGTCTTGCCCTCTAAGACGCTCATTTGAATCAGTTCCTCATGCCGGGTCGGATTGGCCGCTAGAATTACCAACTCACCCGTCTCCGAAATGATCAACAGCAGTTTTTGATCGGCTAGCAGCAGTACCTGACCATTACCGTACCGGCCCCGCTTCCACTGGCGTTTCCCAGAAGTGATATCGACGCAACAAAAAATATTGCCGTCAAATCCGTATGCGTGGTTGTCGACGATCACAAAGTCATTGAAATATGGCTTCATTTCCTTCGACGTCCATTGTTCGTTGGCGGTCCAAGTCGTTCCGTCCAGTTTCACAGCAACGGCGCGAGTCCCTATGCCGATTCCCGTGCCCAAGAATACGACGTTGCCAGCAATATTGGGTTGAACCGAGCGATTCATTTCTTCCACGGGCCAGGCATGCTCCCATAACAGTTCGCCCGACAATGGATTGACGGAAAATACGCCTAACTCCGTCAACATCAGGACCTGCTCGACACCGTCAATATTCGCCCGCTGGGGTGAACTGTAGCTATGTTTGCCACTCCCCCCCTTCCAAACCGGCTCGCCTGTCTCGGCGCGGTAGGCCAGCAGACCCTTGCCAGGACCTCCTCCAGCGTAGACCAACACAAGGTCCCCTACGATCAAGGGCGAACTGGCGAACCCCCACTGCGGAGGCTTGGCATCGGCATCGACACCCACATCGCGCGTCCACAAAGCGGTACCCTCTGCGGCGTCCAGGCAATTGAGCTTTCCGGTAGCGCCCGTTGCGTAGATTTTCCCCTCATGAAAAGTTGGTGTGGCACGTGGACCTGCCCCTGCCATCGATTCCCAGAATCGCGTCTTGTCAGCATGTGTCCACAAGTCCTTTCCACTTACCGCGTCCAGGCAGAGGACAACTTCGTCTTCACCACGTTGCTCTTGTGTGTAAACCCGGTCACCGACGATGGCAAAAGACGACCACCCCGGGCCAATCTCGCGTCTCCAAATCTCCTTCGGAGGGTTCGACTTCCAATCAACCGCCAGATTTACCCCTTCGATCCGAGAATCCCGCTGCGGCCCGCGAAATTCGGACCAGTCCCCCGATTGCAAAGTCAAGGTTGCGCCGATCTCGACCGCTTTGTCCGGTAATGGCAAAGCTTTGTGGGACGCAGCCATCGATCGCACATACGTATCCTCACGTGACGACGACCATCGCCATGCCAAATCGGCTTGGATTGCACCATCCACGCCGTTCAATCGCAACAAGCTCCAAAACCCCCAGCCCAAGATTGAAAGGATTGCCGCAAACGTACGTCGAACCGGCCAGCTCAACGATCCGCTTAAAAGAAACCAGATAGTCACGAGTGAAATCACCATCGGAACACCATAGGCGAGCAATCCGAGCGTAATCGATGGATGCGCCAGACTGTGGGTAGCCCAACCGGCCGCCAAGAAGAGTACAACTCCGAGAATTCGCTCACGCAAATTCGGTCGGACGCTGGCGAACAGCCACCACAAGCAAAAAAGAGCCAATCCAACGATCGGCCCGAACATCATCCCAATAAATTGGGTCATCGTACCGGGAACCAGGGCGGTAGTCAGAAATACTGCACAGAGCGATCCGATCGCAATCACCATCGCCGGCCAAATCCTCAACGAACGCATCGGTTCCGTCTTTGCACCGCCGACGTCTGCTACTTCCGACATAGGTTCCTCCGCACGTTGATAGTTGAAAACCGTTGCGCATTCATCTGGCGATCGACAGCTCCACAAATGTTTCACATATATTGCCCCTGCGGAACCAAACGGATCACCCCGGAACGAGAGGCACATCGCCTTCATCGTAAAAAGACATTGGTTCCACCAGCGGCTTCATGCGTCAATTTACTCCAAAGGCGTTCGGTCCCATAGACCAGAGTTGCTCCGTCGCCAGCCCGATCTACCCAGAGTCTTGTTTGGCGCGACGAGTTACACTACGAGAAGGGTTACACTGCGCGAAGGGTTACATTGCGCGAAGAATTCCATCAACGCGAACCACTAGGCTACCGCGTGCGAGAAGGTAACGAGTCCGTTCGTTGCAGCGATTCCGCTACGTATCTCAGCCAATCTTCGTCGGGCGGAGCAAATGGCCGGAACTTCTCGAATGTGCCAATATCGGACCGATAATAGATTGACCGTAATGGTCCGAGTTTCGTCGCTTCCGGCGAATCCATCAGCTGGCTTGAATCGGAGGCGTTCATGGGAAGCAGGATCCGATGATTGAATTCACTCAGCATCCCGCGTCCCAAGCCACGATGGAAGTCATGTAACTGATCACACCACAGAAGAGTGTGCACACCGACGGCCGGACCTTCCTTGAGAATTTTCTGGAACTTCTGGGACGTGGTGCGAGAAGTGTCCGCCTTAGGTGAAAAGCTGGCAAAGGCTGCGTCCGAATCGTTGCCTTGCAATTCACGGAATCGGGCCAGTCGCGGAACGACCAAAAACCGAGCCGCCGCGCGATCCTGCCCCGTCGCAATACGCCGCGTGACAAGTTCTTCCCACGTATTGATCAATGATTCTGCCGTCGCTTCCGCGTACATCGTCAGCCAACCTGGCAACAGTTCGCTCATCGACTGCCACAATTCGTTCTCAGGGTCGTCCGCATGCAGAGCGAGTACAGCGCACTGAAATCGATCGTCGGCGTCTACGTTTCTGGGAGAAAAACTCATCAGGCCCAGTAGTGATTGCGAAAGCGTCGCGATAGCCAAGTCGGAAGCTTGCCCCACCAGTACAAGATTGTTCCCGCTTTGCCGACGTAAAACGGCTGCTGGTGGTGGCCCAATCGCAATGGGAGAACCTAGCCACGCCTGCGGAGCCAGTGGCATCTCGCCGCTGGCGGGTGATTCAAATCCCCGCATGAGCGCATGATTGTCGCGCGGGTCGGCCGCCACGTTCCCTTCAAAAATCATGGGCGCCACATCCGCTGCCACTCCGCCTACCTTCGCATACTCTTGCAGTTGTTGTAGCAGATCGCGGCGTTCGTCATCGGTCAGCCATACTACCTGAAACGGATGATTGCCTTCGAAGAGACCATTGGCATCATTGTAGATCGCCTGGCCTGGCCGCGAGAGCAATCGCGCCGCGTCATTGTCTTCGCTCAAGATCATATGGGCATCGGTCTCGCTACATTGCAAGGCAATGCGGACCGCCATTTGGCCGATCGTACTGCGGGCCAACGAATACGCGCCCGACAATGTCTGCGACCCTAACAATACATGAATCCCAAAAGCACGACCCTGACGCACAAGTCGATCCAAGAGCAGCGCAGCCGATTGAGATATCTTGTCTTCTTTGATGAAAAATTCCTGGAATTCATCGATCACGAGCAAAATACGGGGAGTCGGAGAATCCGCACAGGCTCTACGGAAAGAGGCTAAGTCCTGTACACCCAGTTCGCGAAAACGGTCGCCACGTGCACGTAGTTCTGCATCCAGCCGTTCCAGGACACTTAGACCAAACTCCCGTTCACTTTCAATAGCGATCACTCGAGCGTGCGGCAACCGGTAGCGAGCGTACGGCTTGAATTCCACACCCTTTTTAAAGTCAATCAAGTAGAATTGCAACTGCGATGGACTGTAGTGCAGTGCAGCGTTCGTAATCAGAGCATGTAACAGAGTAGACTTTCCCGAACCCGTCTTGCCCGCCATCAAGACGTGTTGCGAAGTTCCTCGTCCCAACGTCAAGCACTGGAGTCGTGTGGCCCCAACTCGACCGATAGGTACTTCCAGTTGATCTGCACAATCCGACTGCCACCATGCGCCGGTCGGCATTACCTTGCGGAAAGGGACCTCGACCCTCTGATGCTCCACAGCCAACTGACCGACTTGGCGCACCATTCGATTGATCTGTTCGCTAACCGGTGGCTGCTCCAGCTGGACATCACAGGGACGAAGGAGCGGATCGCACCATTCGAACTGTTGACGATCTTCATTCCATTCCAGAGTGTTGGTATGTCGTTTCAAATCCGACAGGTCAAAATTGCGTGGCAATGCCAATTGCGAATCGCTGCTCATGATCGTAAAGACACCGCAGCGGGCGCCAGCAGATACGATTCGAATGAGACGCTGGGCAGCCTCTTCGGTGAAGTTCGCCGGAAAATTGGCGATAGCAAGTAGTTGAAACGGTTCAGCAACCTCGCCAGCACGCTCATTGTATTCTTGAATGGTGGCGTAGTCGTTACGCAAATACTTTTGGATCACGTTTTCCATATGTTCCGTCAAGTCGACCAAACGCTGCTGGATATGCGCCGGCTCAGTCCAGATGCGACTGCGCACCAAGCGTTCATCAAAGTCGGCAAGGTGCATTAGTTCGGAAAAATTCTGGCCCAAGCCCGTAGGATCGATAATAGTGAGCCGAAACTTTCCGGGCGGCACGGCCTGAATGAAGCGCAACAAAATGTTGCGTAATGCTCCCACGGCGATCGTTCGCCCTTCTCCTTTGGCTTGCAGAAGGAGTGACGCCTCGTCGGGAATCGCCAAGAATGCTGGAAAATGAAAGGATTGCTGCGGTACTCGCAGACGGACATGGCTGGGGCACGACTGTGCGAGCACTTTGTCCAGTGCAAGACTACATTCGCCGAATGCTATTGCGGGCAATAAATCATGAGACACGGAATGGGTCGTCTCGGTTGCGTCCCAGGGCAAAAAGTGTGTGGCGCGGTATTGATTCATCGCCTGCGTGGTCGCAATCCACGCGTCCCAACTCGATTGCCATTGATCCGTGAGCTTCTGCCAGCGGGCATCGTACTTCGTTTTCAGAACTTCCGAGTTTTGTTGGTGATCCGTTCGCCGGCGTTCAAGTGTTTGTTCGTATTCGGATTGACGGTTCTCAAGAAGCGGCAAATATCGCTGTCGAATGGGGTGGGTTTCTGCTTGCCACACTTCTTCCAACTTTTTACGCTGGGCATCGGCTTTTTCTCGTACGATCACCGCAGTCGCATCGAGAATATCCTGAGCGCTTTTCCGCGTTCGCTGCAAGTCGGCGTCGAGGCGTTGCAAGGAGTCGTCCTGTTTGCGGTGAAGTTGTTTAAGGTCGGCGCGAGTTTCTAGCTTCGATTCGCTTCGCGCGATGGCCAAACACCGTTCGGACTGAGTAATAGATTCTGCTAAGGGTCCGATATGGGGTACGACCAACGTCCGACCGCGCTGACGCGCAATCAGGTAAGAACCGATCGATCCGATGACCGCAGTCAGCAGGGCCACGCCCGTCCCCATGATCCAACCGAACGCTAGTATGCCTGGAATAGCGATTGCGATCAGTAAAAGAATTCCGACCAGAATAGGCCAACCGTCATCGACAAACCGACAGATGCTCCACTGCCCGATCGTATGCATTAGTTCGGCAGCACGAGTGGCGGATTGCGAGCATTCTGTCAACATCGTGTCGGCGGTGCCGCCCGACGGATTCAACAAAGTTCGATCGCTGGACGCCTCGGTCGTCTTCTCGGCTCGGAGCGAATGGAATCGGGCAAGCGTTCCGCGTCGACTCATAAGAGCTTCAACGCCGGAGATCAGGGAGTCGAGTTCTTTCTGATACTGTTCACAATGCGTGAGTTGTTCGCGATAACGAAGTTTGCGCTGACGCTGCGCGTCCTCGTAACCTGCGTTTTGGCGCACCTTGGCCGATTCCGCATCATATTCGGCCCGCTCAATGGTGGTGCGAAAAGTTTCGGTGAGGTGATCTATCTCGGCGGTTTCTTGCGTCGAAACCCCTAACACAGCCTGTTCAAATCGGACCCGCGCGGCTTCGAGCTGAGTGAAGTATTCAGCGCTAATCTGATCATGGATCTGCTGGAATTCATCGCCCAACCGCTGCAGATCTTGCGTGTAATTCCCTTTTTCGACCGACAGCGTTTCCGCAAATTGCGACTCCACTTGGCCAAAGGTCTGCGATACGTCGGCCATGGCATCGCGAAATTGGGCCAGCGCAGTGCGAAGACCGGACGCGCTGAACCCAGCGGTGTCGCGCCGTTTCGCCTGATCGTGTCCCTCCGGCATCAGATACCTTCCTTCAGTGGTGGTCACAAATCTCCCCTCGGCAGGGACTCCTCCATAATCCTAGGAGATATTGACGATCCCCTCAAATTTTCGGTAGCCCGGCGGACGGGCATTTCCAAATTGAGGTGGGATTGGGCGTCCTAAGCCGGTTTTGACAGGCGTCCGGCGAGGAGGCGTACGAGCCACAACGGATTGATTCTCGATCTGGGGGGCAGGAACCCGTTCGCTCCCTCGCTAACGCATTCGGGTTACAAGGAGGAATAGACGAATCCTTCGCTAACGTATGCGGGTTACATGGACAGGAGCCATTCCGTCGCTGACGCATGCGGGCTAAGTGGCGAGTCACTGCGGCGCGCCTTCGCGGACAAGTTCGATCCCCCCCAGAATCGCTGGCAGACTGTTGTTCTCTGAGTGAAACTGTACTTCCAACGAACCATCGACAGGCTTGCAGTGACGTATTTCCACGCTTTGGAGTTCCCACCGCCTTCGCAGATTGGAAACGAATTCCATCGTCGGCGGCGTCTCCGTACCTGGGACCGATACGCTAAACCGTCGCGGAGGCAGGTCGGAATTTCCGGCGAAGTAACAACGTACGGTATAGACTCCTTCCGGCTCCCCCGCCAAGGCAGGTGGAGTGAACACCACCTTCTGAATGCCCTCCACTCCCGAAGCAATCACCCACGCATATTCCCCGTCGGCAACGGAGGAGTGACGCCGGAAATACTTGAGTTGCTCCCCTAACACACGAATGCCGATTGGCAGAGGCGCCTTCGGTGTAGCCGGTGGATATTCGACCCAAAGAGTGCCATCGTTCGCCTTGCGGGTTCCGGGTGCGCCGAAGTTGATGCCGATTCGCTGGATGGGACTATCAGCCGAAAACGAATTGACGGTCCACGTCTCAACGTCGGGCATATACACCAAGCCCAGCGATGTCTGATTTTGGTAACCACAACTGCAGGTCCTAGTAAAATCGGGCGCATTCAAAATGCCGTCGGCAGCAATCAAGTTCGACGAACATCCCGAACGGAATCCGCCTAAGTTCCCGACGCCACACTGGGCATTCAGGTCGTAAAACGAGGCAGACCCAGAACGGAATGTGATCAGATATTCACTCGCCACAGCTGTATTACAGCCATGTTGCCGTGTGTACGTCCACGGCTGCAACTTTCCGGTCAACGGATTCGCCATGAGTACCGGCTGGCCCGTTTTTAAGTCTAACATTCCACTCGATGCCTGGTTTGACCGTGAGTTACCGATCAGACGGTCGTGATGCAAAATTGGTGGTCCTGCGCAATGCATACCAGAATTTTCCCAAACAACGGTGCCATCCGCGGCACGGAGCGCCAGCACACCGTGATCAACTTCGTCCGGCGACCGATCCGACGAGGCGGCGCCTGATTGGAGTAACAAGTCAAGCGATTCAGAATAACTGAGCCACGTGCCAAATACTTTTTCCGTCCGCTCCCAACGCTGGGATCCTTGGCGTGCGTCCAGCGCCAAGATGCGATAATCGTGCGGAGTTGGCTGGCCGCGACGAACTCGCTGGTCTTCGACGGATTGCGGGAGTTTATCCAAGAGGAAGATCGTATCATCACCAGCGACGATGCCGTTGTGCAGAAAACTGTAACGAGCACTAACGTTCCAAAGTGGATTGCCCGTGTGTCGATCGAACACCATCAGGCCTCGTGACCCATACCATTCGGGGTTCCACGCTCCGCTCCGTCCGTCGCTGACTTCGAAAACAAATCCCTCGCGCTGCGCGTAGTCGCCAAAACCGGTCCCTGCCAACAATAGATTTTGATATACACCGATATAGGTCCAGCGACGATCGTTTGGCTGATTTTCTAACGCTGGCAATTGAATAACACGTATCGTATGTCCGTCGTTCGGATCGAGAACATGGCATTCGGCGCCCAAAGCGAGGTAAATCGCGTCTTCAGTCGCCACATAGTTGGTTCCACGAAGATTGGCGCCGGGAATGTGTTTTTGGTTGTACGCCGTGTCGAGGGGCGTATCTTTATACGAAGCGTCGAAATAGATGCCCGCCGTGCCAAGATCGGCAAACTCTCGCTTCCACAAGGGACGCCCTGTGTAGACGTCTCGAGCGCTGATTGAATTCATCCCTTCGACAAACAATCGTCCGCCGATGACTTGTTCACAGGGTGAATGGCTATGACGAGGCAAAACGTCCTCGTGGCTATTTCCGCCGAACCATAAAATCCCCAATGGAGCCCGCACCAAGCGGTCATTCGACTTTACGGTATTGGCAATGTTGCCGTACAGGTGAGTCCAGGGAGCGGATCCCTCTAACGATCCAATCCGCTGCGCAATAACGCCCTGCTCTCCCAGTGAACTGACTTCGGCTCGGGGCAATTTTGCTTGCTGCAATCGGTCTGTGCATTGCTGCTCTGGGTCAGCGAATGGATACCATAAAACTCCGCCATAAGGGCGGACCGATTCGTAGAGTTCCCGCCAATGCTCTATCGTTAACTTTTGAGCAATTTTGGGGTTACCGAGGATCACGGCGTGGGCAATGTACGGCGGCAAATGAAGCCCACCGGCCGCCCCGGAAATAACGGAAACACGCGACCCATATTGGCCGCGATCGTCATATCGCTTGCGGACTTCGTCGACTCGCGAGATATCCTCTGCCACAACCACTACGTGCAATTGTGTCGTGTCGAGCAGATTATCAAGGAACGTCGGATCGTCTGGAACTTCCAGCATAATGGCATAGCCAGCCAAACACTGTAGGTCGGCAAGAATCGGTGGCGGCAATGAGTCCGCCTTGACTGCGGGCGGAATGAGCTTAGGAAATTCTTTCGGCGGGTCAAATCCGTCGGTTGAGTAAACACATATCTTTCCATCGAGGGTAATGGCGATTAGGGAGTCACCTCCGGCAATCAGACGTGCCACGCCGGAAATCGCAATGGATTGGATCAACCGCGGCAATGCTTGCGGCGCGTCACCTAGTTCAATAACAGAGATACCGCGTTCTCCGGCGGCATAAAGTCGACGACCTGCTTGAATCAGGTCCGATTGACCATCAACCGGAAATTCCCACAACAGTTGATGGGCATGATCGAAGGCACGTATTGTCGTTTCATTCGAAGTGAAGGTGACACCATCAGCAAGCACCGGCTCATTGAGCATGATTTCGGTCTTCTTGCCACTCATGAGATCAAGCTTCCTAACTCCACGCACGCGTGTATGCACGTAGAGGTCCGGCTGGCGTGCGATCACGGTACCGCCGCCCGTCCCCTTGCCAGCTTCGTTGAGTAAAAAATGAGCTAGCGAGCCATCGCGACGGTGAAAGACTGCTGGTGCAGAACGACCACCGGGAACGACTAAGTAATCTTGCGTGGCGGCTAGAGCGCCCTGTGGAGCGACCCCTGCAAAAGCTGGAGCACTATGAGGTTGTTGGATATACTGCGAAGCACAGTCCTCGTTCACCCACTGCACGGTTCCCGTTGCGATGTCAAGAGCATACACAAAGGTCCCCAACCAAGGCCAAATCCCTGCCGCAAAATAGACAGTCCCATCTCGCACGACCGGTCCACCGCGCGCCGGCCACATCGATATGAGACGCCGGTTACCCAACACCCGGTGGTCTGTTGGACCACCACGAAACTTCCATTCCAACTGCCCATCGTCCGCACGCAGGCAGTATAAATATCCGTCATCGCTAACAACCAAGATGCGTTGTGCGTCACCGACCGGAGGAAACCGAACGGGGCCGTCGGTGTAATACCGCCATACTTCGTCGCCTGTCTGCAGGTCCCAACAAACGATCTTGTCTGAATCATTGAAGCCGACATAGACGCGATTTCCAACGACAATCGGTTCGAATACACGATCAAACTGCATGAGGTCATTGTTGAGCGGGTCATCCCAGACTTGGGTGCGCTGTTCGTAGTGCCGAATCCAACGTAGTGAAAGTCTCGCTGGAAGGTCGTGGGTACTAGCGGCCGTGCGACCGGCGTCAAAACGCCACATTGGCCAGTCCCCGGCCAATGTCGACGTCAAAGGCGCAAGAAAAAATACCAAGAACGTCACGGTCAAAGGATTCCGAGCAGACATTGACGGGCGGGATCCAGGCAGGGGCGGCGACATGAACAATAGATCGAGTGCGTCCTATTGTATCACGAACCGCGTGAATTCACCCAGTGCCACCGGCCTCGATCGGTTTCGGCTGCAATCGCGGCCTTCATCGAATCAACACAAACGGCCTCCGAAAATGTTCGGAGGCCGATGCGGTGGTTGGAATTCTCAGGCGAGAAGTCCGAAATCAAGTCAGCTGCCAGTACGACAATTTACTGTTCGGAAACTGTACGCTGGTAGCCAGTTCGGCGAATTTGTGGGCGCCGTTGCTGAGAAGATCGGTTGCCCTGGGCCAGGGGATTGGGCGAGCGACGTACAGTACGCCCTGACGAAGTGATCGGTGCGGGTGGGTCGTCTTGAAATGGATCGGCCGCAGCCGGAGTTGGTGTCCCCATCGGGAGAGGGTGTACCATGAGTCCTGTGTCACCCGAGCATCCACCCGCGCAACCACCGTCGGCACATCCACCACCGCCATCAGCACAGCCGCTCGTACAACCTACGTCGCAGCAACTATCACAAGCGGGTACACACCCTCCGCTGCAAGCAGTGGACGAGCACACATCGTAGCGTCCTTGACAGAGTCCGCAGGGCAAAACTGCTCCCAGCACACATCGGAGCGTCCGGTCCACGCCACAGCGAACGTCCCCTATCAATTCGCCCAGGACGGTTCGACAACAGGGGCGGCAGGCAGGGCCAACAATTCGTGGAACGACTTCACAATCTCCGGCACAGCTGGCTGGCGACCAGAGTGGCCCCAAATCGGAGCAGCCATCACAATGAGATGCTGCTTGAACGTGTCCTTGTTCCGGAATTGGCATCCTTCCCAGCTGTTGCACCTGCGCTCCGGCAGGAGAAACCATCCACGCAACTCCTACGATGAACATGCTAACCCAACGCTTCGTTGTCATTTTATCTTTCTCCCTGGATCTATCGGAGAATTAACTCCGTCTATTTTTCGCTTGGACTGACTCTGGATCACCGTTCGAGTCGGCAATCAAAAGGAGTCCTTATTTAACCACTCCGGATTGTTCATCGATCCGGGACTTGCGAAAGAACCAGAACTTTGAGTACGAATAGCACACTTACCCCGAATT
This sequence comes from Planctomycetota bacterium, assembly GCA_027619595.1. GTDB lineage: Bacteria > Planctomycetota > Planctomycetia > Pirellulales > Pirellulaceae > JAQCHP01. Next base: position 19,515 of record JAQCHP010000069.1, read on the forward strand.
ACCTAAACCTCCAGACGTTCCAAATAAGGGGCCGTTTGGAGATTCGGCCCGCCTTTTGGCACGTGGGCTTATCAGTCGCCCTTGGGGTGGCTTTCCGGATTCGCGAAATCGCGGCGATTGGGGCAGGACGATCGGCGCCGACCACGCTAGCGAGGCCGGGACGCGGTGCTCTTCTCAACGACGAGGACAATCACTGTGACAACCGCGATAGCGATGCCAATCCATGTTCCTGGCACATGTCCCTCTTGAGCAATGCGATTCCAGGCGGACAGCCCCGAATTGTTTCCGGCCACCAGCATGAGTGAATTGTGGGTCGCGTGGAGGAGAATCCCTGGAAACAAACTGCGACTGCGAATCGCCAGCCACGCAAGCACAACCCCTAAAAGTGTCGAGGGGATCCATCGCTCGAGCATAAGCATACCTCCCATGACGACATGAAAGGACCCAAAGAGAATTGCGGAGGCAAGGATTGATTTCCGGCGGGAAGTGACGTTGGTAAGTGCACGAAGCACGCCGCGCCCAGTTGAGAGCTCTTCGCAAATTGCTGGGACCACCGCCAGACACAGAACGATGTATGGGATCGGGAGACTTCGAATTCCTTCGAGGCTCGCCGCCATTTGTCGCCAGACTCCGGCATCGGATGCCAAGATTTCCGGCAAGTTGGTCGGCAGTGTCCGCAGAACGACCTCCAATGCGACGGGCCAGAGACTCAGGCCCAAGATGACACCCGCCATTAGAAAAGCTGGGTGCGTAGATCGCCAGCCAAGTCCGCTACTCACCACAACGCGAAAGTACCAAACGATTGCGAGCGGAAAGAGTGCGAACAAGACAATTGTTGTAGCAGCGGCGAGCAGCAGCCACCCGGCTGGAGAATTGGCACCGAAACTTGCGTTCGCGTGAGATGTTAGGTAGAAGACCGGGAATAGTACGGCCAACATCAGCATGGCGACATCGAGGCCGATGGCTTGAATTGGCATGTCGGGGCGTCTCAGCCAGTCGCTCCACGCACCGCGTGAGCCATAGAGAACCGCGTCGGCGCCAAATAGACGAGCTGCTAGTCCGATGGCTGCGAACGAATAGAGAACGGTGGCGCCGATGGCCAGTACGGCGGTAAGTGGTTGCGCCGCTCCGGAGAAAAGATCTCTCGCCAGCAAGACCATGTTCAACACCGGCACGAAGGCCATGCTGGGTGTGTATTCCAAGTCCGGGACCAAGCTCATGACACCGGGCGCAAGCGATACCAGCATGAGCGGAATTAGATAGGCTTGCGCCTCTTTGAAACTGCGAGCAACGGAAGTCAGGACTAACAAAACGGCGGAGAAAAAGGCAGAAAACAGGACCAATAAGCCGATTGTTTGGGTCACCAACCCAATGACCGAAGTTGACTCTGTACCCAGCAAATGCGTCAACCCAGTGCTCCACACGGTAATCGCCATGCCAACCATATTGACGCTGGCAGTCAACATGGCCACGGTCACTACTGCGACATATTTAGAAAGAAGCAGCATGAATCGCGGGATGGGAGCCGCGATGAGTGACTCCAGGGTGCCCCGCTCTCGTTCGCCCGCGGTAAGATCAATCGCCGGATAGACTGCGCCGGTAATTGTCATCAGGATAAGCACAAGCGGAATAAGTGAGTTGAGTGAAAATACGGGGCTAAGTTCATCGGCCACAGCCCTTGTTGTAAGTTGGGTCGGCAACGCCGTCGAGACTCCAGCCTTTGTCATTCGGGTCGACCAATCATCCAGATCGATAGCGTGAAATCGTTGTTCGATGAAGCGTGCGGCACTTAGGCTCGTCGCTGACCGACTTCGGTACAAAATCTCAGCGTTGACCACGGTCCCAGAACCATTGTCATTGGTGGAAGGGCGAAAAATAATGGCGGCATCGACCAAACCACGGGACACCATTTGGATGGGTTGACTACCGTACTCGTGGTAATCGACACGATCGCCGTTCAAAAACCCGTACTCTGCGGCACTAACTCTCGATGCCGACTCGATCAATTCTTCGCGGCGTTGCGGGACTCCTCCCGCTTTAATCAATAAGTCACCGCGAATGAGCGCGGAATGCAACATCTGCATCTGCTCTTTCGATTCCACGCCCAAGACCCAATTACTTGTTGGAGGCGACTTATCCGTACGAGCGTATCGAATCAAAAATCGATGAAACACGAGTCCCAAGAGTGGATAGACGATGACTGGCATTAGGAGCAACGTTACCAGCGTGCGGCGATCGCGCAGTGTCTCTCGCAACTCTTTGCGGATAAGTCTAAAGAGGCGATCGAACGCAAACGACTTGATCGAGGGCCCTACTGGTGTTTCCATGTTTTAGTCCCCTTGCCGCGTGCCTGGCAGCAGGACTTGGTGAAAGATTTCGACCAGTGATTCGCATCCGGTGGCCTTCCGCAATTCCGTCATGGTCCCCTCGTAAACTAAACGGCCCTGATGCAACAAACCGAAGCGTTGGCACAATCGCTGAGCCTCGTCGAGTCGATGCGTGCTAAGAATTACGGATTTACCAATTTTTGCTAAATGGGCCATGTAGTCCATTACGACTTGCACCCCCACGACATCTAAGCCTCGTGTTGGCTCGTCGAGCAAAACGACGGGTGGCGAGTGCATTAGTCCTCGCGCCAAGATAACGCGTTGCCGCTGTCCGGTGCTGAGCACATGACAACGTCGGTCCAATATAGCGTCTAGATCAAGTAGATCGGAAAGCTCACGCAGCGACTGGCGAGCATCGGAAACGCTCATTCCGTACAAGTCTCCGAAGAACATCAGCATCTCACGAACACTTAGCCAGGGATAAACGCCGTCGGCGGCGGAGACCATGCCGACACATCGTTTGATCTCTTCTACGGCTACATCACTGCGAAAGCCTCGTACTTCGGCATAGCCGCTATCGGGTCGGTGCAGCCCCATGATCATTCGCAAGATGGTCGTTTTTCCCGCCCCGTTAGGCCCCAGCAGTCCATAGACCTCACCTGCATGAACCTCAAACGAAATCGAGTCTACCGCCTTAACTTGTTGCGGTGGCCGACCGAATGTTTTGCTAAGAGAATGAATACGAATCATAGGGCCTCGCCGACTCGTCACTTAAATGCTGCGGACTATCGATTCTCAGCATAACAGATTGTCAGCTTAACATGGCGTATGCAAGTCTACGGACGGAGGGTCAAGTGTTCGCAGGAAGTCCAAAGTGCGAACCGCAGCCTCCTCTTGTCGTTCGGAACGCCGCGATTGACCAAGCGATTGCCGCAGTGATGCGAGCGTGGCCACTTTCTCTTGGTAGCGCGCGGCGGCACTCAGAAAGATCTGCCCGTCCAATTCGGCGGGTGCGTTCGGTCCCAGATGGCCGGTCACTGCTATCGCCAGGGTTGCTTCCGGGGTCGAATTTAGTACCGCCATGGCCATACAATCGGTTACGGGCTGACTAACTGCCGTCCAGAACTGCAACGTTTCATTTGGCACATGCAGCCATGACTGTTTTGTTGCGTCACGATAGGTAACCATCGACCCACACAGGAACTGTGAGATACCTGCCTTACGGCCCAACCACGCGCTAACTAAGCCGGCAGTGCAACTCTCCGCCAGGACGAGGCGTACCTGATGCTCTTGCAGCCAAGCCGCGGCCTGTTCGACCAAATCCTCAACGTCGCTTGAAAGCATAGTAGTTCACCAGGACCGTTCGCATTACCAACGTGCCGCGCGTGTTCTTTTCCCACCGTCGGTCGGAATACTAGCAGGAGTTCACTGCCATTTTAGACTAAAGACTACCCGATACGGCGATTCCGTGGCAAGACGCAACAGCAGCAATCTCGCTCGCATCGCATACAAACAACGATCGCGTTTACTGGCTGTTCGATGTGACAATTCTCCGTTACCATTTCTGGTGCATTTGGTTACACAAGCGAAACGCCATGTTCTTCTCGGCCGGAAATTGCAAAAGTGCGTAAGGTTGCCACGACTATTTTTCAGTAAATGAATGGATTCTATGAACCCTAAGAATCTCTCTACGGAGACAGGTTACGAGACCGGTGGTCCAGAATTTCCCAATCGAAGCTGGCTACCACCGCTATGGTTGATCCTTGTAGATCTACTTGGGCTGCCGATCATTTTCTGGGCTCTACAAACAGAATATTTCTCGGATGCGACGATTGGCAATATCGTCTGTTGGATTACTGCGTTTCTGATCCTTGTCTCACTTATGGTTTGGTTTCTTTTCTTCAGTCGATTTTCCTGCCGTACGCGAACTTCTTTAGCGGCATTTATCACCACCGCCATTGTTCTTTTCTTCGTTCTATTTAGATTGGAGGGGACAACCGGGACGTTAAAACCAACCGCGTTTGTGCCCCGTTGGCGGGCACCCCGAGACGAACATCTCGGGATCAACCTCGCGAAGTCGACCGAAGTGGTCGTTGACATCAAGACTTCGACTCCCCACGACTTCCCGCAATTTCTCGGCCCGGAGCGATCGGCGTCACTCGATCGCTTTCAACTTGACTTCACGTCCAACTCGTCAAATCCTTGGAAGGAGGTATGGCGGCAGCCGATCGGAGGCGGATGGTCAGGGTTCGCGGCGGTGAATGGCTTTGCCATCACGATGGAACAGCGTGGAGCTGTCGAGCTAGTGAGCTGCTATGAGATTGCGAGTGGTAAACTCATGTGGATTCATGAAACATCCGCACGACATGAGACCTTGCTTGGCGGAGCCGGGCCGCGTGGCACGCCAACCATTGATGAGGGGCGAGTCTTTGCATTGGGAGCTACGGGTGTATTGCGATGTCTCGACGGAGCAACAGGTAAGTTGATCTGGCAATCGGATCTCGCACAACGTTACGGACAAACAGTTGAAGCAGAGGCGGCGACCATAGCCTGGGGTAGAGCCAGTTCACCTTTAATAGCCGATGAGCTGGTCATTGTGCCGGCAGGCGGCACGATCGGCCAACGAAAGTCACTAGTAGCTTTTAATAAGGTTACCGGTGACATTCAGTGGGAAGCGGGCGACTACCAGGTGTCGTATAGCTCACCCGTGCGTGCAACACTGAACGGTATTGATCAGATTGTCACGGTAATGGAGGACCATGTCGTATCACACGCGACTCAGGGCGGACGCAGCCTTTGGGAACACCCGTGGCCTGGAAAATCTTATGCCGACGCCAACGTGTCGCAACCCATCGTACTACCCGATAACCACGTCTTCTTATCCAAAGGGTATGGTGGCGGGGGAGAACTCCTGCGGATTGCCGGCTCCATGGATGCGATTCAAATTGAATCAATTTATCATCACCACAACATAATGCGGACGAAGTTTACAAACGCTTGTTCGTACGGGGATTTCTTGTACGGACTAGATGACGGAATTCTATCATGTGTCGCGTGGCGCACAGGAGAGCGAAACTGGAAACAGGGACGCTACGGACACGGGCAGGTGCTTCGCCTTGGAACTCATTTGCTCGTCCAGTCGGAAAGTGGAGAGATTGTGATACTAAAGGCTTCAAGTGAAAAACACGAGGTACTCCTTCGATTCCATGCCCTGACCGGCAAGACTTGGAATTGCCCATGTGTATTTGGTCACCTGCTCTTGCTTCGAAATGGCCAAGAGGCTGCGTGTTTCGAAATACCTTCTAAGCCATCATCAGACGGCTAGGCCTGCAATTACTCTACAGAAGCCAATTCCATTCATTCTTAACGTGAGTGCGTTTTCTCTTATTCGCTCACAAAAGTCGTTTCCCCGGTGACAAAACGAAAGTTGCTCATGAAATCAGTCTAGCGTCATTATCCTAGTCCGTCTCAGCGACGACAAGAAAGGCCGATCCGGACACGGTGGCGACTGCTAGACGGAACGAGTTATCCCTGGCGTTTGTCGAGCGACAAGCGTCAATTCTCCGGAACGAGGCACGGCCACTAACAAAAAGGGCCACTAACTCAACTAGCGAGCCACCGCCACCCATTGATGTTACCTCGATCGAAAATTTTCTGCTCCTCTAATGGCCAACCCTTCGTTGTCCAGGAGACTGCCGTGATTCCGGACTTTCGCGCAAGGCAGATGTTTTTGTTACTGCAACAAAGGAATTCTACTCAGAAACTCAGCGCAAAAACTCAGCGCAAAAACCCAGCGCAAAAACCCAGCGCAAAAACCCAGGACAGTCATAGTTTAAAAAAAACGATAAAGAAAACCAGGACAGTCATGTTTTGGTCGAAGACAGTCATTTTTCGGGAGAGGACAGTCGCGTTGACTTATTGCGGAGAATTTTGGTCTCGGAGACAAAATTTTGGTTGAGGATCGGCTGCCGACGATGGATTTTTTATGCTATCCCCGACTGGAATGGCGGAATCGTCTATGAGAAGGCGGAAAATCGCCGGGCGTTTGCGCAAGCTGAGCGCAGAAGGTGCTGAAGGGCACTTCAAACTTGGCTGACAGGGCAGCCTGGGAAATTCAGGCGGATTGCTGTCCCGAGAGTTCAGGCGGACCGCTATCCGGATACCTCTTGTGAATTTGACGGTTGCTCCACAAAGCAAGTTCGGCAAGCTCGAACCCCCTTCACGTACTTC
>JAQCHP010000246.1 GCA_027619595.1 Planctomycetota bacterium
GATTGCCCATTAAATATTGCTCGGACACGAACAGCATCGCGGCGGTGGCGACCGCCCCCGCAAAATTTCCCGTGTAGACGATGGCCCAATTCCGCAACAGTGACCACGTTGTCACTTTGCGATTGCACCACGCCATCACGATCAAGTTGTTTCCGGTAAATAACTCGGCACCGCCCACGACCACAAGTACCAACCCCAGGGAAAAGGCTGTCCCCACCAACAGACGGCTCACCCCAAACGACAACTGGTCGGCGTTCCCTATGCCCACCGTTGTAGCAAACGCGGCTCCCAAACTGATGAATACTCCCGCCAGAAACGCCAGTGTCCACAGTTGCGGCAGCGCCAGACCGACCTTGCGTTCACCCAGCAACTCGGCCCGTCCGGCCATTTCTCGGGGGAGCAGTGCATCGAACGGATTCAATCCCGGAGTTCTGTCTTGTTCGATCATTTCGCATGTCACCGGCGATTGGAAAACCTCCGCTATGAATTGCCCCGCAGAAGGACTTATAACTTTACGAATTTGTGTCGCTTCGACTGAACTGTGAGGACAGGACAAGGTGCACTGCGAATAACATTTTCGGCCACACTTCCCAATAACATGTGTGCTACGCCCGACCTGCCATGCGTGCTCATGACGATCATGTCGATGTCGTTTTCCTGGGCGTATTTTATAATTTCCACAAAAGGGGGTCCATCGGCCGTCGCATATTTCACATCGGCCGGTGGCACCCAATCGGGATCGATATTGCTCCGGAGCGCTTGCTCCGCCGCCAGGCGAGATTCCTTGGACACGGTAGTCAGGGACAAACCGCCGCCAAAAACGGGCGTTAAACTGTGACGTATCTCAAGCACGTGCAACAAGTGCAACTCCGCACGAAATGCATCGGCCATACTGCACGCGTAGTGTGTAGCATCCGAAGCGTATTCGCTAAAGTCAAGCGGCAATAGGATCCGGTGAAGGGGCACGCGGCTAACCATTCGATTGCCTTTATCAAGTAAGTTTAATTACTTTCGCAACACACCCCTCCCCACCGCAACTGCCGTACCATCGACCCCTAGGATCGTATCGCTCATACCAACCTTCGCCTGAACCTCGAGTAACACTGCTGAGATGCTCACAAGACTTCGTGCGATTTCGACGCGTGCCCTTCGCATCGCCCTTACGAGCCGTTTTTTGGGCCAGGCTGGGTTTTCTTGGGCTAGGCTCTGTGCCAATGTGCACATGCATGTGGAGCGACTGCTCAGTTCCGCACAGTCCCTGGCCGCGGCGCGTTGACAGCGGGTCGGCCTATCGTTCGAATTTCACTTTCGGCTCGTTGGCTCACCTACAAATTGACGTTGGATCGACGGTGCACTAGAATGGGCCCGCGTCACCGTTCGTTTTGACCTCTCGACAGCTCCGTCCCCTGACCAAAGGACGCCCCCAGTTGTCCGCAGTTGCCCTCGAGAACGAGAAACAAGACTCGCGACGAGACGCCTGTTTTTCTAATTTATTTCGCCTCGAACATCACGGTGACTTCATGCGTTGCTTTTTATGGATGGCCTTGTTTGCCCTATGCGTAGGAATTGTGCGGGCCGATGACGAATTGAAGCTCATCGGCGTGCAGAAGATCTGGGACGAGGCTCCTCATAATGCGTTTACCGACCTTGTCCGCTTCAAGAACAGTTGGTTTTGTGTGTTTCGCGAAGGGGCGGGACACGTTTCACCCGACGGTGCCCTCCGAGTCATTACCTCCACCGATGGCGAACACTGGAAATCGGCCGCCCGGATCGTGTCCTCAGATTCCGATCTGCGTGATGCCAAAATTACTATTACGCCCAAGGGGCAGCTGATGCTGAGCGGTGCCGAAGCGTTACACGATAAATCGCAGAAGTCGCACCAATCGCTGGCCTGGTTTTCCGACGACGGCCATACCTGGAGCGAATCCTATGAAATTGGCGACGCGAACTTTTGGTTGTGGCGCACTACGTGGCACAAGGATACAGCTTATTCGGTCGGATATGATTGTACCGAAACGAATCGGCAGATTCGGTTGTACACAAGCCAAGACGGAAAGGCATTCCGTACAATTGTGCCGAACATGCTCGATGCTGGCTACCCGAATGAAACATCCATCCTGTTTGACGACGACACAGCCTACTGTCTATTACGGCGGGATCTTCCGCCGAACTCGAAAGACGCATCGTTAGCGACGGCGTTATTGGGAGTGGCTCACCCCCCATACACACAATGGCAATGGAAGGATTTGGGGATGCAGCTGGGTGGTCCGCATATGATCCGCCTGCCGGACGGTCGGTATGTGGCGTCTGGCCGAATTTCTGAGAAGCCGACCCATACATCGCTATGCTGGCTGGACCCTGAAAAAGGAACGCTCCGCGAATTTCTCAAACTGCCGTCGAAGGCAGATACAAGTTATCCGGGACTCGTTCTTCACGAAGGAATTCTGTGGGTAAGTTACTATTCTTCGCACGAAGGAAAGACCAGCATCTATTTGGCTCGTGTGAAGATCGGCGCCCAGTCATGAGCGCACCGGTCTGATAGTAATGCTCTGCAGCCGCGTTCCATTGGGAGCGAGTGTCGGTTCAAAACACGTCGCTAGCCCCCACCTAATTCGGTATACGTTAGGCGAACGACAACGTATTCGCTCAAGGGGAGTTTAGCCAATGTGTGTGGCGTGCGTCCTGGCCTCGGCCTTCCTTGCCGTAGAGAAATTAACGGCGCAACCGAACGATTCTCTCATTCCGCCAGCGATTGTTCATCTTGAAGTGAGGATCGACAGACTAGTCAGTGCGCTCGATCGACTTACCTAGACGGGACCGCTCGCGCCCGTCCAGGCAATGTTTTTTTTTCAAAAGGGGATTCAAATGTGTGGTACGAGGCGTCGTCGCAGCAACACGCCACCCATCGCACACCACAGGATCGAAAGTCCGGATGGTTCCGGTAGCACTCGCACAATGGCACCCGGATTGGGTGCTCCACCTGACGTTGATGCTGTCCGGAAGTTGCTCAACGCGAATTCGATCACATCGTCTGCTTGTGTTGAAGAGTTACTAAAAGCTTCCGAGTGTCCAAAGATTCTGAACGTGAAAGGAACGCCCCGTGTGTAGGGAGGGACGACGACCATCGAGCTGCCGGCAGCTGCCGACCCAACACCTTCGCCGTTGAATTGCAGAAACGCGCCCGCCAATACCTGAAGATTGTCGACTGTAAACTGTAGGAAGCCGGTCTCACTTCCCCCTTCCACGAGCAGATCAACATTGATTGTGAGGTCCGCACTTGACGTATGGAACGGATTCGGCGCCGTTGGGCCGGGTACCGAGGACGTGTCGGCACGGACGGTTCCTGTGATCGACTGAAGGGTTGTCGGATCGGACAGGGTAACGGCTCCGCGCGCCGTAGCCCGAGAAAACCCGGTGTTTGCTCCACCCGTCGCAGTGTTGAAATCGACGACAGCTTCGGCACCAAAGAGGCCTTCGTCTTCTTGTAGATCAGTTACGGGATCGGGAGTTCCCGAACCGCGTGCCACCGCCGTGACAAGATTGGCTCCCTGTCCATCTGAAGTGAGGAGCACGCCGTGAAAAATGATGAAGATACAAACCGTACTTAGAGCTGCTTTCTTAATCATAGAATTCCTTCGATAAAAGGTAGCCGTTCGCGCCCCGGCCACGCGGAGCAATGATCAAACAGCGCAAGCCTTAGACTAACTACGGTTTTGTAAACTGCCAGCAATTACCCCCAGGATTTTTAAAAATCTTCGGAATTTCGGTCGGCCAATAGGGGGCTCAGCGGGGAATTTTGACCGATTTCGGCCCAGTAGGTCGCGGTTTATGCGGCGACCGATTTGGCCGCCGTGGGCAGCAGAGAAGGGGCGGCGCGACCATCGAGCCGCGCCTGGCAACTCGCCGTTAGCAACTCCAACACGTTGCGGTAACCTTCTCCGGCGGCACCAAGTACCACCGATGGGCCTGCGACTCGGTTGCCCCGCTCCCAGGGGTCTGCCCCTGTCGTGTCTTCCGTTTCGCCTCGGCAATACTGGCTGGAGCTCTCTGCATACGGTCACTTATCCTTGTGGGTTCGAACCAGTCAAAAAGACCAGGACAGTCAGAAAAAGACCAGGACAGTCAGGGATAAGTAGGAGACAGTCATGATTGGGGGCGGGACTGGAAAATGGGGTGAATGGCGAGGACGGGCTGACGGGCAGAGCTGGAAATCGACCGTGGTTGAGGTCGGCGGACAGAAATTCTGGCCGCTGGCGGCCTTTCCGCACTTGAAATGGCTTACGAATGCCATGACGGCGCGCACGCTGAGCGCAGAAGGGTCTTGCCATCGATTAAAATTGGGACTAGCGACCGGCCACTAGCCGGAAAGATCGGTCGTCGTTGCCTCCGTCGGCAGGAATAGCGAACGGCAGGCCCGAACTCCTTTC
>JAQCHP010000070.1 GCA_027619595.1 Planctomycetota bacterium
CTGTGTGCCACCCCTTGTGCCACTTACCCCCTGTTTTCCCCGAGAATTGCGGTTTTCTCGGGGAAAACGGGGGCGCACCAGTACCCCCTACGGGAGTCGAACCCGTGTCTTCGGACTGAGAACCCGATGTCCTGGGCCACTAGACGAAGGGGGCAAATCAATTACAACCAACTTCCGAACAGTCAATCTTCGGCCGTCAGTACCTAACTCCGCTATGTTTTCAGACTCGTGCCAGCTTGTCAACTCGGGGTACACGCAACATCTACAACGCATGCACCGATTGACAGGGGTAGGTAATCTCGGCGGTCCCGCGGCGAACGAAAAACTAGCCAGAAATGCGCTGCCACCTGGCTAATACGCCCACAATTCCGCAAAGTGGCCTTCGATGCTCGATCGAAAGCTCAGAATGTCTAGAAGCTTCCGGTGGATCGCGACGGGCCGGTTCCCGCCATCGCTTGGCCTTTGAGCATCGTCTGTAACCGCTTCATTTCACGGTAAAAATAATATCCGAGCCCACCAAAGATAAGGAACGGCATCGACATCATGAACAGAATGCTCCAAAAATAGCCGCGCACCATGTTAATCCGCGCAGGATCTTGAGCCATCCCATCCTTGCAAGTCGGACAGGCCGACAACGCCTGTGCCACCATGACCACAACTACGACAGTCACGGTAACCCGCAAAATCGAACTGGCAACACGATTCCAAAAAGGCGACATGGCTGACGTTTCCAACAAATTAGGTCCGCACGACTCAGTCAACTCTCGTAAATTCTATTAGATTCTATCGTCCCCGTCACCTGCAAGTCGCCATCGATTTGCCGACGGGAACGCTCGTGTACCTCGATCGACGAAGTCGGTACCTCGGGCGGGTAGAGTTGATACATCATCAGGTAAACCAAGACTCCCGTTACCGATACATAAAGCCAAATCGGGAAGGTCCACCGGGCCCAGCGGCGATGTGCGACACGAAAGTCACGATACCCCAATATGATTGTGGTAATTGCCAGGAATGGAACAAATACGGCCAAGACAATGTGCGTCAACAGCATCCCTTTATAAAACCTTTGCACCACGACTGGCGGGTAGGTCGGAAACCGCTTGTGTCCCACCTGCCAATGGTATGTCAGGTAACAAACAAGGAACAAGGTTGACACGCAGAAACTCGCCACCATGACGCGACGATGCGCCTGCTCATGCCCGCGTTTTATGAGCACTATCCCGCACACGAGCAAAATTGCAGCTACTGCGTTGAGCGAAGCGTTGATATGGGGTAATAACTCTGTCATGGGGAAGTTTCGGTAGACGTTTCCAACACCTTCTTGAGCGTCCTCTTCAAGGCAGTGAACTCGACAGGATCGCTCGAACGGTAGGTATCAACGACATGCCCGTCTGGATCCATCAGGATCAGTCGGTCCGAATGCGTCAATCCCGTCACACTGACCTGAAACATGTCGTTTGCAATCCGCGAAATATAGGTCATGTCACCCGTCAGAAAGTGCCACTTCTGTGCATCGGCATTGAAGCGTTTCGAATACTCGTACAGCCGCGTCGATGTATCATTCGCGGGGTCACAAGTAATACTGACGAATTCCAAGTCTTCTACGGTGAACTCGCGCTGCAACTCCTGAATTTTGTAGTTCAAGGCAGGGCAGACCGACGGGCAACTGGCAAAGAAAAAACTTGCCAGCCAGTACTTTCCTTGCAGCGATTTGGATTCAAAGCGATTCGCCATTTGGTCCGAAAGTGCAAAATCGACAAGTACCGCGCGATGCGCCGTATCTCGCGGTTCGGAAGACGCGCCGGTTCGCTCCCGCCCTGCCCGTCCAGCAAACCAAAGTAACATCAAGCCACAAAAGAAAAACAACAAAGCCAACCAGAAACGGACTGCTCGACCTCCAGGTTGCGGTGGCTGTACATTATCTAACTTCGGGTCGACCATAGCATCGGACGTGGGCATGGAGGAAGTTGTGTTCATCGGGCATCGTGGGTGGAAGGTTGACGGGCGATGTACGTCGTCAGGCTAAACAAGAGGACTGCAAACAAAGCGGTAACAATCCAACAAATTGTCAAAGAAGGTTGCCATAAACTGGCGACAGGCCCTCCCTGCATCAACTGCCGAATGCCCGCCAATCCATACGTTGCTGGATTTAGTCTCATCACGACATGCATGAGCGTCTGCGAAATGGAACCGCCGGCTAATGGGACCGGAAAGAAGGCTCCCGAAAGCAGCCACATCGGCATCAAGAATAGATTCATAATTGCATGAAATCCTTGGGTTGATTCCATCCGCCAGGCCAACATCAATCCCAAAGAAGTGAAAGACCAAGAAATGAGGAATGATAAACCAACAATACCAACGGCAGACGACAGACTGTACCGGATCCCTAAGAATGCTCCCAACGCAAGGAATAGTCCTCCTTGCAGCAAAGCCAGTAACGTACCACCCAAAACTTTCCCCAAGATCATCGACCAACGGGGAATGGGCGCGACGAGAACACCTTGCAAAAATCCTGCATTGCGATCTTCGATCACCGAGATCGTGGCGAAAATCGCCGTAAAAAGTAGGATCAGCAGCAGTGTGCCAGGGAAAAAGTAGGTGCCAAACGACTGATTCGGTATCTGAAACGTACTGTGCATCCCCGCGCCGAACAACAGCCAAAAAAGGATCGGCTGACCAACCGCTCCAATGACGCGATTTCTCTGCCGCAGGAAACGCACAATTTCACGCCAGCAGATCATTCCCGCAGCATCCCAAGGGCTCGCCACAACGGCTCGTCTGGAATCGTGGAGTTCACTCATCTCCGGATCTGGCGTGGCAATCGATCTCACCATCAGTGAGCCCTCCTTTTCGGAGTCTGGATTGGTGTTTCCACCCAAAAGCGATGTCCCGTGTGTCGCACGAAAACGTCTTCCAAAGTCGGCTTGCTCATCGTAATCGCCTGTATCCGGTCGGGAAATGCTTGCACCAATCGAGGCACCCACTCATGGCCGTGTTGGCACTCCATCCGCACATTCTGATCGACCACCTCGATCGAATGCTGAAACGCTGCTTCGATGTCGCGAGCTAACGCCAACGGATCTCCCGTGGCGCGGATCGACAACACGTCACCCCCAATCGCTAGTTTCAGTGTATCGGGGACGTCGCAAACGACCAACTTACCCTCGTCCATGATGGCGATTCGGTCAGCATGATCGGCCTCTTCCAACAAATGAGTCGTGAATACCACGGTCGTTCCCGTCTGCTCCCGCACCGACCGCAAGTATTTCCACATGTCACTACGGGCGGCTGGATCGAGCGCGGTCGTTGGTTCGTCCAGTAGGAGCACCTGCGGCCGCGACAAGATGCCTCGCGCAAGATCCAATCGTCGACGCAGCCCTCCGGACAAAAGTTCAGCTCGATCCTGAGAACGGTCGGCGATTCCAAGTTGCTCCAAGGTTTCTCGAACACGCCGCGAACGATCGGGCTCACGCAATCCGTAAAGCGACGCCTGACACAATAGATTCTCGCGCACCGTCAACTTGAGATCGATACTGGGAGACTGGAACACCACTCCTATATTGGCACGAGCCATCGCCGCTTGGTGGCGAACATTGGCTTGGCAGACCGATATCGTCCCTTGTTGCAAGGGAATTAACGTGGCGATCAACCGAAACAGCGTGGTCTTACCACTGCCGTTCGGCCCCAGGAGCGCAAACACCTCACCGGGCGCGACATCCAAGTCCAATGCGTCTAACGCCCGCCGGGTACCGTAGTCGTACGTGACATTTTTTATGGAGATCGCTGCAGCAGAAATCTTGACATCCCTCCGAAAGCAAGCCCTGCGGGGTTTGCCCGCCGGTAACTCGTCCCGCAACTCCCTTTCAGAAACGCAGCGTGTTGCAGCAGCAGCTTGATGCTCTGTGCGACAACCGCCACATTCCTACCTAAGGAATTGACTTCGCCGAACATGTCGTATCACACAAGCGACACTGCCTCAGTGTCCCGATTCCTGACGAGGTGGGGAATCGTGACCGTGTGCGCCGTCACTCCCTTGGCCCGATGAACCATCGTGGCTCTTGTGATCATCCTCTTCGGTATGTTCGGCATGGGAAACTTTTACCGGCGAAGGGTACGCTGCAGCAGACCAACGTTCCTCAGAGTAATTCCGCGTCCGCAAACCGATGTCGGGAATCAACATCAAGACCAAAAACAGCGACATGCAGGCTGCAGGAACGGTAAGGACCCATTTCCAATTCGCTTCCCACAGCAAATGCATGAAAAATAAAATGACGAGTAGGGCTTTCATGCACGACACGACCATCATGATCGCCCAGGAAACGGAGTCCGGTACTTGCTCCCGCCACCAAGTGAGAGTTGTAAAAATCGAAACCGTCGTCAGCGCACACAGTGCGAGGAACACCATGATATAGGTACCGGTTCCGCCGTGACTGTGGTGGTCTCCTCCGTGCGAAGTCGACGCGTGTGACATGTCCTGTCCGTGATGATCGTGGCTCTGCATGGCAAGTTATTTCTTCCAGATTGGCCTATCGTGGTCGGGCCATTGATTCGAACTAAAACAAATACAGCAGCGGGAACAGAAAGATCCAAACGAGGTCGACGAAGTGCCAATACAACCCGCTATTCTCCAGCAGATGTGCTTTTTTGCTATCGAGCCGTAGCGGGAGGATATAGGCAAAAAGAATTAATCCCACAATCACGTGAATGGCGTGAAACCCGGTCAATAAAAAGTAAGTACTCGCCCACATATTGCCGCTAGGAATCATCATCGGGAGCGTGAGCCATGTGCCCTCGTTCTCAAATTTGTGATTGAGCCCCTCTTCCGCCTCGGACGAAGAACAGAGGTCGAGAAATTTTATGCGCGCCTGAAGCAGAGCATCACTCTCTTCGGAGGTCTTGAGTTCGGCGTCCACCAGAGGTACCGGCTGACCCTTATCATCGGCAGCCTTTTTTTCTGCGAGCAGTCCAGCCTTGCGCGTCTGCACTGCTTCCAATTCTTTGATACGAATTTTTCGTTCGTTGGCTATATCGTCCGTCGGCATCCCATGCCCGGCACCACTACCTGCCGGATAGACTACGTGCGCCATGTTTTCGTACGCCGCATGCTGTTCGACCGACGTCTCTGCACGCACCGATGCTAAGTCGCTCCACTTGACCATTCCCACCAACATGGTCTGACATTGCTCTAGTTCGCTGTCGCGATGGAAGGCCTCACCCAGCTCGGTTTTTTCCTTGCTCAGCTGGTTGCTTTTGTCCTGCAAAGTTGTACGAACTGCCGCCGAATAGTTTACGTCGGGTTTTTCGTAGATCAGGCTGTGTGGCATCTGGGGATAGATGCCATGTGCAAACTTTGACTTGTATTCAAAGGCTTTGACGCCAAGAAACGTGCAACCCAGGAAGAAGGTAAGCCACATCCAACGTTTGGCCGACTCGGCGGCATTCTTCTTAGCGGCTTCCAGCGCCAGGACGATCGTCACACTCGAGCAGATCAACACAAACGTGTTAAAAGCACCAATAATTTCCACCAAGTGAACCGCTTCGGGACGAGGCCATGAACCGGTCGGCGCGCCAAACCGGATCACGATGTACGTGCCGATCAGACCGGCGAAGAACATGATCTCCGTGGAAAGGAATAGCCACAAACAGACCTTGCCGTTCGGTATCGGCAGACAAGGTTCGTACTGCAACTTGAGATGTCCGTGATGGAGGTCGTGCGATGCACTCATAGCAATAGCTTTACTGGTAGATGCTAGGACATAGTAAATTCGATTAGCCCCAAGGACTGGCTGCCACGCAGGCCAATACTGTCGGCAAATAGATCAGGGACATACGCAAAAGTGTCCGCGCGGAGATCTCGTCGGGTCGACGAAAAAAAATCCATGCGAAATAAACTTGTATCACGCCTAGCAAGCAGGCTATCGCTAGGTACGGCTTGGCCTCCGGTTCGGCGATGGCAAACACCATGGTCACTGGCAGGAGCGATATGGCACCAAGCACTGCTTGTACTCCGGCCAACCGTCCCGTGGGGTCGGTCACCGTAGCAACTTGGATCCCAGCGCGAGCATATTGCTGACGGTAAAGCCAAGCGATGGCCATAAAATGCGGGAACTGCCAAAAAAACACCAACAAAAACATGGCTATGGCTCGTAGCTCGGGCCGGCCACCCACGGCTGCCCAACCGATCCAGATCGGCATCGCACCAGAAAGCGCCCCGACCGCCGTGTTCCAAGCGGTGTGTCGTTTCAGGGGCGTATAGGCCACCACATACAACAGCCAAGTTCCAGCTCCCCAGACAGCCGTCCAATAGTTTGTCTTCCAAATCAAATAGAGGAATCCTGTCAGTCCGCACATGGATGCCAACGCCAGTGCCTCCGTCACCCCCAGCCGTCCATTGACCATCGGCCGGTCCGCAGTGCGCGCCATGCGAGCGTCAGTGTCCCGTTCCAACCATTGATTGAGAATACTACCACTCGCTGCAATCAAGACCGTTCCCAAGACTGCGTGCAACACGACAGAGGGATCAGGCTGCCCCCAGGAGGCTACCATGGCCGAAGCACCCACGGAAAACAAAACCATCGTCACAATGCGAGGCTTCGTGAGCTCTGCCAAGTCACGTAGGCGAGCCGACCAAACGGCTCGACGCGTCGTCGCCACGGAAAGCGTTGAAGTCGTCATGCGTGCACCTCACGAGGCTGCCGAACCCTGCCCAAATCGTGCGAGTTTCGACTGTCCGCCGACGAGACGCAACAACATCCGGAAATCCGGCTCCCCCATAACGCTGCCACCGCCGTATTCGCCAGTATGAGGGCCCCCACGGCGACATGCGCCGTAACGATTGTGGACGGTAACCATCCGTCGGCTTGCACGACATAGCCTTCGCTTCCCGGCACCCAAGCCAAGATTGCTGGCCACGAATACTTGGAGACCCAGGTGGCGATCCCCAACATCAATTGAAGCACCACCAACACGGCTGATCGATCGATAGCGCGCAACACCAAGCGACCTGAGTTGGTTTGATTCGAAGAGGGAGAATTGCCGACACCACCCGAAACGAAAAAACAGGAGCGAGCATTCCAGGCCAACCATGCAATGCACCACGTGACCAAAAGTCCGACCGCAAGATGGGCCAGCACCAGCGCACGAAAGGTACCTGGCGTCAAGGTGAGCGGCATATGTCGCATGCACGCTCCCAACACAACTTGCCCCACGGCGACGAGCACCGACAGCCACGCGCAACGAACCCAAATGCCACGGGCAGTTCCCCCCGACGGCGAAACATCCACTGGATCAGAAAATCCCGTCTTTCGCCAAGCGGACGAAGTGCAGACCCAAACCAAACAAGCACAAGTAAACACGACCGGCCCGCAAATACCGTGCAGGCGAGCCAAATCACGTTCCACCAGCAGTACACGCATGCCCCCGAGAATGCCCTGAGACAGCACCGCCACAAAGAGAGCCAGACTTAGCCATCGATCTCTCCGTGTGGCCAAGGTAGCTTCGGCTGTCGGCCACCAAGTAATTGCGACAAACGCCAACGCGAACAGACCTACCAACGAACCGAGCAGCCGGTGGCCGTGCTCAATGAAAAGGTCCCACGGACCAGTCACCCATTTGGTCCACGAATACCACCACAAGTGATCGCCGTAGGTCCCTGGCCAATCGGGCACCGCCATCCCCGCATCGTACGTCGTTACCAATCCACCGACCCAAATCAGTGGAAAGATAGCGCACGCACAAGCGCCGGCCATCCAATGGGACCAGCGTTGTCGGGCGATTGATGGAACAGATATCGAATTCACAAGGAGCCTAGTGTGTCAGTTACTGGCGATGCGGTTACTAATGGTGGGATGCAGGCCCCGAGCCCCCCTGCCCTTCCTTGGCGTCGGGCGGTGGCTGGGTCTGCGGATAATAATCTGTGTCGCTTTCCGGGGAACCGTACTCATACGGTCCGCGATAGACGATCGGTTGGAAATCAAAATTGCCATGCCCAGGTGGGCTTGGCGCTTGCCATTCCAATGAGTTGGCTCCCCATGGATTTCTACCCGCTGGTTTGCCAAAGAAAATACTGAAGAAGAAGTTGAAAACAAAAATCACCTGACTTGCCACCATCAAGATTGCGCACCAGGTAATGAATTGGTTTAGCGGCAAGGTCTGTTGAAAAGTCTCGTAGTGGTAGGGATGAGCCAGACGTCGCGGAAAACCGACGGCCCCCAAAATGTGCATCGGATAGAACGTACCGTTCAAGAAGATGAATGTCAGCAAGAAGTGTACCTTGCCCAACGGTTCGTTCATCATCCGGCCAAACATCTTGGGATACCAAAAATAGATCGCGCCGAACACGGCCATCGCGGTACCAGCAAACAGCACATAGTGAAAATGTGCCACGATGAAGTACGTATCGTGAATAAAAATATCAACGGGGGTCGCCGCCATGAAGATCCCCGAAAGACCACCGATGACAAACATCGACACGAACGAACACGCAAACAGCATGGGCGTTGTGAACTGGATTCTTCCTCCCCAGAGTGTGCCCAGCCAATTAAATACTTTCACAGCGCTAGGTAACGCGATCATCATCGTCGACACCATGAACGTCATGCCCAGGTAAGGATTCATACCCGACACAAACATATGGTGACCCCAGACGATAAACCCAAGTCCCGCAATGGCGGAAATCGAGTACACCATCGGCTTGTAACCAAAGATCGGCTTTCTCGCAAAGCAACTGAGGATGTCGGACACCATCCCCATGGCGGGGAGAATCATGATATAGACCGCCGGGTGTGAATAGAACCAGAACAGATGCTGCCAAAGGAGTGGCTGTCCACCACCACTTGCAGCGGCTGAATTATTCACGATCAGCCCCTCTGGCAGGAAGAAACCGGTCCCCAGCGAACGATCCATAAGTTGCATGAAGCCCGCCGCAGTGAGTACTGGCAAGGCAAACGCTTGGAGGATTGCCGTAATGAACATGGCCCAAATGGTGAGCGGCAGGCGGAACATGGTCATGCCGGGCGCACGCATCTGGATGATCGTTGTCAAATAATTCACCGAGCCCATCATGGACGACACGCCGACGCAGGTTACGCCCAGGAGCCACAAAGTTTGTGCCATCCCACTACCGGGCGCAGCTTCCTTGACTGCCGACAAGGTTGGATACGACGTCCATCCCGACGACGCGCCATTCCCCGGCGCAAAGAAACTAAGTCCGATCAACAAAAACGCCGGCCACATAAACCAGTAGCTCAACATGTTCAGCGTCGGAAACGCCATGTCGTCCGCACCGATCATGAGCGGAATCAAGTAGTTACCAAAGGCTCCCGCCAAGATGGGAATAATCACGAAGAAGATCATGACCGTGGCGTGCATGGTGAATAGCATGGTATAGAACTCGGGAGAAATCTGTCCTCCCTGTTCCGCAAAAAGGAGCCGCCCGATGATGGGCATCGGTTGCCACGGGTAGGCCAATTGCCAACGGATTCCTAACGCGAGCATCCCGCCCACAAAAAACCAGAGCAAGGTCGAGAACAAGAACTGCAAGCCAATAATTTTATGATCCAACGAGAACACGTACGTACGAACAAAGTGCCCCCATCCAGCATTCTGGCCGTGGGTTGCGCCGTGCGCGTGATCAACTGTCACCGAACTCATCTAGGAATCTAGTTTCTTTAGGGACTGACTTGCGAATTGCCGGTCAGCAATGCTCTAGGACTCATCGTCTTCTTCAATTGCGGGGGGTGTAAATGATGACGTTTCTTGTTCCGCTCGCTTATTGGCTAGCCATTGATTAAATTCCTGACGAGGAACAACATTCAAGCGCCCCTTCATTTTGTAGTGACCCCAACCGCAGAGTTCGGCGCAAACGATGTCGCATTCACGCTCGTACAGCGGCTTAAACCAAACAAACTGCTTCATACCGGGCACCACGTCCTGCTTGAGCCGCAAGTTGGGCAGAAAAAAACTATGTAACACGTCGTCGCTCTTAATTGCCAAAACGACGTCTTCGTTTAACGGAACGTGCAGATCATTCACCGTAAAAACATCGTCCTCCGTCCCAATGATCTTATCTTCCCCGGCATAGCGGATCCGCCATTCGAATTGCCTACCGGTGACTTCAGCCAGCGCCGGCTGATTGGGTCGCAAGACCTTTGCGTTCGCCCAGGCGCTCATCTGGTAGATCGCAATAAACAACAACGTGGCCGCGGGAATAATCGACCAGACGACCTCCAGTACATGGCTACCGTGCACGTACTTGACTGGATCAGCGTTGTAACTTGCGTCGTACTTATGCAAGAACAAGAACATTGCAATTCCGGTGCCCACGAAAATCGCGCCTGTCAACCACAAGATTGTGTTGAACAGGCTATCAATAATGTTGCCATGAGCCGAAATGTCTTGCGGAAACCAATGGCCCGCCAGGGGAGGCCATTCGTTGATCGCAAACACGAACCAGGCGACTCCAAAAATTGGAATCAGCAAAAATAACCAGCTCCACGAAGGACGAAACACGCTGGAGGCTCCTCAAGGGCGACGTTAACGAGGCGGCCGATCGTTGAGCGGTTCTTCCGCTCGCGGACGACTCATCGGTTCATAAGGCAAATGTCGAACGTAATTGACGATATCCCACAAATCACTTTCCGTGAGCCCGGGAACTTCCGGACCGGCGCCAGGAGGCCGCATGGCGGCAGCGGGCATGGGCGAACCCTCGATCCCGTTACGCACACGTCGATAGATGTCGATGGGACGTCGACCGCCGCGATAGATCCCGTGCCGTAAATTCCGCGGCTTGATATTCCGCAACGGGAGTCCACCAAGGCTGTAATAAGTCTCTTCAAATTGTTTCTTTTCCTTGACCTGCTCGGGCGTGGTCACCGGTAGATTGCCCCAGTCCTTGTAGTCCTTGGTCCAATCGTCGTAGTCCGTAAGCACACCATCACCAAGCTGCGTATCACCATGGCACTTCACGCAACCACCCACGCCAAAATAAAATTCGCGTCCCCGCCGCAGCGACTCGACGGTATCGAAGTCATCTGGTCGAGGCGGGATCGCAAGCACTTGTTGGTCCGCGATTTTCCAGGCCTCCAATGCCGGCGCTACGGCCTCTTCCATAATCGCCGCCAAATCAAACGCGTCTCCGTCCTCCAATTCTTCCACAGAAATGCAGAGCGACCGTTCCACCTGGCCACGGATCGTGAGGTACTTCACGTAGTCCACCAAAGCGTCGATCTCGGGACCGCTCAGAGCGGCCGCGAACGACGGCATCGCCGTGCCAGCAATACCGTTGACCAAGATCGCCTTTAAGTCGTCATGGGTCGGCTTGACGCCGGACGGCGTCGATTTGAACTTGAATTGGCCCTTGCGAAAATCACGGGGGTAGGGGTTGAGAAACGCCGCTGTCGGGCCAGCGCCATTCCCCGAAATTCCATGGCAGTGTACACAATGTTCACGATACAGGCCTCGAGCGGTACCAAATTCGTCACGGCTCACCGGACCTGCTGACAACTTCAAACTAACTGGGTCGACAATATCGCGATGGTCGATTTCGCCCGCCGACATCAAGTAAGGCTCGTCCGGAGTACCAAAAAGAGCTGCCAAAATGTTGGCAATTTCTTGGTCCCGCGGCGCGGAGACGTTCTTACTATGAAGAAATGGCAGATTGAGCGTAAACTCTGCCTGGGGAGCGTCACATCCACCCAACAGCAAAGCCAACCCAACCACAAGAACGCTCACCCAAGAACGGGCAACTGTCGTGGAATCACACGCGGATATCATGAATAGGTTCTGGCGGGACATTGTTCTTATCGACTGCCTAATTTTGACTTCGTAATGTCTCGGGTTTATTCTACGCAAAACAAATCAACAACCACATCTAACAGACCACACTTGCAAAACAAATGGCTTTACAAGGAGCGGAAACTACTGAAAGCTCGACAAGTCCACTGTAACGTCCAATTGGTTAGCCGATGGATCGTTTGCATCAAGCGTCAGAGTAAACTTCCCTTTCTTGAATTGTTTTCCAACCAGGGGAGCAGGCGACGCAATATCCACGGATGGTAGTCCCTTCGACTTCTCCTGCCACACCTTAAAGTTCACGGGCACACCCGCCGGTAGGTTCTGAATCTCGAACGAACCATCTGGTCTTGTTACCGCAAAATAACCATTGTCGCGAAAGACGATGTAGGCCTTCATCCAAGGATGGACGCTGCAGCTCACAGCAAACGGATCCTTCTCTGACACTTTCGGTTGATACTTCAAACCGGCTGACGACACCATTTCATTGAGTGAGGGATTTTTGGGGGGGGCAAACTTGGTGTTGTGACCAAACGGGTCACTATTGAGTACCTTAAGCACCTGACCTGTATGCACACCAAGCACGTGTGTCTTGAAATTACATTTGCCCTGATCAAAAATCGCTTCCGGCTCTTTCGGCGTACGTGCCGATTCGTGCACCCAACTTGGATATGGAATATCCGCCACAATTAGGATGTTAGCAATCCCTTTAGTTTGTGGATCCACCACAAAGTCTTCGATCGGCACCGTCTCCGTCAACCCGCGGCAATCGGCCGAAAGCGTTGAAACCGTGCTGAGGGGCGGTGCCTCTCCCCGCAATTTAAATGTCCCTCGCAAAGACACAAAACCGGTCGGTTCCGCCACAACCTTTTCTTCCGGCTCCTCGGCCACACCACTAGCCTTCTGCAGACTGGTGCGAATTTTCATCGCTTCGAGCATGTTCGGCTGCGCGGCTTGTGGCATTTTCGGCTTCCCACACCCGAAACTGGTGGCAAGCAACACACACATTGTGATGCCAAACGTCCAGACGACTGGCGCCGACGCGACTCTGGCTGGCATCGACAATTGTCCGTTCACCCGTGTTTGCCTTTGCTTCTGCAATCCCATCTGGGGTTTAACTCCAAAAATCCAACCCGTACACTCCGGGTCATTGCGGTGACCGCGTTCGCGATCTCACTACTTCTTCTTCTTAAATATTGCTTCACCAACCTTGATGACACCCAGGTCGGTCGTTTCCCCGTCCTTGATGGCGGCATCGAATTCACCCCTCTTGCTCGATTCCTTAGCGCCAATCTTCGCCTTGGCGATATAGCCCGAGGATTCCTGCCAGGCGCGGAATTGCCACTCACCAACCGGCAAGTTCTTGATTTCAAAGTTACCGTCGGCATCGGTCGCCGCCATGTAAGGATGATCCTTGATCACAATTTGACCGCTCATCCAAGGATGAATGTTGCAGCTAATCTTGCAGGGCAAATTTTCTTCTTTCGGGAACTTTGCATCATGTTTTCCACCCGCTGGAATACTCGGATTGATGGCAGCATTCTTGATCGTCGTCACATTTGAATTGTGTGCGACGGGATCCGGGTTAGTTATCACCAGTGTTTGCGAGGTCCGCAGAAGAACAACATGCGGATCGAAGCGACAACATTGATTCGCTACCGTTACGTTGGCAGCGGCATCCTTCTCGTAATCAGGATGGATTTTCACGTCCTTTTTTTTTCCCTTCGCGGGAGACAACGTAATGACGATATCGCGGATTCCGTTATTTTCCGAATTGACTACGAGCGTCTCTTGCTTGAGTGCACATTTACCGCACGTAGGAGTATCTTTGTCGGCGTTAATGACAGCGGCCTCGGGAGCCTTTCCGTCGAGCAAAAACCGCCCTTTGAGCGATCCCCACTGCGCCGACGCAACGTTTGCGCCGCACAGCACCAACAAACTGGCCCATTGAATTCTCCGAACAAACTTTTTCATTGGCATTGGAGTCATTTCAGCATTCCCTCTTCGTTATCCCAGCACTTGCTAGGAGGCGGTCGTTCGTCGCACATCGTTTCCGTCAGGTACACAGACCCGAAGTATTATAGGAGTTCGCCGGAATTAATCAGCTGGACTCCCCATATTTACTCGTATCCTCTGTTGTAGACCGCATTCATTGCACAATCGCTAACCGGCTACCTCCGACACCCCCGGCGCGATCCCCGCGTCCGTGGACACACTGTCGCCGTCAGCCGGCGCAGGAGTGGACGCCGAGCTATTGGCCGGCAGAGGAGTATTTGCATTATTGGAAGGGGGTTGCGCTGCCGCAGGTGGCCCTTGTTTCACCATCGGCGAAATTCGATTCTTACCTTGGTTGTACGCGTTAAAGTTCATGAGTAGATCGACCAAACCATCCACCTGTTCCGGGCTGGCCCCATGGTATAACTTTTGTTCAAGGCCACCCAAATTTTCCGTACCTTCTTTGAATGGAATGTTAACTGGCATGGACGTGTAGGGCAGGATGCGACGCGGTTCGGCAATCCAGCGTCTTACGTAATCCGGCCGCAGCCGCTGATAGATAACCGACAAGTCAGGAGCCTTCGCTCGATCCGATGCCTGCGGACTGTAGTCGCCTACTTGGTGACATTTAATGCAGTAGTTGTTGCTCACCACGATGTTCATCGCATGATCCAAGCGGCTGGCACCGTCGGGTCGCTGATCCTTGGGAATGTTCGCCAACGAATTCTGGTAATCTTGCTCCGTTTGCAGCAGATGACCGGAACGCGTTCGTTCTTGATAGGCATACGGATATTCCGCCTGATCGCGAGCCGCGAAATAATTAACCAACGACGTTGCTTCCGCGGACGACATGTTGAACTTCGGCATGCGCATGACCGTCGCCGGGCGAATCATGTGGGGATCGAGCAAGAAATCATGCAACCACTCGGCCTGTACCTTCGTCCCTTCACCCAACAAAGGTGGTGGTAACCACGCCCAGGCCTCAGTCCCTTTGGCAGCCGGATTGACTTCTTGTTCATAACGAGTCACCGTCGGCAACAATTTAAGGGTCAAGTCGCCACCCCAAGTGGGAAAGCGTCGCTTAACAGCCGACGCCGGAATCGACATGGCAGTTGGGGTGATTTCAGCCACTTTCCCGTCAATCAGGGCTGCTTGCCACAACTGGAAGCGATGCACCATCTTTTCGGGATCGTAAGCACCGCTTTCGATGTCTTCCGTTGAAAGTTCCTCTTCTTCTTCGTCCCACATCACTGGCAGTCCAGTCGCCGGATTGCGATCGGGCATGCCATGCAGCGTTGTCGACAGAGTCGCTCGTTGCGGATCCTTTTGTGAGGAAGCAGTTACTTGAGCCGTAGTAAACTTCGAATTCACGAACGGATAACTCGGCTCGACCGGTGGCGGCTCGATCGTACCCGCGGCAAACTCCAAATCCCACCGCTCCGCCTGCAGAACATGGCACCCGGTGCAATTGAATTTTTCAATTACCTTTTGTCCGGCCAGGAGGGCTTCCTGCCTTGGATCGGCATGATACACAAACTGTTCGGCCGGAGGCTGAGCCACCAAACCAAGAACAAAAGTCACCACCGCTTCACGTTCTTGAGGTGTGAGTGGGAACAACGGCATGCGCAGGCGATCATTGTAATCCTTAGTCGCAGCCATCTTGTAGTCATAACTGCGGGGCTCTTTCAGCTTTTGCCAAATAAAGCCAGTCCGGTCATGCTCGTGAAGCTTCTCGAGGTAAAACGCTTCATCGAAGGCGTCGTGTGCAGTTGCCCCAGCACCGGGCGGCATCGCGTCGTGTGCGGAACCGACCGCAGACGCCGCCGAGTGACCGTCATTCGGCTGGCCGTCCGGCCCGTGAGCAGCAGCGCCATCGGAAGCGCCGGGTGCCACATGCGAGTGCCCATGATGCACGTACTCGGCAATGTGCTCGAAGGCGATACGCGAAGTATCTTTCTGCCCCCAGTCGGCGAGCGCCGCGCCGATCGGTTTTGCATCTTCGAAGCCAGGAATATCATGGCACGCATAACAACCGTATTTCGAAATTGTCTTCTGGCCGATGTACTGCAACATTTGCTGATCGCTCAAAGGTGCCCCGGGGGCGACCACCAATTCACGTTCGGCTCCACGCGCCCGATTGGCGGGAACACCCTTACCAGGTTGTGCGTCCGAACCCAAAAATTCATCGACCTCAAGGCGATAGAACGCTTTATTGAGATACTCACGCGTTAGATCACGCAAAGCCTGCCGCGACGTCGCATCGATCTCGATACCGTCCATTGTTTCAGGATGCGGCCGCCAATCCTGTTTGCTGTTGAGCAGAAACGCTGCTATATCAGCCGCTGGATCGACCATCTTTCCTGAAGTATCCTTGATCGGATCGAGCTGCAGGTCGGGCATGGAGGTCCGGGCATGGTAGTTGGACGGATTTTTGAGCCAATTGTACAGCCACGCTCGCGCGTTAGGCGTATCCGCCAGCTCGAATTTATTACCGATGTTGGTTAGCTCAGGTCCCTTACTGGAATCATGGCCTGGAAAACTACCATGCGAATGGCAAGCCAGGCAACCGCGCAATTCGAACGCGCGTTGCCCACGGGTAGCCGCCTGCTCGTCCCATGGGGCCTGGGAAGGTTCTGCGGGAGCATGCACCCCTTGGCTCTTGCCTAACAGGTACTGTACGGAACCAAGAATCTCAATCGGTTCGTATTTTTGAGCAACGGCTCGTTCTGCATCATCCAAGTGATCCCAATGGCCAAAGAACTTCGGCATGCGAGTCGTCGGTCTGAAGTGCTTGGGGTCCCGTATCCAGTCGTACAAGAAGGTAGCGCCGACCTTATTACCGACGTGGCGTAAACTCGGACCAACCTTTCGCAAGGTTCCTGGGTGATCGACATCGTCAAACACCGATGCAAGCTGATGAGAGTCCGCCGTCAAAACCGGCGATTCACTCTTGGCATCATCCTTCAGGTACTGGAGGAGGTTATGCCGAGCACCATCGTCATCGGGGTGATGTACGACACGTTCGGCCCAATCGCGGATCTGTTGATCGACGCTCTTGAAATTGGGATCCTGTTGGACCTGTGCAGCGGCGGCAAAATAGTTGGGTTCAACCCGCATATCGGGACCGATCCGTCGATCGCCCTTGTACCCATTAATTTCGTGGCAGCCAAAGCATCCGTATTCGGTAATCAGGTCATGCCCTGCGACAACTTGAGGCGCTGGAGGTTCCGGAAATTTCTCGCTGGGTCGCAGTTCAACGACGTCGTGGTGGCACTTGAGACATCCACTTTCTGCGAATCGCTTGGGAAACATAGGGAACAACCAATGATGATTGTTGAACCAACCGTGTTCCTGCGACCACTCATGTGCTTGATCAGGCGTGTTCGGAGTATGTGATGCCCATTTGAATTCAGTGGCAGTCCCCTGCCCTTCATGGCAAACGGTGCAACCGATCTTGGCTTTCGCGTGAGGGCTCAAAGAACCAACATGCAAGTCGAGCCGCGGGTGCGAAGCATAAGGGTGCGGCAGGCCTCGCTTGACGGTAACGTCGAGGACCTGTCCAGGCTTGGCGGCTTCGCCCAAGTGCAGCCGTACCTGATCTGGGGATGTGATTAGATCGTCGCCAATCGCGTAGATTACATCGCCGGTACGAAGACCGCTCAGCAAGTCGCCGGGGGAATCTGCCTTGTGCGATACGACCTGGGCCAGTGCCGCAGGGCTATTGGCACGTACATATTGAATTGTGGCGGCGTTCTTTTCGATGAGCCCTTGTTTGGCCAGTAGGATTCCAAACGTGTTTTCCAAGGGGTCGACCGGCGCGGGGGGCGCTGCCGCTTCGACAGCGCTATCACCCGAGGAAATCGAGTCACTCGGGGAGGGCGCCGTCGATTCGCTGCTCATCGCAGGATCAGGGACCGTTATTCGAACAACCAGTGTACTCTCGCCAATGAAGGCCCCGGATGAAGGCATACCGGGCAGCGTCTTGTCAATCGACTGATGACACGTCGTGCAGCGATCGAATCGACGAACTTCTCCGAAACTTCCGTAAGGCATCTTGAGCCCATCGGTCCAGAGGTTATCGATTTTTAACGGAGAACCAAACGCGTCCAGAATCGGCAGTTCCAAAAACCGTTGATTAATAAACCGCAAGTTAAATCTAAAATAGCTCGACGTCTTATCCTCAAGCGTCTTCCGCAAACGCTTCCCTTCGGCCTGCATTTCCGTCTGCCGCTTCTGCAAATCCACAGTCTTGGCGTTGACTTGGGTGAAAATTTCCTGCAATGCCTTACGATGCGCTTCGGCCTGCTGGAAGTCGAGTGTCAACGCGTCCAATTCCTTCTGCTTGGCCTGAGAATTTTCGAGCCTCGCTTGCATCTCGTCCGCCGGTAAATTATCCCGAACGGCGATACCATAGTTGGCTTTGGCTTCGTCGACGTCGGCACTTTGAAATTTCCGTTTCCTCACCTTCTGATCTTCGATTCGCTTGGCCGAATTGACGAATTGGTCCATTTCGTCGATTAGCACCGCGCGGTTGGTGGCGTTTGGTGCTTGTTGGGTTGCGTCGATCGCCTTCTGCAGCCTAGACAGCGAGCTGGCATCGGTGACCACACCTTCCGCCTGCTGGTTACGTTCGCTTTCCTGCTGAACAGTCTCTTGAAACTTTTTCAGCAACGTAGGATCAGGCGATTCTTGCTGCGCGACTTGCAATTGCCGCGCGAGTTCGAGTTCCACGTCCGCGTTAACATCTGCATCGGACTGAAAAATACGCCATTTCGTCAGCTGGTTGTCGACCAATCGGGCCGTACGCTGATACGATTTCCACTCGCGCGCATGGTCCTTCACAAATAACCAAAGGGTTCCAATTAGCAGAACCAAGCTAGATATTGCGAACCAAACGTGTAATTTTTTCTGATCTCGCCAGGTCTGTTCCGTTGCAGGCATCGTCCGCACTCAGCTCCAAAAAATCACGTCGACCGCAATTGACACGCCCTTCGTACTCTATAACCGCTCCGCCACGTCACACACGACGACCGTCTACACATCGACTCCAAAATCCCTACAGGATTCTAGAGGTTAAGCAGGTATTCGGGGATTGATATAAGGTACTTCAGGTTAATTGTCCAACGCAAAACCATCTTGATTGGCAAAAGCATCATCATGAGTAGCAAATTCGACATCACCATAAATCGAATCAGCCCCATGCGTTTGTAGAATCCACGAAAAATTGTCAACCCAAGGAAAGGTGGCAGCAGCGCCAAATAGGAGACTACCACAATGATCCCCGGCAACTCCCGCCAGAGAATCCAACCGAATTTAGCGATTTCCGATGCACCATCTGGGGCCTTCGGCATGTAACCAACCAAGCCGAGCCAGAAGAACTGCGACAGATCTACGTTGTTCAGCGCCACGACCTTATGCGCATCCCATTGTTCGTACGGTCCGAAGAAGTTCCAGTTAGGACCACGGAGGAAGGTCCCCAAGATAATGAGCGTCACCCACAGTTCCAAGAATCCGAATTGAAACACCAGGTAGGCAAACTTTCGTTGATTAATGGTGTAGTAGCCGTTCCCCGCTTTGTTAAAGTCGAGGTATGGGATCGCCATCAGCCCCGCCACGATGGTACTTGGCAAAACGACGCCAGCCATCCAGGGATCAAAGTAAACCAACATTTCCTGGAGCCCCAGAAAGTACCAGGGAGCCTTGGATGGATTCGGGGTTTTCACGCTACTGGCAGCATCCTCCAAAGGAGCCTGCAGTCCCACGGCCCAATACGTAAGGACCGCCGTAACCGCCACCATACAAATCAATTCTGTGTACACCAGGTCGGGCCACACGAGGATTTTTTCATTGTTCAATTTCTCCAGCGGGTCTTCCCCACGGGCCGTTCGTTCGTCGTTCTTCACGGCTTGAGCCGTCGCTAACCACGTGAAATAGCCCAACAAGAACACCATCGCCACGATCGGAACGTTGTCCGGTTTTGTCACGATTTCGGCAAACTGTACATCGGCCATCGACAGACCCATGAGCAACAGCGCCAACACCAGGAGTCCCCAGGCCACTACGGGCTGAACAAGGACTTTGCGGAACAAGAACATCGTGACTAGAAACGCCGACGTGCCAATCGTGTAAAGGGCTGGATTAGCCAGGTTTCCGTCCACGAAGCCGCGAAACGCCTCGGGCAAACTAACGAGTTCCATCAATTTTTGTTGCCCGCTATAGGCGATCGAGGCCATGATCGTGAACGCGCCCGCGACGACGGTCCAAAAAACCGCCTGTCGGATATTTTTCTTGTGCTCCCACAAAAAGTATCCGAACACCGCGTTCATGACGGCCAACACGAGGTAGTAACTACCTAGGAACGGGGCAAGTTTTTCAAGAGTTAGGTGCATTATTGAGTCGATTCCAATCCGGTTGGACTTGATCCGCTTCGCAATTCAGCGATTCTCTTACAGCGGGCCGCTGATTCCGCCATCTTTTCGCACACGCCAGAAGTGAATTGCCAACAACAGTGCCACGGCTAATGGAATAGCCACACAATGCAGTACGTAAAACCGATTCAGCGTCTCTTCACCGACAAATCGAGCACCCAACAGACCGAATCGCGCGTCGGACGCTCCGGTAATCATGGGGATGCTACCGACTTGCAGGAGCATGGAACCCGGCCCTTCGGCACCGAGGAACGGGGTTGCTGCCCCCATCTTCGACCCGACCGTAATAGCCCAGATCGCCAACTGATCCCACGGCAACAGATAACCCGTAAAAGACAACAGCAGGGTCAAAAGCAGCAATACAACTCCAACGACCCAGTTGAACTCGCGCGGCGGTTTGTAACTCCCTGTCAGGAACACACGATACATGTGCAGCCAAACAGCAATTACCATCGCGTGGGCCCCCCATCGATGCAATTCTCTCAGGATCCCCAACGACGCTGTATCACGCAGCGACAAAATATCCATGTACGCCCATTCGGTTGTCGGGCGGTAGTAAAACATGAGAAGGACGCCCGTAATCGTTTCGACGAGAAACAAAAAAAACGTCACCCCACCCATGCACCAGGTATAACTGAGAGCGATCCCCTGTTTCTTGATCGACACGGGATGCAAATGCAGGAAAAAATTGGTGAGCATCACCACAATGCGATTACGTCGATCGACGGGCATCGGGTGCCGGAAAATACTTTTCCAGATCTGCGAATTACGAATAACTTCGCCCAAGTTTGGCATGCGAAACCTTCTTGCGGAAAGCAAAAACTAACTAAATTGTTTGTGAGTTGATTTCGAAAATGAGCAACTGACGTAGCAGGAACCTGCGACTTGGCTTGACGTCCTCTAGCAAATGCTAAACGGCGACGAAACTCGCAGAATCCCCCCATTCGCCCTTTTCCGAATAGAAGATACGGCTCTTGTCGACTTCTAACTGCCCATCATCGGCCAGCTGAATCGCGTATCGCTCCAGCGGACGAGGAGCCGGGCCTTCAAAGTTCACTCCATCCTTATAAAAACCACTGCCGTGACAGGGGCATTTGAACTTTTGTTCCGCTTCCAGCCAATTCGGCGTACACCCTAAATGCGTGCAAACGGTCCGCAACGCTACAATTTGGCGCTGCCCTTCGTAGACCGTGTTAACCACCCACACACCAAACTGCGCTTTGAAGTTATCACTCACCGTATCTGGAGCAAAATTAGCAGAGAACCCAACCTTGAACTTACTCGGCGGTTCCGTCAGCACATTGGGAAACATGAATCGGGCTAACCCCAGCAACCAAACCACATTCGTCAGTGCAAAGGAGGAAAATCCGACCGCCAAAAAGGAACCCGCTACGACGGCAAAAAAGTCACGTCGATCCGACTGGGCTGCCACGGGCGGCGAGGGGATCGCATAGGCCGGCTTGGCAGGACGCACGGGCATCGACTTTTCGGGTTTTTCGATTGTCGCGGTCGCTCGTTGCTTTGCCTCTTCTTTACTTATCGGCCCAGGCTTCACTCCTTTGCGCGCCGCCGCCAGAATGCTTGAGGTATCCTTAGCACCCGACACCGGCTCCGGTTCGGCCTGGGCGGCAGCTTTCGCCGCCGCTGGCTTGGCGGGGGGAGCTTTTTTTGCGGCCGGCTTCTCTTCAGCTGCCGTTTCCTTCGCCGCGCCCGCCCCTTTTCGTGCCGCTGCCAAGATATCCGCAACACTCATCGCGCCAGGCTTCGCGGCGGGTGGCGACTTTGCGCCGGGAGCAGATTTGGCAGGCGCGGGACCATCGGATGCGCTGGCCGGCTCGGATTTAGCTGCACCGCCGCGAGCTGCCGCCAAAATATCGGCGGTGTTCATCCCACCCGGTTTCGCACCGGCGGGCTTTCCTGCTGCTGGCTTACTTTCTACTGGCTTACTTGCTGCTGGCTTTCCTGTGGCCGCCGACGGCTCGTCTTTGGCAAGCGCAGGCTTTGATTCTGGAGGGCTGCTGCTGGACGAAGACCCACCCCGGCACGCTGCCAAGATCTCCTCAACCGACATTTTCTTCGGGTCTACCATGCCCGTGATCTACCTCGTTGGTTGGCCGCCGTATTCGGATCCATGTGCGCCAAATGGAACCCGTTGTCCCCTCGTTTCCGAAACCGAGCTATTTCCGTAAGTCCTTTCATCGGACCGACAAAGCAGGGTTTGTGATTTTTTTCACGAATTACCGAAAGTGTATTGTTGGCCAAATAATTGTCAACCACCCCATTACGGCTTTCCTAGGGGTGCATGCGAAACGATAGAATGGCGGTTTGTTCGTACGTTGGGGACAGTGTGGCGCAAGCCGGGAGTTTTGACAACATGAATTTATTGGTGGTTGGAAATGGTGGGCGAGAGCATGCTCTGGCGTGGAAATTGGCTCAAAGTCCACGGGTAAACAAAATCTATGTGGCTCCTGGGAACGCTGGCACGGCATTGGACGCCGAAAACGTCGATATTGCTGCTACGGATATTCCACGACTGATTGATTTCGCGCGTGATCAGAAGATCGGACTGACCGTCGTCGGTCCTGAGGCCCCGCTATCACTGGGGATCGTCGACGCATTCGAGGCGGCGGGATTGCGCGTCTTCGGTCCACGAGGGCAAGCAGCCGAACTGGAAGCTAGTAAGGTGTTCTGTAAAGAACTACTGCACCATGCCAATATCCCTACGGCCGACCACCATTCGTTTCGCGATGCCGATAGTGCCACCCGGTTTATCCGAGACCGATACGCCACCGACTTGGAAGATGTGCCTCTGGTTGTCAAGGCTGACGGCCTTGCAGGCGGAAAAGGTGTCATCGTCTGTTCGACTCGCCGCGACGCCTTGGACGCAATCGACCGCTTGGCGCGACAGAAGGAGTTTGGCGATGCCGGCAAGAGACTCGTGATTGAAGAACGTCTGGAGGGACAGGAGGCGAGTGTGTTTGCCATTACAGACGGTCGCACGATCCTCACCTTGCCTCCGGCGCAGGACCACAAAGCGGCCTTTGATGGTGACTTGGGACCGAATACTGGAGGCATGGGCGCGTATTCACCTACTCCGTTAATCTCCGATGAGATGCTAAGTTCCATCGAATCGAATGTGCTGGTACCTACAGTACACGCCATGAAACGTGCTCGGCGACCATTCCACGGCATCTTGTTTGCCGGGATTATGGTCACCAATCAGGGTCCTAAGGTACTGGAATTCAACGTTCGGTTTGGTGACCCTGAATGCCAACCGATCTTAATGCGTTGGCAGGGCGATCTCTTGGACGTGCTCGAAGCGGTCGTCGACCGGCGACTCGACGAAGTGGCAACGCCCACCTGGGACCCCCGCCCCGCGGTATGTGTCGTGATGGCCAGTGAAGGATATCCATCGAGCTATAAGACGGGCTTGCCCATTCGCGGCCTCGACGAGGCTGCGAAACTGCCCGATATCAAGGTATTCCATTCCGGGACGGCCATGCAGGATGGTCAGGTCGTCTCCCAAGGTGGCCGCGTACTGTCGGTAACTGCTTTAGGCACGTCGATCGCTGCCGCTAAATTGCAAGCCTACAAGGCGGTTCGGTGCATTCGCTGGGAAGGGGCATGGTGCCGCAAAGATATTGCCGATAAGTCCTTCACCTAATGAACGTGTGGCGTCTGAGTCAGATGAGCGCTTGGCATTGGGAAATTCCGTAGTGGAAATTCCGCAGTGCCTGCGGACGGCGTGAACAACAGCCTATTTCTTTTTTCGTTTGGTTCGCTTTGACTTGTCGTCGACGTTTTGTTCGTTGACCTCTTGCGCATATCCGGCTGGAAAAGGATTGGATAGGTCGAATTCTGCAGCAACGTCCTGCCCATAATTAGGCGGAAACGGATTCTCAAACGCCGGCAGGTCAAGCGACTTGGCTCGATCATCGTCAGTCGGATTGGGACGACCCGTTGTACGACGAGTCGACTTGCCTGTACGCGTCCCCGTTTCTGCCTCTTCATGGTGCGCGTCGGAGCTGCTCGACGCATTCGCTTGCCGACAGGCCTGTTCGTACCACGTCTCGCTGTCAATCGCCTTTGCACGACGGCGCTGCGCCGCGACTTGAATACTATGATCGCTGGAGACAACCGTCAGTTTGCGGGGCGTTGTATGTCCACGAATGATCTGCTTTAACAGCTCATCCGCGTCACGATATTCCACGGCAAAGAGGATCGTCATGCCGTCCAGTTCATAGGCAGACGCCGCGCCATAACGGGCCCTCTTGGCATCAAACACGACGACGGTCGCCTGTCGCATACTCGTATCGAGAATGCGCCGCAGAAAATTCAAAAGCTCTTCACGTGCCGACAATAAGACGCCCGACGGACTACCGATATTCCCGAAACCAATGGCAAACAGCAAGTTGTAGCCGTCAATTAAAATTCGCGTTTGGGGACGTTCGGGAAGTCGCACGTGCTCCGGCTTTGATCTTCGATTCACGGTAATGTGGCCTGGCAAACCAATCTCACGATAGAACAACACGGGTCACGGGGACCATGGAAGGGGGCACAAAATGTGACCGTGCTCGAATGAATTCTCCCGTGATGTAGGCCATTGTATCAGCATCTCCAACCAACATCGAGCTCGGCGCGCCAAAAAGAAATGCCAAGTCCGACCCCAATAACAATGCGAGATCGACAACTCCATGGCGACATCGATCGCGCGATGGAATGTCCTCCTAGTGCCGTCAGCTTGCGCCGGGGCAAGCATCAACCAATGGAGAAGTCGGCCGACCAGCTTGGTCACAAATCGCCGAACGATTAAGGGCTCAGACGTTCTCAATCTGAAAATGCATACTGAGGTCCTGTCTCGGGTGACAATGTAGGTACCCAATGACGGTTCGTCATTAGAGCGTGAAGGTGGGTTCCACGGACGCCGGCTGCTTGGCTGCACACATTTAGATTGACAACACTTTTCGCCGTGCCGGACTTCCGGCGGTGTGCGCCACGGAAGTGAGCAACCCAACTACCGACGCTTGCGTCGCTGGTATCGTCATATTGGCTTCGCGTAGCCGACACTTTACACGCCGACGTAATCGCAGGGCAAGCTTCGGGCCAACGGGCCAGTCATTTGCCCAGCCCAGGCCGAAGGCCTGGGTCCGATCGGGAAAGTGAATCAGAGGGCCAAAGGCCCGGCCATTTGCCTTCCTCCGTGTTGACCATCGCGGTAAGTATCGTTTCAATCCCACGGAGGCATTCAAGCAATTTGCCTCGGTTACGTGATACGAGAGCATGCGAAACATTTCCTCCCGGAATGCTGGATCGCCAAAGAACGGCCACCGATCCTTCGTCGAGAAGATGACGTGGATCCAGACTTGAGCAAGTGATTGCGGCATGGAGATCACTCCCATCAAACGACCGGGCCTTTGGCCCTTACGGACGAATGATATCCGAAACCCAGCCCGTTGGGCTGGGCTATGCAAACGGCGGGGCTTTGCCCCTAAGAAAGATATTCCGTCAGTCCCATCGACCGACGGCAATGAACGCACTCGCGTACTGCCCGCGATTGGACAAACCGACGTCAATGTCCGATTCCGGAAACTGTGGGAGGTGGACATTTCTGCAACCGCGCCATCAAAGGGTGGTCACTCGGAAGCCGTCAAGGAAATTTCTG
>JAQCHP010000071.1 GCA_027619595.1 Planctomycetota bacterium
CCCTGTATCACAACCTCGGAGCACTACCCGAAAGGAAATTTACCCACGAATTCTTCTGAAGAGGCAAAAAGTTGGGGGAGAACAAATTGGGCAACTGCTCAAACTCTATTGGGAGCACTTGAGAATTCTCGCCGAAACACAGCTCGACGGCCGGCTTCGGCGACGTGTAAGTCCCTCCGACATCGTGCAAGAGACGTTTTTTGAGGCCAATCGGGATTTCGGTCAGTTCCGCGGCGGGTCGGAGCGAGAATTCATGGCCTGGCTTCGCCGGATTCTTGCCAACAATCTGCTCCGCGCGGTGGAACGCCATGTCCTCACGGAAAAAAGGGATGTCCGTCGTGAAATCTCTCTCGAAGAAATCGGAGCCTCGTTAGAGAGATCCGCTATTAGGATCGAGCAACTGCTCGTTGATCCCCATTCTCCCGCGAGTTCCCAAAGCGACCGGCAGGACCGATTACTGGCACTCTCTGTTGCGATGTCGTCGTTGCCAGATGATTACCGAAGGGTTCTCGTGTGGCGACACCTTGATGGAATTTCGTTTAACGTGATCGGCGAGCGTTTGGATCGCTCCGCCGGCGCCTGTCGCATGTTATGGTTAAGAGCCATTGATCAGATGAAGCAACATCTGAATCGCGAGGGATGGTTATGAGCTACGATGAAGAGATGGTCGGTGCGGAGACCGCTGACGGGACTATGCCAGCCCCTTCCGCCGATCCGCCGGTGAGACATTCCATGGAATGTCTCACCGAATCGCAACAGGGTCGGCTGGCAGGCCTCCTTGAAAGTTACTTGGAAGCACTCGAAGCGGGGCAGCCTTGCGATGTAAATCAGCTGGCCGTCAATGATCCCGACTTACTTCAGCCGTTGGCGGGTTACGTCAAGAGCCTTCAATTCATGCACGATGCCGTGCAAGCTCCCCCGCTCCCTGTCCACAACTCTTCCGACTCAACTCAATTTAGACAACACCAGGCCTGTGGTATCAAGCAACTGGGCGACTATCAGTTGCTGCGAGAACTCGGGCGAGGAGGGATGGGGGTTGTTTACGAAGCGTACCAAATCTCTCTTGGCCGCCACGTCGCGCTTAAGGTCCTGCCATTCGCTGCAGTATTGGACAGCCGACAGATCGCTCGATTTAACAACGAGGCCCAAGCGGCCGCACAACTCCATCACCCCAACATTGTTCCAGTATACGCCGTCGGCTGTGAACGAGGCGTGCACTACTACAGTATGCAATTCATCGACGGCCAATCTCTCGACCAAGTCCTCAGAGACAGAAAAGGCCGAATGGCATCGACTCCCCGCCCGGCTGCAACGTCAGCCGACGAATGTCCACCCTTGGGGCTACCTCCGTCAAATCTCCGCGACACACAAGGTGATGCGTCAACTCTGTTGTCTGTCCGATCCCGTCGATACGTGCGTTCGGTCGTGGAAATAATGATTCAAGCCTCCGAAGCACTCGACTACGCACACGCTTCAGGAATTGTCCACCGAGATATCAAACCCTCCAATCTGCTCCTCGACCCGACCGGCCGGCTGTGGGTAGCGGACTTCGGTCTAGCACGTTTGGACACCGGCCGTGACCTTACGCGAGCCGGAGAATTGATCGGGACCTTGGGCTACATGAGCCCAGAACAAGCTGCAGGACAGACGCATCTTGTCGATCATCGCAGTGATATTTATGCGTTGGGCGTAACTCTCTATGAAATGCTCACGCTACAGGCACCATTTGCCGGGTCGGACCGGCAGGAAATCGTACGACGAATCTGTGCTGAGGAGCCGGTTGTTCCTCGGCGGCACAATCAGGCAATCGGAGCCGAACTCGAAAATATCGTGCTCAAGTCACTCGCGAAACGTCGCGAGGACCGTTACTCGACCGCTGCGGACATGGCCAAGGACCTACGTTGCTTCTTGGACGGTCGGCCAACGATAGCGCGACGTGTAACTTCCATAGACCGCATAGCCCGCTACATGATCCGGCATAAGCGCTGGTGGCCCCACCTATCAGCCACCGTCGTTGCGGGAACGATTGGCCTCGCAGCAATCACAACGATACTTGCAAGAAATAACGTGCGCTATCAAGCGGAGCAAGAAAAGGCCACCTTGCACCTAATCGCAGCCCACCGCGCAGTCAACGAGCTTGGAATTGCCGCTGCCGACCAACTTACCAATATCCCCGGGTCTGAACATGTTCGCGAATCGATGTTGAAGCAAGCATTGCACTACTACGATTCGTTTACGAAGTACGCCACGGAAAGGCCTGAGTTAGAGACCGACGTAGCGCGAACCCTGGTCAAACAAGCTTCGGTCCTGGCCCAACTGGGCGATTTAGTGTCTGCTCAAAGCGTTTACACACGTGCCGAGGCGCACTTTGACAAACTGATGGCCAAGTTCCCCACCGACATGACAATCCGAGTGGATGCAGCACTGTGCCGCAATAACTGCGGTACATTGCTCACACAGTTGGGCAGTTTTCCATTGGCCGAACAACAATATCGCGAAGCCATACAAGAATATTCCCATCTCTTACCGGCAATCCCGTCCGCTCTACAGAATCGTGTCGCGAACGAATTGGCAACCGCCTATTTCAACCTTGGACGACTACAGATGCAACAGGGGTCTATTCCTGTTGCAACTGAGTCCCTCCGCGCTGCGTATACGCTACTTGTTCCCTTAGCAGACAAGTCGCAAGACATCGCAGTTCAGCGGAACTTAGCTTCCGTTCAGAATGCCCTCGCCGGATTGCCAACAGTAGAACTGGTACAACGGCGGCATTATGTCGAAGCAGCCATCCATATCTACCAAGAACTCAACGACTTGGCACCGAAAGTTCCCGGGATCATGCACGAAATGAGCTTAAGCCACAACAACCTTGGTGCGATCCTGCGAGACCTTGGGGATAGCGACGCGGCTGTGCACCAATTCCGTTTGGCCATTACGATTCAGAATCAACTCGTTCATGCTGCCCCCGGCGCAATTCACTTCAAGGCCGATTTGGCTACTACCCTCAACAACCTCGGCCAATCCGAGATGTCTCGATCGGACCTCCACGAAGCAGAAACGTCACTCAATCATGCTCGCAATCTACTAGAAACACTATGTCAAAAATCTCCCAATGATGTCCTGTACAAGAGCAACTTGGGGGGTGTTTGGCATAACTTGTCACTACTGTACGAACACCGTATGGAATGGGACAAAGCGGAGTTAGCGCTCCACAGTGCAATGACCTACCAACAGGCTGCCCATGATACGGCCCCGCAGTGCGCTCGGTTTGTTGACTTCCTCAATGAACACCGAATGAGCCTTCAGCGGGTCGTACAAACAAGAAACGATAGGGCGAAGGAAACAGCATCTGAGATCAACACTGCAGGGTGATTCGCTTGTCAATTAGAACAGACCACCGACGCATCTACTCGCAGCCACTTCGGCGAACTCGACTAAAAGTTGAGGTGCTTGAGCGGCGTTGTGTTTTGTCAGCACACTTTGGCAATGTATGGCAAGCTTCGATCGAACAGAAAACCGTCGCACCGGCTGAACAATGTGCCCTATCGGAACCAAATTTAACGGTGACATCGGCCTCCGCAACCAATATTGCGTCGCCATTGGTCTATTTTGAATCCTGTGACTGCAGTTCAGATGATTCCCCGAAAACCTGCCATCTAAGCCACGACTCCGCGACTAGTACGGACCCACCGGGAGGGAATCATGGAGGTTTTGCAACTGCGGATCTCGTTTATTTCTATTACGCGCTAACGGGGGATCTCAGCGTCACACCGACCGCGGGGAATAGTGCTACGACCTCGTCGGAAAACGTCAAATTGCTCGGAAATCTGCTATACCAAAAGACGACTGGACCGGTGGCGTCCCGGCCGATTAACTTCTTCATGTCACAGGAGAACCCAAGCGATGACATGGCTACCCAACCTGCCAGCCCGGCGACCGCGCCATTCGCGGAGGTTGCTTCTGAGCGACTGACGGGTGCAACAGCAATGTCGCCCACATTGGTTCGCCCAACGGCACAGGGAGTGTTTCTCGATATCGGCACTACTCGCAGCGCTTCGATCGCTAAAGTAACAGCCAACAACTCCACCGTGAGTTATTTTCCGTGGGAACCAAGTAACGGACATGTGTCGCAGTCCACCGTTGTAAGTCCCGTGATTCAGTCGGAACCCTACTTTGACAAGAAGGGGTCGTCGGTCCAGGTGTCACTCCAAGGCGAAGTAACACGCAATCACTATTCAGCATTCATACTGGGTCGTGAAGAAACGACTTCCGTACGGGCAAGAAGCGCGATGTCTCCCACGAAAGCGTTATCACCACTCCGAGTTCGACCTACCATCATTGCACTGCCAATTTCTGCGACGGCGGTCCAAACAACGACCGACATTGTAAACCACAATTTTAACTCTTCCTCTACCCCGCGACTCGAAGCGGTCGAAGAAGAGCCGACCCCCGAGAGACCGACTCACGGAACGCTCTTCGTTCCCGAGCTTCGGCAAAAGGGGATTCGGCAAAAGGGGATTCGGCAAAACATGCAAGATGACCCCAAAGCGTCCGGGTTGTTCCACTGGCGCCCGCTCTGGGACCGACTGGTTGTTTTGGGTGCCGGATCGTGCATCA
Source organism: Planctomycetota bacterium (assembly GCA_027619595.1). Lineage (GTDB taxonomy): Bacteria > Planctomycetota > Planctomycetia > Pirellulales > Pirellulaceae > JAQCHP01. The sequence goes on from JAQCHP010000071.1 coordinate 4,618, forward strand.
TGTTTAGCGCACCGCGAGCCGCCGATCGAAGGCGAAAAGTAGAACCGTAACCCGCCACGGATTCCGCACAAGGTCCGAATTCTTGACCAGAAACTGGTTTCGGCCTACCATGGGGGCACGCTAGAACCGACCTGCCCCTTCCCGCAACGACTTCGCCAGCCTTGACCGTAGGCCATCCGCGCGACGTTTTTGTGAACAATTTTCCCGCGAGACCCGCAACATGATGGTTATCCAGTTGTTTCGTACCGCACGGCTTGCTGGCCGGCGTCGCATGAACCATTCAATGATCCGAGACACTGACTTATGCTGTAGACTCATGGTCCGCATGCGCAGGACGTGGATCGCCTCACTCGCCCTACTGCTTTCGGTCACAGTGACATGCCCGAGAAACGTCGCCGCCCGAGATATTCTGGATAGCGTCATCTTTGGTCCGGGCGAAGTTGACCCGTCACCGCAGTTGAACGGAATCATCAAGATCAACCTTGAAACGGGTACGGCAAGTCCATTTATTCCTCTAGGAACTGCCAATCTATTTTTCCCCACCGATCTTGTGGTCGGACCCAATGGGAACTTGTACGTTTCGACCCTGTTCGGAACAGTGTTGGCATTTGATCCCCATACAGGAATTCCGCTCCCATCGTCGATTCCAAGTGGCAGCGGCGGATTTGATGGTCTATTCGCTTTTACGAACGGTAGTGGAAATGCCCTTGAGTTTGGACCGGACGGCAATCTCTATGTTGCCACATCAATGGGTGACATTGCCAAGTACAACGCGACAACTGGCGCGTTCATCGAAAACGTGGTCACGGGACTGACCTCTCCGGACGTGATTACTTTCACGCCCAGCGGAGCACTGATCTACGATACGGGTGAAATTGGCGCGCCGGGCGCCGTCCTGAAGAAAACTGGCGGCTCGGTAGAGACGCTAATCCCACCAGGTTCACCTGGGTTTGGTGGGGCGAGCCATGTCTTGCTCACCCCTGCCGGTAATTCACCTACGCGAATGTTGGTATCCGACTTTCACGGCAACAAGATCCATAGTTATGCGATCGATGGATCGGACCAACAACTTTTCGCAGTGGTCCCTCCAGCCATTCCGGACCCGCTCCCCCCCGGCATAACTCCTGAAAATGCGAGTAACTTTCCGTCCGAAATGCTCCTCTTACCAAACAATACGGTCCTTGTGGGCAACCTCGGACTGACACGCCGACCCGATAATCGTGGATCGATCCTCGAATTTGCCCTCAATGGAACGTTAACGCGCACAGTCGCCGATGGCTTGCCACCGATTAGCGGGATCACACGCACATTCGCGCTGGGGGACTTGAATCAAGATGAACTGGTCGACGGAGCTGATGTGTCCCTCGTCTTCCAGTATTGGAATACTGCAGGAGTTGGTGATCTGGATCGCAGTGGCACGATCGACGGGGCGGACATCGCCATCGTCTATTCCAACTGGACCGGCGATACATTTCCCACTGCGCCGGTGCCTGAGCCGCATAGTTTTGTGGGAACGGTCCTCGTGGCAGGACTGTTGACACGACGTGTAATTCGCTAGTTCGTCGCGGCCGGGCCAAGGACTGCTGGCAGTTCCGCCCCTTTCCGATAGAACTTCATCGACACAGAATTGACGCAGTGCCTTGTATTTTTCTTGGTCATTTGCTCACCGAGGAAAACGTGCCCTAGGTGTCCTTGGCAGTGTTTGCAGACGATCTCGACACGCTGGCCATCGGCGTCCGGGTGCCGTTCCACTGCGTCTGGAATCTCATCGTCGAAGCTGGGCCAACCACAGTGGCTTTCGAATTTGTCCGACGAAAGGTACAGCGGCGTGTTGCAGCGCCGGCAAACATAAGTCCCGTCCTCCTTGGTGCTGGTGTACTCACCAACAAATGGCCGCTCCGTCCCTTTTCGCAAAATCACACGTTCCTCTTCTGGATCGAGCGGATTGTACATCGGTTTTCCTTCTTGTGAAGACTCTAGGTCAGCAGCGGTTTCCTGCGCACTAGGAATGGGACGAACGGGAAGCGTAGCGTCGGGTAACGGCGATGGGGGAGACACGGAATCGTGATCACGCGACTCGGACGTTCTACGCGCTGAATCCGTGGTCGAGATTGCCGACCCGCACCCTGTAAGTGCGGCCAAAACCAACCATGAACAGGTCAATCGAACCATGCAAATCGCCCCCGAATCGGAACATCCGATTGTCGCCCAAGACCACCGCACGTGCCTTCAGACAACAGCGGGACAAGCCGCACGCCATCCGCCAACCCCATCGGGTAGCGCCAGTGAAATGGCGGCGCGACAAACGAACTCAAGGCTTCTATTCTTACCGACTACCCGACGCGTCGCAACCAGACATTCTGCTCCGCGCATCGTGGAAGGGAGGCCGACTACGCTTGCCATCCGCACAAACCGACCTCGGGAAACCATAGGCGTACCGAGGTCATAGTTCTCGCGCAAACAGTCCAGCGGTTAACAACGGGAATGCGCACACCCGTTCTACGGGAAAATTCATCGCGTCGTTGACCTTCGGTGGCAAGCCGGAACTCGGGTGTAACGACTGAAGGGACATGAGCGTCCCGTCCAATCTGACGCGGCTCCTGTCGCCTAAGCCTCGGACCGCATTAGCTCACTTGCCCCTCCGAATTTTGCTCGCCTGACCGCCGAGCACCAACCAAGGCCCACTTGGCGCCGCCAACCGTCCCGAGTACATTCTATTTTGATATTGAGTCTCATTACTAACGCAAACATCTGAGAGCCTGAACCCATGTTGCGATTTTTACGATTTTCCTGCCACATATCGATGGAACGCGCCGTGAAAGTCGCCGCTTTTGTGCTCGTCGGAACTGCCGCCGGGCAGCAGGCGGCGGGCGGGGCGGGGGGCACGTCGGCCGTCTTGTTTCGCGCGCACGACGAATTCAACGCGAGTGGAAATGCGTTTGTCGGCAACTGGGTGGCGGCAGGCGTCAATCAGCTCTACGCCTATGTGCGGCACAATGCGCCCGAGCCGTTGACCTTCTTCGCCCGAATAGCGACCCCCTTCAACTTTCCTGGCGCCCAAGCCGTTCAATCTTCCGCCGTCCCCTCCAATGTGTGGACCCCCTTAACCTTCCTTGTCGATCCCACGAACCCGCAATGGGTCACTTTCGAAGGCTCCAACTACAACACGATTCTCAGCAACGTGGGACACCTTCAGTTCGGTATCGAAATACCACCATCGCTTGCACTCGACGCAACATCGTACGAAATCGGATTGGATCAAGTTTCGCTTCGAGTTGTCCCCGAACCGGCCGGCGCTTCGTTGCTCTGGGGTGTAGCGGTCACCATGGTTGCAATTCGACGAAAATCAACATCATAACTTCCCAAGTCCCACGCGTGGAGATTTCTCTCGATGGACATCATGTTGCAACGACTACGACTCGCAATGCGGCCGATCGAACGAGTGTCGGCAATTGTCATGGTGGCGATTTTGGTACCAATCACGGCGAACGCTGAAATTGCGGAATGGATTGCGCCTCAACTTGACTCGTTCTTTTATTCGAACGCGTTTGGGTCGGGGAGTCGTGATCTTGGCCCTTCGTTTGTCGGCGGTTTGCAAGTTGCCGCTGGCAATACCCAATTCCTCGCACATACAGCGCAATCTCCAGCACGCTTGGGAATGCCCCTAATCGCCTTTGATACGTCAACTCAGATCGATCCGCAGATGGCAAGCGACTACACCATCGAATCGATCGAAGTCACGCTGACCATGCAAAGCGGCACCTTGGGAACCTTACTGTACGACTCCACTCCTGACAGCCGACTGGAACTCCTCGCAGAACTCATCTCCGGAAACATCAGCGCTGCTCGCCCGATGGAACTTTTTGGCGTCGGGTTTCGCGCCCCTTACCTAGGTTTCGATTTCTCCGGCAGTGGACCAGTCACTCTTTTCCGCGAATCGACGAGCCCCTACACAGCCTCCGATGGTGGTTACGTTGCCTACCCGATCGTCAGTGACGGTCCGAACGACATCGATGTCTCCAACAGTATTACGGGGGGATTTAGTGCGACCTCTCCCACGGGAACGACTCCGCCCTTTGATCCGGTCCCCTGGAGTGTTGGAACGGCCAATTTGCAGGAGAGTTCACCGATTCCAGATAACACGTCTTTTACATTCCGCGTCGACCTCAATCTGCCTGGAGTGCGGACCTACATCCGGGATTCTCTTGCGGCAGGTTCGCTTGGATTCTTCCTATCTTCGATGCATATCGCATCCCAACCCGGCTTCGGTGCGATGCCGTACCCACAGTGGTATCTCCGCGAGTCAACGGGAGGATTTCTTGGAGGGACTCCAGCCACGCTTCAGATCCGATATCGCAGTAATCACAATCCACCATGCGATCTCAATGGTGACAATGCCGTGGATGGAGCCGATCTTGGGATACTCTTTGGGAATTGGGAACAACCCGGGACGGGGGATTGCAACGCAGATACAACTGTCGACGGGGCCGATGTGGGGATCGTCTTCTCCAATTGGACGGGAGATACGTTCGCGTTATCAAAACAAGTCAGCGACACCTCGGCCGTCCCTGAACCATGTCCCCTATTGGTGCTGCTGGTCAGCTCTGGCCTCTTGTTCCCGCGGCGCCGCAAGTACCGAACGCACCCCCAACGTCAAGCGTTTACGCTTGTCGAATTGTTGGTCGTGATCGCCATCTTAGGAATTCTTATCGCATTGCTTTTACCTGCCGTCCATTCAGCGCGTGAAACTGCGCGTCGTACTTCGTGTCAAAACAACCTGCGACAATTGGGCACTGCTGTTATGCTATTTGAAAATGCGCATGGCCACTTACCACCGCCCAAAGTAGGAGATACCAGTTTCTCCGAACTGGGAAGTACGTTTGTTCTCTTGTTACCCTACCTGGAGGAAAACACGAGCTTCGACCGATTTCAAATCGGAAAATCGGTTGTTGACGACGCCAACCTGCCGGTTACCAGTCAGTCCATCCCGACGTTCTTGTGTCCGTCCATGTCGATACCTCGGGCAGTTCCCGACCTCGATTGCGGCGAAAAACTGGCGCCCGGCAGCTACATCATCTCCACACGCACCGACTACCTGAACTTTGGAGACTTGGACGGCGCTTTTGCGAATCCACAAATAAATGGCCCCTATCCACTGGGGCTCACAGATATTTCAGACGGCACCTCAAAAACGTTGCTCATCGGAGAAATTAACTACGGTCATGCCCAATTCATATGGACCGACTGCCCGGAAAAATCTGGCACCATCCGGTGGGGGGACCATACTTGGGCGGATGGCTATTGGTTCTTCGCCTGGGGACACATGACCGATCGTTATCCGCAGCTGTTTAACAACTCACGCGATTACCGTCACCCGATCAGCAGCCGGGCCTTTCGCAGTGATCATCCATCAGGTGTGCAATTTGTACTGCTAGACGGCTCGGTGCGGACTATTTCGTCCGATACGGAAGCCAAAATTCGCCGAGCGCTAGTAACACGTTCCGGCGAAGACTTTCTTGGCAGCAACGTAACCGCTTACGGCCCTCCCCCCGCCGCCGTAGCTAATTTATTTTGCGTAAGAAAAAATTGTGTCTTAGCGAAATTGGTAATAGGCAAAAAACTCAGATTTTCATCGGGAGTCGGACAGTTATCTGATAGCCCGGAGGGCGAAACATCCTTGCCGGTGGCGTAAGCCACCGGACAGCGGACAATGAAAACCTTCAGCCCGGAGGGCGGCACATGAATACCGTCAATCCCCGAGATACTTGGGATCACACGCGATGTCATGGTCTGCAAGATCTGGCAACTACTCACCATAAGATGTGCGTGCTTGAAGTAGTCACCAATTCGAAGTACATAGCCTTGTATCGCCCTCCGGGCTAAAGGAATTGAGGGTCCCCTATCCGGTGGCTTACGCCACCGGCAGAGATTTGTCGCCCTCTGGGCTAGAGGAATGCTCCTTTTTCGTTGTTGCAATTTCGGCCAAACCTCGGTGTTTCGCAAAATAAATCGGCTATGGCGTAGCCCCTCCAGCCCTTTCACAATTCGACAACAATAAAACCTAACCACCACACCAACTCAATTCGGAGCCCAAGATGTTCACACGCTTCATTTCGGTCACATGGATCCTTTCTGGCGGAATTATGTCGCTCGCCCCGTCGGTCGCTACTGCCCATTTTCCGTGGCTTACTAGCGACGCCGATGGTCGAGCGCTTATGTATTTTTCTGAATCGGTCCAAGAAACGAACTACCTTTTGCCAGAAGCGATGACGACAACCGATATCTACTCACTGGCAACTGACGGTACACAAACCAAATTGGATATGGAGACGGTCGACAGCAAGGAGTTCATCGGCCGTCGCTCGGCGGCAGTATTTGCAGGGGAGGTCTTGGAGCTCAAGCAGCAGTATGGCATCTACCATGGGACACTCTTAACGTACTACGCGAAGCACTATCGTTCCCACGATCCTAACGGCTGGAGAGCGATCAAGCCTTCCGGCCGACTGCAGTTAGATGTCGTTCCCGCCTGGACTCCGCAAGGCCTTCAAGTTGCCGTGACGTGGCAAAATGCACCTCTGAAGAATGCACAGGTCACATGCCGTCAAGGAGTTCAACCGCCGATCAGCATGGCCACGAATGACGAAGGGTCAGCGCAATTCCCGGCTGCCGTCCCGGATTCAACGGCGCTGACGGTTCAGTATAAGGTAGCGGCATCAGGTGACTTGGAAGGTAAAAAATTCGATAGTCAAACCCACTACGCCACCGTTACGTTCAACATCGACAAGAATAAGATCGCCGCGTCGGAAAAAAATCTTCCGCCAATCCCGCAAGCTGTGGCAAGTTTTGGCGCAGCGGTATGCAACGGCTCGCTATACGTCTATGGCGGACATCAGGGAAAGGCTCATCAACATTCACGAGACAATCTTGCACAGCAGTTTTGCCGGATCTCCCTAGAGCATCCTACGCAGTGGGAACCGCTCACCATGCCGCAGCCCCTCCAGGGCCTGGCACTTGTAGGACATGGTTCGCATATTTTTCGCCTAGGAGGAATGGAGGCCAGAAATCCACAAGGAGCGGACGAAGATCTTCACTCGGTTGATGCATTTGCAAAATTCAATACAGCCACACATACCTGGAGCAAACTCCCATCACTGCCCGAAGCTCGCTCGTCGCACGACGCGGTCGTATTCAACAACAACATCTACATCGCGGGCGGGTGGCAACTCTCAGGCGTTTCGCCCGGAACGTGGTTGAGCACTGCTTGGTGCTTTCCGCTGCAAGAGGGGATAGGAGAATGGCAAAGGCTTCCGGATCCTCCGTTTCAACGTCGAGCGATTGCGCTGGCACACTGGAAAAATTGTCTGGTCGTTCTGGGAGGGATGGACGAAAATGACCAGGTGTCGCGGCGGGTCGATCAACTGAACCTTTCGTCGGGTCAATGGAGCGTACTTCCTGATTTGCCAGGCCACGGAATGGATGGCTTTGGGATTTCCGCGTGGAATCTTGGTGGCAACCTATTTGCATGTGGAACCGATGGAATTCTCTATCGACTCGCAGATGACGGTTCTAGGTGGCTCAAGTCCAATACCTTGCAGGAACCGCGTTTTTTTCACCGCCTACTTCCACTCAATCACGACACGTTGCTCGTGGTTGCCGGTACCTCCTTACACAACGGCCACCTGTCCAACATCGAGACGATAAACGCCGAAAACCGCAAGAACGACTGAGTCTTCATCATTGTAGAACAGTTGTCCCCAACTGTTTATTGTAGAACAGTTGTCCCCAACTGTTCCGCAGCGGGCACACGCCTGACCTCGCTGCAGTTGCAAAGCTACCTGTTGCTCATTTTCGCTACCGAATCGGAGCGATTTCAACATGTGTTTTTGGTAACGCTTAGGAAATGCAAAATCGTCAGGAACGCAAAGCAGCTGGGGACAGCTGCTCTACAATAAGCCGTCATGAAGCCACACGTCGCTCATTTTCGCGCGACAAAGCAGACTGAGATGCAACATGTGTTTTCGGCAGCGACGAGAAAAATACAAGATCGTCTCAGACGCAAAGCAGCTGGGGACAGCTGCTCTACAATATTGCCGTCAAGAATCTACACGTCGCTCGCCTTCGCGTGGCCAATCCGACGGATTTACAACATGTGATTCTTGGCGGCGAGCCAACAGAAAGCCGTTCGGGCGCAATTGTAGAACAGTTGTCCCCAACTGTTCCGCAGCGGGTACACGCCTGACCTCGCTGCAGTTGAAAAGCTACCGGTAGTTCATTCTCGCGCGACAAAGCAGACTGAGTTGCAACATGTGTTTTCGGCAGCGAGGAGAAAAATAGAAGATCGTCTCAGACGCAAAGCAGCTGGGGACAGCTGCTCTACAATATTGCCGTCGAAAATCTACACGTCGCTCGCCTTCGCGTGGCCAATCCGACGGATTTACAACATGTGATTCTTGGCGGCGAGCCAACAGAAAGCCGTTCGGACGCAATTGTAGAACAGTTGTCCCCAACTGTTCCGCAGCGGGTACCCGCCTGGCCTCGCTGCAGTTGAAAAGCTACCAGTAGTTCATTCTCGCGCGACAAAGCAGACTGAGTGTCAACATGTGTTTTCGGCAGCGACGAGAAAAATGGAAGATCGTCTCAGACGCAAAGCAGCTGAGGACAGCTGCTCTACAATAAGCCGTCATGAAGCCACACGTCGCTCATTTTCGCTAACGAATCGGAGCGATTTTCAACATGTATTTTTGGTAACGCTTAGGAAATGCAAAATCGTCCGAAACGCAACACGAAAACTCCCACGATCTTCACTCAAGTTTCGCGAGGGCTTGTTTCGCGACGGCGACACACTGTCGAATGTCATCGATCGGATCCTGGGGGTTCTCTTCGTATTCCAACGACAAAGCTCCATCCAGAGGAAACTTCGCATCGACGAGCGCACCAAAAACCGCTTGTACGTCGAGATGTCCTCGCCCCAAGATGACACCTTTCGCATCTGCGGCCATAGTTGCAAAATCCTTGAGGTGAATCCCGTAGAGTCGTCCCTTAAGAAGCCGAATGACTTCGAGTGGCTTTTCTCCCGATCGAATGTAGTGCCCCAAATCGGCGCAAGCGCCAATTCGTTCGTCATGGTCCTCGATCACTCGTAACACGTCGACTACCTTATTGTAGCGGTGGCCAGGGCCATGATTGTGAATGGCGATGCGGATATCAAATTCACGGACCAATACGTCAAGGCTGGCCAAAGCATTCGGATCAGGGTCGGCTGTGATGCAACGTGCACCCAATGCCTTGGCCAATTCAAAGATGCGTCGGCTGGCGGCCGCATCCGCGGTGAACGCATTCACGCCGTGCGCCGAGATGGCCATGCCGAGGTCCGACACACGTTGCCTTATACGGGCAATCTGCTCGGCCGTAGAATCGACCGGCAGCATACCGTCGTAAAATTCAACCTGCTCAAAGCCAAGGTCTTTCGCATGCTGCAAGGCAATGTCTACGGGAAATTCGCGAAGTGAATAGAGTTGGATACCTAATCGTAACGGCTTCGGGGTTGAGCCATTGGGGTTCGCAGCGCAGAGACTTGCGGACTGATAATGACTCGCCAAATAAGCGGCCGCGAATCCTGCCGAAGCTCGCGTCACTTGATCGACAAGAGTCCGTCGTGAAATTATGGACATACCTGCGCCTCCGCGTGGAAATAAAACTAGCCAACCGGGAACCTCACGCTCGATTGTCGTGGTTGCCTCGGCAGCGGTCAAGGATGGAGAGAATTCCTCTTTGGGTTATACTCTAGGAGCTGCCATTGCAGGTCGGTCGTGAGCGTGCCCCATTTCTCAAGTTAGAATACTCTATGAAATCTGCTACCGAATATTTGACGTTTAAGCTGCCCACCAAAATGGGTTTTCTGAACATTACTCCGCAAGTTGCGACCGTTGTGGAACGATCGGGCGTCAAGGAGGGACTGGTCCTATGCAACACCATGCATATTACTGCTTCGGTGTTTATCAACGACGACGAGCGGGGGTTACATCATGACTTCGGCCAGTGGCTGGAGGAATTAGCTCCCTTTAATCCGTCACCCGACGTGTATCATCACAATCGAACGGGCGAAGATAACGCCGACGCACACTTGAAGCGACAAATCATGGGGCGCGAGGTAGTCGTAGCGATCACCCAAGGGAAACTCGATTTTGGTCCGTGGGAACAGATCTTCTACGGCGAATTTGACGGACATCGTCCCAAGCGGGTATTAGTGAAAGTGATCGGGGAATAATGCTTCACGCTTAACCGACCGCCACGCGTGCCCAATGGACACTCATGCAGTTCGGGGAACCAGCATAATACGTTACAAGGACGTGCTGATCGTCCCAAGCTCGAATTGCGGGATGGCCAAAACTCCACTTGATCATATCTTCCCAGTAGGCCTTGAAGTCGATCTGATCTCGACCCTGAGTTGTAGCGGCCAACTCTTCTTGGGAATGCACAATACAAGCATCTTCAACCGGCCAAGATCGGCCCCCGTCACAAGATTGCCATAAGGTCAACGTACCCGGTCGCTGCCGATCCACGATAAAGGCCAAGATCCGACCGTCATGCCATAACAAGGGGGACGCAATTTGTCCGGAAAGTCCGGTATCGTCGATCGGCCCGAAAGCCCCCCCTGCCCCGTCGATGGTCCCGTGCGTCAGGTGGACGTTGAGGTCCGCTTGCCGAGCCCGGTCATGCGTCCAAAACATCGCGATGTAGCCATGATGCGCGGTGGAAGTGCAAAGACGTTGGTCCCAATAGTACCGTTCATGTTGTGGGTCGCGGGCAACCAAGCGCGGCGCTTCGAAGGAGAACCCCTCGTCGCGTGACACCGAAAGCCAACCCGCATGACGCCCAGGCTCGGGATCATCATAACGTTTGTAACTTTCCCATGCACAAGCTATGGTTCCATCAGGCCACTGCAAAACTGGTCCGGTGAGAGCACAGCCAGTGAGACCCGGGGTAAGCAACTCCTGCCATTCTCCCCACGAAATACCTCCATCTTCGGAACGACTCATCAATAGTCGCGACGGAAGCAATCCCTCGGTTACCGGATCGAAAACGGGCCGGAGCGGATCGGACCGATCGAACCACGTGGTGAAGAGCAACAGTCGCCCAGGGGAGGTCTCCACGATCTCTGCACCGGCCAGCGAACCAGGAGTTCCACAGTAGGTACCCGAAAACGTGGTCGGTATTTTGCACCAGGTATCGGCGGCATCACGTCGCAAACGATAGAGGGCTAACGTACCGGCGGGATCGTGCTTCTTGGCGCCGATTGTAAAGCTGCAGATCCAATCACCGTTGCCAAGCCGACAAATCGCATCGAAAAAGGCAACTTGATGTTCGCCTGGTTGTTGGGTTGCGTCATACACCACTCCTTGGGCCACACGTTTCATGAACTTCTCGCGCTACGCTCGCCCGGTGGTTCGTCAAAATCTTGATTATAGAGTCTGCCTCCGCGCGATGAAACGCCTCAACCGAAACGATGTAACCCGCCGCGTCAGCAAGGGGACCAAGGTTCGTAGCGTCGCAGGCGGGAGAGCCATGACACCGCGAAACCGCGATACGAAAATCGAGCGATCTATTTTCGCAATACGCGCATCCCAATCCAGCTCGCCAATACCAGCAGAAGACCACTGCTCGGTTCTGGTACCGAGTTTGGCGCTGCGTCACCGGTCCAAGCATTGAACAGTCGCGCCAGGTCGGCCACATCCACCGTGCCGCTGTTGTCCTTGTCAGCAATATTCCCCGCTGCCACCACGCCCCAATTGGCATACAACAGCCCGACGTCTGCGCCATCGACTCGCGAATCGCCGTTCAGGTCGCAGCGGTCGACGACGACCAAACGCACGAGCGTCGCGACAGAATAGTCGGGAAAGAACATAAGATCAGCCGGCATCGTTGGCGGTTGAATCAGTGTATCAAAGCTTCCTCCGACCCCACCCACGGCCGACAACACATTGAACGAATCCCCCAACGCGATCGACGCCTGAAATCCACTGATCAGCGACAGGTTCAACGTCCCCGCCAACGAAGCGGCACCCGTCAGGGTCAGGCGGTCGAACTGGTTGAGTGCTAACCCGCCAACCTCCAGATCCCAGCTCCCAGCAGCGGTCTGAGTATAGTCGAGCCCCTGGGCCTGCCCCTGGGCGGGGATATTTCCAATCTCCAACGTTCCGCGATTCTCGATCGCCACGCCGACGTTGGCTCCATCGAGCAACTGCAGCTTCCGCCCTGGCATGTTGATCAGGTCGCCACCCCCCGCAAATGTTGCCCCGGAATCGATCAGAGTGACAGTATTGTCCAACTGCAAGTTACCATTCAGCGTGGTCGAGCTCGTGGAATAAAACCGCGCGAGGGGGAAGACGTTAATCGTCGAGTTGAGTCCTGCATTGACCGTGATCGATCCACGCAATGCGGTACTGTGGATCGATCGAAAGGTGCTCGCTGAGAGCTGCAACGAACTAGCCGATTCAAAATCGAATTTACTGGAACCGCTGTTGAAGACCGTCGACCCGCCGGTGGCCAACACACTACCACTGAAATTGATTTCGCTGTTATCCCGAACTTCAAGCGTCCCCCCACCAACGGCCCACAACTGACCGGCGTTCAAAGTGCCGTCCCAGTCGTTGTCGTTTGCAGCCGTTTCCACAATCAGCGTCCCGGCCGAGGCGGTGATCCGCGTGTTGTTCACAACACGTGACGACACGGTCCCGCGTCCGATGATGCCATTCGCATTGTCCACAGTCACGGTGCCACCCTGTAATGTGCCCCCCAACAACTCCACTGTCGTCGCGACATTGGAATTCCAAGCATTGACGACGTTCAGCACCCCGTCGGTGTCCGCGGTTCCAATCGTCCCGACGTCGGTCACGGCACCGTTCAGGGTGAGCGTCCCGTTATCGGCCCGCAATTCGGCCGTACCATCGAAGTCGACCGCGGTATTGATCGTGCCATGACCACGCAGCGCCTTACCGCTGTCCGCACCAAGTAAGCCGGCACCGCTCAACGTACCGCCGGTGATTGTGTTCAGATTCGCGCCAAAGTCACCTCCGCCGAGCCGCAGCGGCTCGGCAGCCGTGTTGATGTTAACGCTCCCCGATATATTGATCAGCCGAGCCAAGGTCCGCACGTCACCGGTCACATTGACCGTGCCAGAGACATTCACCGGCGCCCCGATGAGCAGCAGTTTCTGCACAGCCGCCCCATTCACCAGGTTGAGCACGCCAACAGAGTTCAATGTCCAGCTACTGGTAGGATTGTCGAGATTGACCGTCAGCGAGCCCGTCTCGACGCCCTCGTTGTCGACGTTCAGTTCGGCCACGATACCAGCGAACGCTTTACCGTAATTGGCCAACGTCGCGGCGTTAATGGTCAGTGGAGCGTTCACGAACGTATCGGTGCCGCCGAGCACAACGACATTGCCACTGTTATCCAGATCGACCGTGCCCCCCACCATGTTGATGGTTGTCACCTCGCTGAAAGTATTGGTGCCAGCCAGTTGCCACGTCCCCGTGCCCGTAAAGCTCGCATTTACCAATGCATTGACAGAGTTGAAATTGGCCACGCCCGTCCGCAATATGGCGCCCGCCGCGATATTGACATCCGCATCCGAGTTGAAAGTAACCGGGGCCGTAATCAGCGAGAGTCCTGCTCCTGTGACATTAAGATCAGCGTCCGCTGTTCCAAGATTGCTGCCAAGACTAAGGCTCTCGCCAGAGACTGTTGGCGCCGTACCTGTAGAGTTATTGAGGTTCAGTGTGCGATTGGCCGTCCACGTGCCACTGGCCGTGTTGACGTCGATCCTTCCGCTGTTCAAAGTGATGACATTTTCGAACGATTCATCCGCCCCAGCGCCGAGATTCAAGTCAAGTAACCCACCACTTTCGACGGTGACAATATTGGAGATTGCGCCGCTTCCGTCCAAGTTAAAATTGGCATCGTTTATGGTCACAGTTGCTCCGGTACCCACAGTGATCGAAGCGTTGGCACCGTTCATCTGAAAGTCGGTCCCCGCGCCGATCGTGGCGTCATCATCGAAGAAAACGTGCCCCGAGTTGGCGATTGTCCCCCCGGTGGTATTCAACACGGTGTCAAAACGCAGCGCGTCGATGCCACCAGTATCGAGCGTGATCGTGCCCAAACTCATCGTCATCGTGCCACCTGTGATACGGGCAGCAGTGCCCGCCCCAACAATGGAACCGGGCGTGTTGACGTTAATCTCGGCATTTGAAAGGATCCAGTCGTGTTGAATGTCGAGCGTCGCGCCATCTCCAAGATTCATCGTTCCGTCAAACGCATCCAGCGCCGCGCCGTCGCCGATCTGGACATCGATATCCAGCGTCGCGTTGCGGTTCACCGACACAACGCCATTGCTTGATGGTCCATCCAAATCGAGTCGAGCGTTCGGATCGCTGGCGGTAATACGCAACGTCGACGCCGGTATAAAAATTGGAATCAGGCCAGTCGTCACATATCCGGCCGTCAGGTTACCGTCGACCCTCATCAGGGTTGTGGGCGCTGCAAGCGTATCTGTAAGTTGGATCAGCCCCATCCCAACGATCGTCCCCCCTGTGGCAACGTTAAGCAGTCCATTATCCACTTCCAAAATGGCGTTCAGCGCGTTGCCCGAGCTCGAGATCAGCCTTATTTCGCCATTGTCATTGATTGTCACCGTGTTGGCGTCGAGAGATTGGAGGCCAGTTGGAGCCCGAAACAGGGTGATGCGGCTCGTTGCTGCCGTACTCCCCACCGTAACTCCGTTGTCCACCTGCAACTCGAAAAACGATACCCCATCGTCGTCGCTGTTGACGATGTCGGCGCCATTGCCCAGCGTCACCGAATTCACGGTGATATTTCAGGTAAGGACTGTCACGTCGTTCAATGCCGCCGCCTGATTCACCCCGCCTACGTTGACGCCGATAAAGACGTCGTCGGCTTGGTCGGGTAGATTATCGGGATTCCAATTCCCGAGGTTTGTCCAGGTCTTGTCGGCACTCCCCCCCTCGTCGTCCCAGACCAAGTCGATGGCCACCACGGGAGCGGCCAACCACGCCGCCATCATCGCCCCTAGAACAGTGCGAGCAAGCAACATGGCCGCCGTTCCGCAAGTCTGACGAATCAACCCAAAGCAAGAAAACCTTCTTGTGGTCATGGCAGTTACCTCCAGCAGGGGGAATGCGAATGAGAATGGGTCCGATTCTACCCCACCAATGGTGCCAATGCAACTATTTTCGCGGGCGAAAGTCTGAGAGCTTCTTGGCGATGACGGGAAGGGACCTGAAGACAGAGCTGGAGTTTTACTTTCTAGTATCTATTGCGGCCTACGGCCGAAGTACTTTCCGCGGTCCTTTTCGTCCCTTGGGTCCTTTTTCCTCTACAGAGCCGCAGCAGTAAACGGTCACTCGAAAGTCCGTACCCGATCACTGGCTCTCCGGGCCGTGAACGGGTACCCAGGGACTCTCAAACGTGACCTTTCCCGACGGGTTATAGCTGAGAGGCTTCGGATCGAGCATCGCGACCAACTTGTCCTTGATCGCCATGGCAGCGAAGAAATTTCCGGACGGACTATAGTGACCGATCCAATACCGCTTCACGTAGTGGTCGACATCGATCGTACGTTCGGCGAAATCGTCAGCATGGGCTTGCATCAGGTCAACGTACGTTAGCTGCTTCGCATTCATGAAATCGACAAACGACTGGTCGAATCGGCGCCCAGTACGTTGCGCATTGCGGAAGACCTTATTTCCATAGGAAAGAACATACAGCACTTTCTTGTGATGTTCGGCCGCAAACGCTTCGACTTTCTCGACAATTCTCCGGCTAGCATAGAGCCCAGCGTTGACAAAGATGGCATCGACGGCCTCCTGCAACGATTCAGGGCTGTCGACTTTTTTGGTCCATCCCTGCTCTGCGGCCAACTCGCCGATCTCGCTGTAACTCAGTTCCGGTGTCCCCGCGCGCAGGTTCCGCTGCGCGATGACGATCTTTAGCGTAAAGTCATCTCGGAACTGCTCAAACACCCAATCCAAATCAGTGAGCCGTTTCGCAGCCTCTGGCGTTGGACATGGGGTTTCCAATTCGATAAATTGCTCCGTCGCAGGATTGACTTTGACATGAGGAAGGGGTGGCGAAGATACCTCATTGCTTTCAGTGGACGCACTAAAATTTCGGATCTTGCGCCAACCGGTCAAGTTGCGGTAATGGTCGTCGCCATAAATATTGAAGATGATGTACTGCGAGGACGTCTGAGCTTCCTGGAGCACCATGCGTCGGTAACTTTGATAGACCGAATAGCCGCCAATACCGAAATTGCGAATGGGCTCTTGGAGGTGTACCGCGAGATACTCCTGCCAAGTTTCGCCATCGTTCACCTGTTCGCACGACGTGAAACTATCACCGTACGTGTGGATACGGCACGGACCGTCCGCATACGCCATGACACGGCGAGCACCATCTGGGTCGTAGTGATAGGTAACGAAGGAATCATTCACGCCGTGATGAATCGTGCGTTCGTTGTGGACCCACCCCAAGATCGGATCAAAAGCTTCGCCCCATAACACATTGCCGGCCAGCCACTCTTCCACGGCTGCCGGCGAATAGAGTAGCGACTTTAAGTACTCGCGTTTCTGCTGATCGCCCGGATTGGTAGCTTCTGCACCTGGCGACATACTCGGTGTGGCCAGAACAAGGATGAGAACAAAGAGTCGGCTTCGATGTAGAATTTTCACGCTGGCACCGCCTCAAGAGGGTTGATGCGATTTACGGGAGGCTACGAACCAGCGAGTATAGCAGTCGGTCGGTGGGAAGGTGAGATCCTAGGACTAAAAGTTCAATTGAAACTGGAACCGCAGTATTTGTCCCTCGAACTGGTCGTACGACCGGCCGGTGGAAGCGGCCCGTAGATTTGTGCGGTCCGTAATAAGGTACTCGGTGACCAGCTCTATTTCCTTTCGCATTTGCCACTCCAGTCCCAGACTCCATTCATCGATTTCTGCCGTTGGCGCATTGGCCGCATTCTTGTAGCCACCGCGATAGTATTGATAGCGAGCAAACGGCCACAGTTCACCGTGGCACGGCGTCTGATACCGATAGTACGTTGTGATGTGACCACCATGCAACGATCCTCGTTCAACGGCCGTTTGCGCCGCGTTCAACTCGGGACCGCGCCCAATCGTGTGCTCCATCTGGATACCAAATGGCTGCGGATAGTATGTCATGCTCCACCCCAACCGCTGATCGAGAAGTCCCTCAACGCTACCGGGACGATTCCGCGTGTGCAAAGGAGCGACCGCCGGCCCGACCCCCAACGGCCTGATGGCAGATCCCAGCACAACGTATCTGCCGGTATATCCTTGAATCCCGGCTTCGACAATTTGACCATTCGACAACGTTAGGGGCAATGTAAACCGCGAGATCAAGTGCAGTTCGTCATTGAATTCGCGTAACGAACCGCCTTGGCCATTGTACGCACCGAAGCCAAATACGCCGTAGTTCCCTGAACCCTTGAGGTTTTCGTCCGAGATGAACTTGAAGGTATCTTGAGCCCACTGCGGGGTCCAATAGTAGAACACGCCTAGGTCGCGTTCGTTCTTCGCCGCACTGTTGAACCCGTCAGCTCGGTCCAGCGGCAGACGATTCGAGCTCGATTGCAAGTTCTCGAATCCATACGGTATCTTCGATTGACCAACGCGAAAGCGGTGGATCTTCGTCGTGTCCAAGTACACATCCCCGTACCAGTCACGAATTTGCGTAAACTGATTCGAGTCGACAGCACCATTCGGAGTTGAGGCGAAGTCGGGCTGTAAGTAAATAGAAAGATGGTCGGTAACGTCGCCGAAGAAAATCAGTCGAGCCCGTCGGAGGAAGAATTCTTGGTCCTCTTCAATGGAACTATCGCCGGCGTGCTGCGCAGAAGCCGAACCGAATTCAGTATCGGTCACGTGATTGTAGCGGAGCTGGGCGTAGCCTCGCAGTGAAATTTTCTCGTACCATTCCTTCTTTTTTTTTTTTTCGTCCTTCTTCTTGTCCTTTTCCTTTTCTTTCTTTTCGGAGTCCCCTTGCTTCTCTTTCTTCTCGGGCGACTTATCCGTTTCGGACTTCGACTCTGACGCCGTTTCGAGTTCCTTCGCCATTTCTTCGAAACTTTGGTTTACCTGCGTTTGGAGCCGTAGGTTTTCAGCACCAAGCTCGATAATGGACGATTCAGCGCGATTTAGTCGTTCCACTAGCTCTTGTATCTGAGTCCCCTGCATGATCTCCTGGGCGTGAGCCACCGGTAACGACCACCAGCAGCTTGCAGCCAGCACCAGCAAAACGTTCCCTAATTTCCCGACCTGTGCCCAGGCTTGCCCGCCGATCGACCTAACTGTCATTTGTATTTGTCCGTGAAAAGAGTCGCCATCACAGATCTTACCGATGCGATGGGCGACTCACGTAAGTATTGTTGCAACAAGATTTTTCTGGTTGTTGATCTGGCAAAAGATCCAATGCCTTCGGGCTATGTAGCAAAGCCGACTGCATTCAACCCGAATTCTTGCTGTCGCACCACACTAGCAAATGCTTATTCGCTTTCGCTAATTGCGCACAGCGTTCCAGATAAATATTCGGTGGCGATTAGATAGATATATTAGAAGAAGTTGATCGTTTAGGAATTCTTCACAAAACGCCACGAGCCGTTCGCATCATGAGCGACTTTGCGTCGATTCAGCCACGGATTCATCGGAAGAGCCAGAAATTTACGACCCCACGCATGACATGCCATCGATGCTGGCACATCATGCGTGTGCGTGCAGCTGAGCTACACGCAGCTCGGGTACTCTTTGCCACGCAGCAATCGATAGACAGGCTGAGGCTTGTCGAGATTTGTCCAGCGTGACTTAGAAGTCATATAGTGAAACGCCAGGCCGCGGCGAAAGGTATTCGTCTTGTTTGGATGCGACATATGCAAAATCAGACTGTGGTGAAAACTGCAACTTCCGGGACTCAACGTAATCGGCACTTCCGAGCTGCAATCAAACTGAGAGTCCGGCACGCGCATATCGACGCGATCGCCGACAACCCATGGCTCATTGTGCGGCAAAGGTCCCAACCGGTGACTGCCAGGCACGACCCACAAACAACCGTTTTCGACGGTAACCTCATCGAGCGCGATCCAGCAGGTCACGAGCGACATCGGCTCGACTGAGAAGTATGGCGAGTCCTGGTGATACGGCTTTTCCACGCCACCAGGCGGTTTCATGAAAATCTGGCTGCCGAAAAGCTTGATGTCCGGGCCGATGAGCTGCTCAACGATATCCACAATTCGGTCCATGCTCGCGTACTTCAGGAACAGAGGATCGAACTCGGCACATGCATTGATTTTTCGCACCGTCTTGAGGCTGTAGACGCCATTTGCGTGGGGCTCAAGCTCCAGATTGTTCTTGGGAAAATCATTGGCGTGCCCTTCGGCGATTTCGTAGTTACGGTCGCACAGTTCGGCCACTTCCTGCTGCGTGAGAAGGTTATTTACATCGACATACCCGTGATCTTCATAATGTTGCACATCGCATCTAGGACTCATTGTCGAATCGTGTGCCATTTCCAGACCCCTATTTTTGCTGCTGTAATTCCGATTTCCAGGTGTGATCGTTGCTCGTGAATTCTAGTACCGCCTCGAACGGATTTCCTCAAATTGTACGACAACAGTAGCCTAACATGTGTTTTTTCGGCAAGCCAGCAGTATCTATTCCTGAAACTCTTCCGGCGAATGAGTTTTTGCCGATCACAGTTGCAGCAAGTAATGAGACACGGGGAAGGCTGTCTTGGAGAAAACCAGCGACCGGGAGAGGATGTCTGAGGCAGTCTTGGTTTGGGGCCTTCGACGATTCAGGGCTGTCGATTTTGTTCGGCCATTAAGCGACAACACTGCCCGAGCTCGTCTCGAATGACGGCCAAGAAGATTGACTATGCCATTCGTGATCGATGTTTAGCATGAGGAGTGCATTGTCCAACGCGATCGCTCCCCGTGGAAATATCGTACGGTCATCGAAAAACGACGACTCGACGTGGTGGATTGCCAGCGGCGAGACACGCCAATTCCGGGCACGCAATTCCAGGCAATCAAATCCGCCATTGGACGATC
This sequence comes from Planctomycetota bacterium, assembly GCA_027619595.1. GTDB lineage: Bacteria > Planctomycetota > Planctomycetia > Pirellulales > Pirellulaceae > JAQCHP01. The sequence goes on from JAQCHP010000071.1 coordinate 24,761, forward strand.
TTGGGGAGTAGCCCATCGATCCCGACTCAAAGAATCGCGACGCATCTTCCAACGATGGAAAGATCGAAGTGGAGGGAAACCCTGAAGTCGCCTCGGCATCGACTGTCAGGCGAACCGAGCCATCATGGCTTTGTAATCCAACGCGGAAATGAGACGCGTCTTCATGCACTTCAAAGCGTGCGCGATGGTGTTCGCCAGGGAAAATCCGTCCACCCGCCAAAGCATTGAGTAACGATGACGTGTCGCGGCGTGGGATGAATACGCCAGTTTTTATGTGACCATTGGTATTCCATTGCACAGCGATACGATGCGCGGCATTTTCCGACGTGATACCAGCAAATCGAGGCAGAAACCGTGGTCGAATCTGGCGAAGGCGAATGAGGCAGATGCCGGCGATACCGCATCCGTCGATGGTGAGCGGACGGAACGGAGCCGGCAAAAGATCGGCAAGGATCTTGGGGTCGACGCGATAATTGAGCAGAATACGTCGATCGATCGTACCGCGGATCACTGGTAGATGCATTGGATTTCTCGCATTGGGATTTACTCCTGATGATCAACGGCAAACTCAAACTACGCATTAACGCAAATTTCAATGTCCCCTAACGGCGAACGATTGACGCCACGCTATTGACAAAGAGTTGCCCCGCGTTGACGGTCAAAACGTGAAAAAGACCAAGTGAAAAAGACCATGAAAAAGACCAGGACAGTCACAGAAAAATACCAAAAAAAGAAAAATACCAGGACAGTCAGGATAAGTAGGAGACAGTCAAGGTTGGGGGCGGGGATGGAAAATAGGCGGAATGGCGAGGAGGGGATGACGGTCTGGGCCGGAAATCGACCGTGGAAGAGGTCGGCGGATAGAAATTCCGGCCGCGGATGGCCTTTCCGCACTTGGAATGGCTTTCGAGCGCCATGAATGCGCGCACGCTGAGCGCAGAAGGCTCTTGCCATCGATTAAAATTGGCGCGAACGACCGGCTACTAGCCGGAGAGATCGGTCGTCGTTTCCTCCGTCGCCAGGAATAGCGAACGGCAGCCCCGAACTCCTTTCACGTATTTCCGGTTCAGCCTGCGCGCTATTGCATCGAGTTGGTTCGGCGACGCCA
>JAQCHP010000247.1 GCA_027619595.1 Planctomycetota bacterium
GCACTGATGTCCCGCAGTCTCAGCCACTGATTGAGTCCATCCCGCAGAAGTGCCGTCGCCGTTTCCGTTGGTCGGAGTCGGCCACTGGAGCGAAAGCGATTTCGATTTGGTGGGACGAACGGTGCAACGCTCTCCCAGCATCTCGATTCGACGTTCGAACCAATCATTCCGGGTAATGCCGCGACTTCGTTTGGCAATGGCACTAATCGGATTCGCCACTCGTCATCAATAGTCGCTTCGGCGCTCTGATGTCGTCGACCGGGAAAACGCCAGGACAATTCTTCCTCACTGGCCTTCAGGATCGCATCGACTTCACATGGCTCAAACGGTGTCAGTCGCCAGACGATGAGTCGTGTGGGCTGGCCGTTTTCATCAGGCCAGAGGCCAAAGTAGGCATGCTGATGGTTTTTCAGAGGTCGGCCCTCACCGTCTTTTCCGCTGAGCAGTTTGAGTTCGTCTCGCCACTTTTTGTGTTGATCGTCGTTCTTCTTCCAGAGGTCGCTGAAGAACCTAATCGTTCCCTCCGTGACGATGTGCGTTGCGTGCTTGAGGACAGTTCCCCGAAATCGCTCGGTGACGCGGACCCACTGAGAGAGTGGTGGGTAGACTCGGCCACCGACCGCGAGCTGAATCAACTGCACGGCTTTGAGTTGTTTGACCTTAGAAACAGGACGGGCTCTTGTGGTGGGGACCTTGGGAAGTCTTGCGTAGTACCACTGAGTTCCTGGTGGAATTTGTCTGCCTCTCAGAGCGGCATCGTCGGAGGATGCCAACAACAGACTGATGTCTAACGGGATGCTCGGATCGGGAACAAGCACTGGCGAGCCAGTGCGATCGGTCGCAGAGAGTTCGCAACGTTCGGTTGCTGGAATATCGTCGGTCACTCGGCACTGACACCATGCCTCGGCTCGCCCGAAGTAAAGCGTGCGAGCAAGGAGTGCATTCAACAGGCCACGTTGCTCTGCGGTGAGTTCCAGCGCTGGCCAATGCCACAACACTGAATCTTCCGGCGAGACCGCGCGAAAGTGGTCGACGGTCAGCGTCGATTTTGGCCTGCGAACCGCTGCGGCTTTGGCGCTGGCATCGGTCCATGCCACTTCCGTTTTGTGATATTGGCGGGGTGCTGGTTCACCGCGCCAAGTAGATGGCGGCAAAACGAACGACGGCACTTCAGACGCAAGTCGCCGGAAAAGATCGTCACGCTTCACGGCGTCTTCGTCGCCCGTCTCTCGCGAGTATTGAAACCAGCGTGCTGCGAGCGCCCTTAACAAACGCCACGGTGATGGCGGCCACTCGCCATGACGGTCTTCAAAAGGATTCTGATTCCAGCGCGTCGCATTAAACCGTCCAAGTGGAAAACGCTGTTCGATAACAACGGCCATGATGGCAGACTCCGAGATCTGAGATTGAGAAACAAGGACGCGTGAGGCAGTCACAGACGGACACTCTTGACCGTCCTTTGGCTACGCACCGAGTGGCTGCTCCTGTCTATTGGGCATCGTCGCCAATTTCGGCAGGTTGGTCGGTATTCTTCCCGGCTTTGAATAAGTCCGCGGCCGGGTAATAGACCCTGGTCGGTTCGTTTGCGTTGAAGCCGCAAGCCTTGATGGAAGCCTCTATGTCGATTGTCTCAAGGAGTTGCGGCAACGCGTTCAACAAGCCCGATACCCCGTCGTCTTCCTTTGTGGAGTCGTCGTTCGATGTCGTTTGCGGTGGGCATTGCTCGATAGTGCGAACTTCGGTCTCGATGCTGACCTGTGTGCATCCGAGGAAGCACTGAGTCCGATAACGGAAGGGACGAGCCAGCAGTTGCTTAACCTTCCACAATGCGAGGTCGAGCAGCAGTTGCTTTTGATTGCCGGAGAGTCCGTTATGTCCTCGACCGTAGGAACGCAGAAGCCCGAGGTCGATGATGAAAGTCGCTTGAATCGACTCCGCCGTCTCTTCATCCACCGAGAAGATTGGCTGCCCAGACGTTGTCTTTTGGAGCCTGTCGAATTTTACGCCGGAGCGTCCAACACGGTTAGCTCCGAATGCTTCGAGATGTGCGGTGAGCAACCGACTGATTTTGATCTGCTCTTTGGCGAACATGACGCCATGCACCAATGAATTCGGGTCATACTTAAAAACCGTCCCGAAGATGGACCACCATGTTTCTGGCGGGATGAAATAGGTTTTGTCCTTCTTCACCTCGATGATCTCGAACTCGTTGCGCAGCACTTGACGGAAGCTCGTCCCATCCCCGTTCGTTGAATCGAGGAAATAGTCTGATGCCAGACGATGGCCTTCGGTAAAGGTGCTGCAGACGCCTACTCGTGAGTTCTGCTCACCATTGCCATCGGTTTCACAAAGGACGTAGGGCAAGTTGACCAGGTCGTCGTGCAGATCGAGTGATCCCGCCGCAGCCATGCAAACCGTTTCGAGATGATTAGCCATGCTGGCAGGGCTATCGACAATGCAGACTTTTTCCCTGGTCTGATTGCGGCGTGGTGCGTCGTAGATGACATGCCCGACTTCAGGAAAACCGGCAGGTTGGAAGCGGTCGGTATCTCCGACAGGTTTCAATTGTGCCTTGATGACAAGACAGACCGGACCTTTGGCGGCGAGCAGGTCGGAAGCAGACATTGTTGGCTGATTGCCTGACATGGAATTCTCCTGGAAACGAAAGGACGGTGAAGGACTTTGTGAGGTCGTCTACTTAAATCTCAGTGAAGACTGGCACTGACTCACGCGGAGAGTGATGGGCAAGAGTGCCCGGCCGACGGGGCGGCGTAACAAGCTGTGCTATGTGGTCGCAGGTCTCGATCGAACCGGCTGCAACCAGCGTCGCAAGCCATAAGCAAGTTCTTTGTCGCTGAGCGGGATGAGCAGCGCGGCGGCGACACGCTCGCCATCGGCGATGAAACCCGGCGGGGGCATGACGATCTCATACCCGTTGGCGCGGTATCGGTCTCTCATGAGTTGCAGCGCTTCATCCAGCGAGTTGAACCGCAACAAATTGAACAGCCGTCGCAGGAATCCCGGAGTTGGTCCGTTGCTGTCCTCGGGATAGAGCCAGCATTGTTCGCTTTCCGCTTCGCGAGGATTCCGATTGCTTAATGGGATGTTGCGACCGTGGAACAGCGGCTTTGCGAGTGCGTGCAACAACGCAGTGCCGTCGAGCGGCAGGGACTCGACTTCGAACAGCGCCACGCGGCGTTTGGGCTGCGACCAGTCAATGAGCGAAAGGGCTGGAATCCACTGCGCCATCAACTCGAAATCGATGCATCCGTCGTCACTGAGTAATTTCCGGACCACTGACGCTCGGCATTCACAAGCAGTAACACCGAGCAGAGGTTGCGACTCAGCATGCTTAGCGTCAATCAAGCGGCGGTGCGTCACATCAAGCAGCAATGATAATGGCGAACCGCCGCCCCAAACTGCTGCGGCAGGACGGACCTTCGGCATGCTCACAGCTCGAACGCGCCCGACTTTTGTCGCGACTGTCGTTCGCGGATGACGGTGTGCTTCGACTCCAAACACGTTGCACAACAGCGGCAGATCTCGCTCGCCTGGCTGCCATCCCACAGAGGCAATCGATCGTGCCAGCTCGATCTCTAACGGCAACGGCTCGTCCGGATGCCATGCCAGGTCGAACCACGCGACACTCAATGGACGCAGTGGGATGCAGCGTTCTCGAAGAGCCTTGTTGCGATTGATCCTGCCCTGGGACTTCGCCAGCGTAAGCAGCAACGACTGCCATCGAGTCGAGTCTTCGGGGGCTTCACTTGCTCGCACGATGGCGGCTTCAATCGGACCTCGCAGACCGACGAACTTGCCCTTCTGCTTCGAAAGATAGGGCTCGGGAGGCAGTCGGTTCGGCCATTGTGAGTCAAACAAGTCGCAAAGTTGTTCCGCGGCAAGTGATCTAAATCGATCACACTCAGACAATCGGGGCTGCGTCTTGTCAATCGATGCGATGCCCTCTTGTGCGGCAATCCGGTGCGGAATCTCGATGCGTTCTCGCGGGATGGCTTCATAGAAATCTGATGCTGTGGTCTTGCGAAGTTCAAAGCGGACGAATTCCGCGAGTCCTGCATCAACTCCAACTGACAGTGCTGCTGTTGCAAACTCGGACGGTGCTTTCGCCGCTCGGCCACCGATTCTTGCCAGACCGCGTTGCAACAGTGCCTGGACTTCTCCAAGGGTCGCTGGCGAAGTCCATAACGGAGCCCAGAACTCACCCCACGAACAACCGACCTCGCTGGCGTTTGCCGGAGCGACTGGATTCGAGACGAATGGAAAGACTGCATAGGGTTGTGAACGCGACCCCATTCGGCGACTGATGCCACCGAGCAACTGAAATGCCCCCTCCGTTGACAGTAACACCGACCACGGTGAGAT
>JAQCHP010000248.1 GCA_027619595.1 Planctomycetota bacterium
TTGCCATCGAAGACGATCGATTTCTCCGAATCGTTGCAGGGCAAATGGAAGCTACGAACGTACGCCGGAAGAGCAGACGGAATACTTTCCCCTGAGATCGATGTAAAAGGCTACTGGTCGGCGGAGGATTGCAAAGAAAGAATGTGTAATCTGGGCGAAGGTCAACTGCTCGTGATCAGCGGAAACGAGTGTCGCCTTCATTTTACCGACACACCATTCACGGCAACGCACTTCGCCATCAATTATGCCGAGGAAGTCTACCACACTGACCGCAAGAAAATTGTGTGCTTTAAAAACAACAAAGACAACTTGTTTTTGACAGTCATTGACAACACAACGCAGGAAGTCGAATGGCGAGGCTCTTACTGGAGCGAGACGTCTTACATGTTCCTTGAAAATTACCGACACGATGAAACCAGCGACTTATATGGGCAGTGGATATTAGGGGACCTGTTTGCCTGCATGAAATACTGGTACGACCTATACGATAAAAACAGATCACCGATTTACTCAAAGACGCCGATAAAAATAGACAGCAAGGGATACCTGCCGGAGCATGTTGGTGATTGGGCTGGATATGTTGATGGTTGGGGTGCAGAACAACTGCCAGGAGTATTAGCTACAGAGAGAAAGTATCGTGCTGGTTTTGACAGCGGAGACCAGTCCCTTCGTACCATAACGGGCCTATATGCGGCCCAAATGCCAGAACTATATCCACCTGTCGCCGCATTGAAGTCTTCGAACGCAATCGAAGACCCTACGGCTATCGGTCCTGCAATCGCCGCCATACAGCAAAGTCAAGCTGGAGTCGTAAAATGATGCGTGTGAAAGTCGATTCGCAACCTCCACGGCACGATTGAATGTATTCTTAGAGCGGCCAGCTCGGGACGAATCAAAAGCGCCCAACGGAAAAGTCTACCGATCTGACTTGTCGGCGCTGGTCGGGGGGTAGGCCGCCCAAACCCTCAGGACATCAATTCAAAGCCCCCCTAATTTGCTTAAGCCACACCTTGGGGGGAGAACGATGTGTGGCGTTGTCGTCACGCCACTAGAAAACGCCGAGCATTAGAGTACTGGGCGTTGGAAACTTTCCGGAAAAGGGTCACACCTGGGCAAGTCTCGCATCGGCTAGAATTCATTGATGCTCGCCAACTTGATGGAAGAAATCTCGTCCGATGAAGTGCTTGACCAAGCCTTTGCCTGGCTATGTAAGCGACGCGAAAACTATTCACACAACGATGAAGTCTGGCGAGTCCGTGAGCGTTGGGGCGATATTAAACCGCAGCTCCAGCGTCAGCTTATCAATGGCGAGTATTCATTCTCGCCGCTTCGGCGAGTTCACCGGACAAACGACTACCTTGAGATTTGGTCGGCACTCGACTCCTTGGTGTTAAAAGCCATCGCTATTGTCTTTACGAGGCGACTCGTCCCGCAGCTTTCCAAACGTTGCACGCACATAACCGGAAATGGCGGTTCCAAATCAGGAGTGCGGGAAGTGCAGGCTAACCTTCCTAACAATAAGTTCGTCTTTCGCACGGATGTGAAGAGCTACTATGCCAGTATCAAGCATGACATCTTGTTTGACCAATTGAAGCAACACATCGATGACCCGCGACTGCTCGTTTTGCTGTGGCAATACATGCGACGCACGGTCGATGACGGCGGAATCTATGAAGACATCGAGCAGGGCATATCGCTCGGTTGCCCATTGTCCCCGCTGATGGGAGCTTTGTTTCTGGATTTGCTGGACTGCAGGATGGAAGCGACGGGGCTGTTTTACGTTCGCTTTATGGACGACTGGGTCGTGCTGGCTCCGACTCGCTGGAAGCTGCGAAGGGCAATCGCCTTGGTGAATCAGACCTTGGCCGAGCTACAAGTCGAGCAACATCCCGACAAAACGTTCATTGGCAGAGTGAGCCGAGGATTCAGTTTCCTCGGCTATGTCTTCAATGAGGCGGGGTTGATCGACGTGGCTCCGTCAACAAGAGAGAAACACGCCGATCGCATACATCAGCTTTATGAGCATAGTGCGTCCATTGAACGCATTGATGGTTATGTTCGGCGTTGGTGGATTTGGGTTAGAAGCGGCGTCGGGGATCTAATCACTTTTTCGTGGGATTCAACACCCTTCTCCACGCCACCCCACCAAATCCCACCAAGCCTAACAAGAACGCACTAGGCTCCGGAACAGCTGTGATGACGCCTGACATTCCGTACAGCGGCCAAGCTAAGGATGTAGGGTGCACGGCATCCATTACCCACGAGGAATCTGAATCGTCTGGACTGCCGGCTGTGGCGAATGAGCCAAGCATGGGTATAGGCGTGGCCCCCAATGGTGTATGGAATAGGGAATGTCCGTCCGCGTCCGTGCCCATCCAAACAGATATTGAATCGGGAGTGGAGTCCAGTTCCGTCCGATTTATTGGCATGTCAATTCCACCGTCCCACAAATCTGCGTAATTGTCCGCAATCTTGGTGCCGTCCACCAAATATATCGGGATGCCGGGAATTATCGGGTCAGTACTCGTGTTATCTCTTGCATGAACTGCAGAGGTTGAACCTATCGCATTCCAGGTGAGAGCCCAAGAGTTCACGGTGGGGGACGCGTTGGCGGCTGCCTGGACGTGATTGTTGTAGTCAGCGATGTTTGAAGAGGTCGCGTCCCGAGTAGTCGATGTTACGAAGACCAAGCGGTACTGATCACCCGGGTTAAGCCCCGCCGGCTGTAGGACGAGAGCAGCTTGGCTGTTGGCTGCGATTGCAATGGAGAAGAATCCCGCGGTAACGATGGGGATTAGAGTACGCATAATTTTATGATCCTGACAGGTTGCGTTCGTGGTCTTCATTAGCTGGTCCTTTGGTGAATATGGAATGGTTCTGCAGTTTCCCGAATCAGGTCTCGTAGCCGTTCAAGGCCGGGCAACCCTCTCAAGCGGCAAGCTCCGATTATGCTTGAGATGGGCGGCGTTGCAACCGTTTCTTGCCACCCCCAGCAAGGATTCCTAAAGATCTTGCCAATCGGATCATAACTCGCTCGCCAGTGACGAGATTTGGCCCGAATTGGGTCTCCCAGCTTGCCAAGCCCAGAATTCGCCGATCAGGCAGCGATCAGTTCGGCCTACGTGGGCAGCAGAGAAGGGGTAGCAGAACCGTCGAGCCGTGTCTGGCAACACGCCGTCAGTAACTCCAAGACGATGCGATTCTGCTGCCGACAAGTGGCCACAACGCTGAGCATCCGCTCGACGAATCGGCTGCCCGCTTCGCTGTCGGTTCCACCAATGCTCGTTCGCCATAGCGCGGCGTGTCGCAACGTGCGCTCGGCGTCGTTGTTCGTCGGCTCCGACTAGCTATCCTCGTCATCCACCTGGTTCGGTTCCCATCGTCCGATCGTCGATTCCAAATCTTCGATCGTTTCGTTGAGCATCAGCAACGCGTCCCGGCCATACTGACGCTGGAGCACTTCGCCGAGGCTTCGGATTCGGGACATCAGTAGCTCGGTGAAGTTCTGGACCATGGCCGTCGGTACGACCAACTTTTCTAGTTCGAGCAACTGTATCTCCAGCTTCTTGGCTTCGAGGCGCCGCTTGTATTCGAGGGCGTCGTCCGGGATCGTGGCCGCGGCTTCCGCTTTGTTCCTCGTGACTTCTGCTATTTTCCACGCCAGCAAAGCCGCCGCGTCGTAGGTTCCGTCCTCGTTCCGCGGTAGGGTCGCCGAGGTGCGTAGGCTGGTCGTAGATCGGTAATTCATCAACCACGCGGCGGCAGCCGGGGTCAACGATTTAAGCGATTCGATTTGACCGGTGTCCCGGTAGATCTTTGGCATTGGCACCCGGGGAAATCAATAATACAAAAACGATACGTTACGTTACGAGACGTGACGTTACGCTACGGGGCGTAACGAGACGACACGACACGACAAGGTTGCTTCGATCCTAGTGGCAAAATTGAGGCTTTTAATCCTATGTTAAAATGCATAAACTGGGTATCTTATACAAGTTTCCCCCGTTCGATACTCCCGGCGGAGCCCGTCCCGCCCCCCCTCCGAAAAGGACCCAATTTCCCCGGGGGGGCCTACTACCCGCCAATCGCCTCACCCGACGCTGCCTCATTCGTTCCACTTGAAAAAGCCGGTACAGTCCCCTGCGATGATGGCTACCAATCCAGCATCCTCACCATTTTCATTTTCAAAACCGCCAATCGCGCTCACAGTATTCACACAATCGCCCTCGGGCCTGCCGTTTCCGGAATTCTGTGAATTGTGTGAGCGCATCCCAGGGTTTTCATTTTCAAATACGGATAGGGTAAAGCTCAAGGGAGTGGCGGCTACCCATCCAGCCACCTCGCCGACTAAATCTATTTCGCTCCCCCTTATGGAGGG
>JAQCHP010000072.1 GCA_027619595.1 Planctomycetota bacterium
ATTTTCTCCTCGCCCTAGAGTCTAATTATTGGGGAGGAAACTGTCTCAGGGTCATTGACACAAAGGGGGAGCGTCTGAACAGTCACCGCTCCGCCGGAGGTATTCTCAAAAAACCATAGGTTAGTGGCCTGTTTGATCGAAAAGTACTGACGACTTGTCACGTAAGTATCCGTGGCAACATTTGTATTGTTAACAAAGCTTTCGGCAGGACGAGCCGGAATGAACAGAGCAAGAAGCTGATTCAATAGGGCAAGCTCTGCGGCCGGATTGCCGGCTTGGGGATAGTCGTCCGCGTTTGTCGTGCTCAGGGAAATAGGGCCCGTGATAATCCCAATAAAGCCCTCGCAGGAGGGAGTACATGTTATCTGGTCATTGGGGCCATTATAGTCGGCAAGCGAAATCATGTTCGCATTCGCAGCCATTGGAATTGTGAGGGTGGCTGCGAAGACCATCCCGGTGGATACGATGAGCGAAGTGAAGCGGGATGGAAGGGCTTGGTCACGACTTGTTGTTCTGTTCATTGGGGCGTCTCCTGGTGTGTAGTGCGTTAACGGGCTTGTTCGCGCCTCCGGCAGCGATTTCCCATATGGTCAATGTGTAGCCGTTCACGCCCCGCTCAGGCGGAGTAACGAGCAAACAGCACAAACCGCAGAACAGCCATGTCCTTTGTGGAATGCTAGCGGCTTTTCCGGAATCTTCAAAAATTCTTGGAATTCGGCCGGCCACCGGGGGGCTCAGGGGGGATTTTGACCGATTTTGGCCCGGCAGGTCGCGGCGTAGTGGCTGTCCTGGGCAGCAGAGAAGGGGTAGCGGAACCATCGAGCCGCGCCTGGCAACACGCCGTCAGCACCTCCAACACGATGCGGTTAGGTTGCCGGTTGGTCGCCACGACGCTGAGCGTCCGTTCGACAAATTGGCTGCCCACCACGCTTCTTGCCGGTGGGACGTTTCAGCGGCGCACGCTTGACAGAGGGCGGGTCGGTGTTAGTAATCAAAGCGAGTTGCTTTTCGAGTTTCTTCGCTAAATCGACAACTCTTGCCGAAAGCCCACACGCTTCGTTAACCAACAATGTCGGCTAATGTTTGAGTCGGAAAGTTTCAAAATTTTGTGGAGTCTTCATAGCCTCTGTTACCTGCATGGTACTCGGGGGGCTTTCATTGGTCTCTGGAAGACGCGGCGTGTGCGCCCCGCTCGGATGCGGCTATCATGAAGCGATTCTACCCCCCTACCCGCTTGAGTCGTTGATTCAGGACGCACAGAGGTCAATTCATGAGTGACAGATTTTCAGGACTTTGGCCCGCAACGTTGACGCCACTGACTGCCACGGGCGAAGTCAATCTCCCGATGATCGATCAGCTCGTCGAACTTTTCGTTAGTCAAAAGATGGGCGGGCTGTACGTTACCGGCTCTACCGGACAGTGGCCCGTGTTGGGGAATGAGCGTCGGCGAACCATCGTTGAACGAACGATCCAGGCCTCCGCTGGCCGGATTCCGGTGATGGTTCATGTGGGGGCCATGTCGACGGCAGAATCGGTGGAGCTGGCGCAGCAGGCGGCAAGCGCGGGAGCCGATGCCATCTCTTCCGTTGGCCCCCCCTACTACTCTTACAACGCGGACGCTGTTTTTGAGCATTACCGCCAGATCGGTGCGGCGACTGACTTGCCCTTGTATATCTACCACTTTGCCAATCTGTCACAGATGGCGATTAGTTCCGACGAGTACGTGCAGCGACTCCTCAAGCTGCCGAACATCGCTGGGATGAAGTATACCGACATGAATTTGAATCAGTTGAGTTTACTTCAGGTTGCCGCACACGGACGATTGCGATTTTTCAGTGGTGCTGACGAAATGTTATGTCACTCTGTCCTTTGTGGTGTGGTCGGTGCGATTGGTACGTTCTACAACCTGTTCGGCCCGGTTTGCCTTTCACAGAGAAACGCGTTCGTTAAGGGTAATGTTCAGGGCGCTACCGAGTTCATGTTGGTTTTCCAGTCGGCCATTGCCCTTGTCTTGCGATCAGGCGGAGTATTTAAATTCATGCGGGCTGCCATGCGGCTCAAGTATGGCATGGAAATCGGCGCGCCTTTGGCTCCTCTCGGTGTGGGCGAACGTGATTGGAGTGACGACGAAGTAGCAAAGATCATTGCCAGTGTTGATGGTTGCCAGTGTTGATGGTTGGCCACAACCTCGGTCGGCATGAGCCCCAAACGGGGCGTCAGTCAATAGCCAGGGGCGATGAGCGGCGCCGCCGATCGAGCCCCTGGAAACCTGACAATGATTCGTCGATGGGTAATGACCCTATCAATGGCATGCGCCGGACCGACAATGATTCGTCGATGGGTAATGACCCTATCAATGGCATGCGCCGGACCGAAAAATTTTGTCGCTTTAGCCATCGAAGCGTCACACTGGCTGGCCGCCGGTGATGCCTAGTGGTACCCTAGCGCAATGTCCGCCACCGACCTGACACGGCGATTCCGGTTTGTTCTCGCGCTGTTCATGCTGGCTTTGATCGTCAGTGGTGTAACTGCGTTCCCACTGCGATGGGAGTTAAACGTGCTTGCATCCTGGATGGGAATTCGTGCCGAGGCTGATCCTGCGTCTCTGAGCGGCCTCGCATACTGGATCGCGTACGTGCGCTCCGGACTGGAGCGATCGTACGACGCGTACCCGTTTCTGGCTTACGGCACGGACTGGCTCGCATTCGCCCATATCGTGATCGCGTTATTCTTTGTCGGACCGCTGCAAGAGCCCACGCGGTACGATTGGAGTTTAATCTCCGGTATTGTCGCGTGTTTAGGTGTGGTTGCACTTGCCTTGATTTGCGGCCCTCTGCGAGGAATTCCAATTTACTGGCGATGCGTTGACTGTTTATTTGGCGTTGTCGGGATCATCCCTTTGATCTACTGCTTACTGATCAGTCGGAGGTTGAAGGCCATGAATCCCCAATCAGACGGACCAGCGAACGTGACTGGAGCGACGACGAAGTAGCACAGATCATTGCCAATGTTGATGGTTGACACAACCTCGGTCGCCATGAGCTCCAACGGGGCGTCAGCTAATTGCCGGGTTGACGAGCGGCGCGGCCGATCGAGCCCCTGCCAACCTTCCGCTTGCAAGGTGTCTGTCTTAGGCGTCGGTACGCGCTGATTGTGCTGATCGCCCGGGGCTGCCGAACATCGCCGCCGGTCGTCGGAATTTTAACGCAACTACTCAGGATGGACGAAACTGAGATGCATTGCGGCGTGGCCACATAACAGTCGATTCGATTGTTCCGGTGTGGCTTTGCCGAAGAATGGATGGACTGGTAAGGGCCCGTGTTTTTTATAGTACGCGACTGAGTCCTTGAACATCGCGATTGCATCTTGGGTCGATATATCGTCTTGGGACCACCTCAGTTTTCATTGGTGATGAACTATTTCGATGGATGTTGACGAACAGCCACTATGCAAACTAGAGACAGCCTCTATTGCTTCTGTTGGTTTTCCGTCTCAGATGCTTTTCCTTTGGTTCAATCCGGCGGTCGGGATGTTGTGGCGGTTCGCCCCAACGAGCAACGTCGTAGCTGATTTATCATGCGCAAAAACGCAATTTTGTTGAAATTGCATCAACGAGTAAGGATCTTCCGCCCTCCGGGCCGTTGAAATTCGCCCCGACTCAGAGTCCTCGATGAGAATGTGGCGGAGAACGCTTATTCTTCTTTGAGGCGATCAGGGCGACACAGAAGTTGCTTATCGTTGGCGACTCGGCCGCATTTTGTACAAACATGCGACGCATCCGTGACCAGTTTTCGATAAGTTTTGAAGTCCGACTTCAGCAATTTCTTCAATTCACACAGCGTCTTTGACATGTTTCCAATCACCTTGCAGGGTCACAACCCCACCAAATGCTAACGCCCGATCAAAAAATACGGAGCCACCAGAGCCAAGACACCTGCCTGGCGAACTAGCGCAACTGAGAGTCAGTCTCATTATCATATCGCCCCGCCGTTGACGCATCAAGTGGTAGTTCGACGAACACGAATCGGCGGCATTTTGACCGATTCGCGGTTCTCGGCATCCGGGATACCCGTGATTGGCTTAGAGACAATCCCCCTAGTGTGACTCGGAGTCACACGTTGCTTCGTGCATAGCGATCCTACCGGGGCCATCCAGTCCGCGCGGATTGCCCAGCTCCCGTCCGAGAGGTCGCTGCGACCTGCTCTGACTCTTGGACTTCCTTGCCAAGAAACGCGGCGAAAGGCGAATGGGACCCCGCTTAAGCCACAATCTCCCCCCCAATTTGCTCAAAAACGTTTCACCTGGGCGCCTAGCGTCTGGGCCGCGGGGGGCTAAAGTCCCTCGTTATCAGTCGAGGAGCGGCAGACTACAATCGACCGTAGGCAGTAGGCCCATTGTCCCATCCAATGGTTAGGAGGACGATGCGGCTAGAGGTGAACTTGGCATCATGAAAACTCTAAAACGGATAACCGCCCTTCAGGCTCTACCGATCGCAGCTCTGGCGATCGCGTTGATGAGTCGGTCGGAATGTTCTGCCGCTGACGAATCCGGAATTTCGTTTTTCGAACAGAAAATCCGCCCGATGCTTGTCGAGCATTGCTATGCCTGCCATTCGGTCGAAGCCCTGGAAAACAAAAAACTCCAGGGCGCGCTTTATCTGGATTCCGCGGCGGGTGTGGCGGCTGGCGGAGAGTCCGGCGCGGTGGTGGTAACGGGAAAGTCCGCTGACAGTCTACTGATGAAAGCGTTGAGGTATGACGGCCTCGAGATGCCACCCAGTGGAAAACTGTCCGACGAAGTCATTGCTGATTTTGCCAAATGGATTGATCTGGGCGCTCCGGACCCGCGTGAGGGCTCAGTGCCGGTCAAGCCAAAGCGGGAGATCAACCTGGATGAAGGGCGGAGATGGTGGGCCTTTCAGCCACTTCAGGCGGTCAAACTGCCCATCGCAGCCAACCCCATTGACGGCTTTATTTCAATTGCTCAGCAGAGTCAGGGACTGAAGCCGGGCGTTCCGGCGGGAAAGGAAGCGCTGCTTCGTCGAGCGTACTTCGATTTGATTGGTCTGCCGCCGACACCGGAACAGATGGCGGCTTATGTCGCCGACGCGTCGCCGCGGGCCTTCGAAAAAGTCGTGGATGAGTTACTGGCAAGTCCCGCTTACGGGGAACGTTGGGCTCGGCATTGGCTTGACGCCGCTCGCTTCGCGGAAAGTGGCGGCTATGAGTTTGATCGTTTTCGGCCTGGGGCTTACCACTACCGTGATTGGGTGATTAGCGCACTGAATAGCGACATGGCTTACGATCAGTTCGTGCAAATGCAGCTGGCAGGTGACGTGATCAGCCCGGATAGCATCGAAGGCGCGGCGGCCACCGGATTTCTCGTTGCGGGACCTTACCCTGGTCAGATTACGGTGAAGACCGTTGAGCGAATTCGTTATGATCAACTAGACGACATGATGATGACCATCGGCGGATCGATGCTGGGACTTACACTCGGCTGCGCTCGTTGCCACGAACACAAGTACGATCCGATCCCGCATCAAGACTATTATGCTCTGGCAGCCGCCATGGCGACCACGGCTCACGGTCCACGACCACTGGATCCGGACCCAGCTGCCACAGCGCTTGCTCAGGAAAAGCACAATGCCGACCAACAGCCGCTTCTGGATGCTCTGAATGCGTTTGCGGCCACGGAACTGCCGACGCGGTTTACGACATGGCAGGAAAAGGAACTTAGCAAACAGCCGGCGGCCACTCGCTGGCAGACCATGGAGCCTGTCGATCTGGAAGCAGAGCGCTCGTACCTGAAGGAATCGGCCGGCGGTTTGATCGTCCATGACGGAATGCTGGCGGCCGGTTCAGTCGTGCGACAGCGTGGCCAGAGCAGAAAGGTTCGTGCCGACGAAGTCTATCGCTTGACGTTTCACACCCATCAGAAGAACTTGCAGTCGTTGCGACTGGATGCATTCACCGATGGATCGCTGCCGGCACGCGGCCCCGGACTGAATTCGGACGGAAGTTTCCAGTTAGGCGAAATCACCGTGACGGCTCGTCCGATCAACCTGCAGTCGAAGGACGTTCCCAAGAATCTGAAGTTGAAGCCCCTCTTTGCGGCCTTCGAAGACAAGGATCAGCCATTATCCAATGCCGCAGATGGCAGGCCGGAAACGGCATGGATTGTGAAGACAACGGCAAAGAAGGACAACGCGGCCATCTTCGAATTTGAAGAGCCACTGGCTGGCTTTGACGGGGGGACAGAACTGGTTGTCGAACTTACGTTTCGAGAACTGGGCATGGGACGACTGAGGTTTGCCTTCAGCGTAGACCCCAATCCGGCGACGTGGGCCGGTGAGGTCACGACTCAGCATGCGAGCGAACTCCGCGCCATTATGGCAACCCATGGCAAAGAACTGCCCGATTCAATGAGAGTTCCATTGGCCCGCTGGTTTGCGCCCTTCGATCCGGAAACGGCGAAGGTGTTCTACGCCGTACGCGATCACAGAGCCGCCGTGCCACGGCCTCATCTGCAGGAGGTTTACACCACCGTCAGCGGGGGTCAGGACGTTTTCTTCCTGCGGCGAGGTGAAGTTGACAATAAGGCAGGCAAAGCGGAACCCGGATTTCTGCAGGTGATGTGGCGAAAGAACGAGGATCCTGCCGTTGCAGATTCGCCTGCGGCGCATCCTCGCGTTGCCTTGGCCAAATGGATGACCGATGTCAACAACGGTGCTGGTGCTCTGCTGGCTCGCGTGATTGTCAATCGCCTGTGGCAACATCATCTGGGACAAGGAATCGTTGGCACGCCGAATGATTTTGGAGTCCAGGGAGATCGCCCCACGCATCCGGAACTTCTGGAGCACCTGGCTCAGGAATTGCTCCGGCAGGGCTGGAAACTGAAACCACTGCACCGCGCGATCATGCTCAGCGATGTCTACCAGCAGTCTCACGTCATCAATCCTGACAATTTGAAGATTGATTCGGCCAATCGCTATTGGTGGCATTTCCCGCCACGGCGACTGGAAGCGGAAACCATCCGTGATGCTCTGCTGGCCGCAGGTGGAAATGGGGATTCCCTGATGTATGGCGCTAGCGTTCTGGAGGATTCGCAGCGTCGCAGTGTATATCTTCGAGTAAAAAGGAGCGAGTTGCTACCGATCATGGCGATTTTCGATGCCCCCGAGCCAACACAGAGCATAGGGAAACGGAGCGTGACGACCGTTCCGACACAGGCCCTGGCAATGATGAATTCTCCGCTGGTGCGTCAGCAGGCAGAAAAGCTAACTGCCAGAATCAGGCCCACTGCGGACCAGCCGCTGTCCACGTCGATCGTTCTGGCTTACCAGATTGCTTTCGGGCGATCGCCGTCAGAAGCGGAACAGCTGCAAATGACGGCCTTCATCGAAAAGCAGCGGGAAGCGATTGGCCGCGATTCACCGGAATCCACGGAGAAAGCGTTGACGGAATTCTGCCATGTGCTTCTCTGTCTGAATGAGTTTGTCTACATCGATTAAATGAAGAAACCCCGAAAAAACAGTTGCCGGACACTGCCGCAGGACGATTGTATTTTTCCCTCCCAGCAAAGATAGCCCTATGTTCAATTACGACTCAGCTGCCAATATCAACCTGCCGGCTCGCCGTCGCTTTCTGCAACAGGCCGGGCTGGGCTTTGGATCACTTGCTCTGGCCAGCATGTTGCGTGAAGAACACACAGCGACAGCCAGCGAACCCGTGAATGCCATTTCGTTAAACGGTGCTGATCCGCTGGCTCTCAGAGCGCCGAAATTTCCTGGCAAAGTGAAATCGATCATCTGGTTGTTTATGACCGGTGCGCCTTCCCAGGTAGACACGTGGGACTACAAACCGGAGTTGCAAAAGCGCGATGGTGAAACGCTGGCCGGATCGGACCCCAAGACCGGATTCTTCACCACCAGCGGCAAATGCCTGAAGTCGCCATTCGCATGGGGTCAGTATGGCGAATCTGGATCATGGGTTTCGGACTTGTTTCCTCATCTTTCGCAGCACGTCGACAAGATGTGTTTTCTGCACTCGATGTACCTGAAACAGAACAACCATGCTCCGGCGTCACTCGAACTGATGTGCGGCACGAACCGTCCCGGCCTTCCCGCTCTGGGTGCGTGGATGACCTACGGCTTGGGATCGCAAAATCAAAATCTGCCGTCCTATGTGGTTCTGCACGATACTCGGCCACGCGGCGACGATCAAATCTGGTCAGCGGGCTTTCTTCCGAAGACGTATCAGGCTCTGGCACTTGACTCGCGAAGGAAAGAGTCGATCGACAATCTTACTCGCGATGCAAAACATTCAAATCAGCAACAGCGGACGCAACTGGATCTGATTCGTGAACTGAATCAACGTCACGCGATTGACCGGGCGACTCAGGCGGACCTTGCAGCCCGCATCAATTCCTTCGAACTGGCCTATCGCATGCAGATGGCGGCTCCCGAAGCCCTCGATTTGGCCAGCGAAACGGACGCGGTGCACAAGTTGTACGGCATGGATCGTCCGGAATGCGAAACGTTCTCCCGGCAGTGCCTGCTCGCCCGGCGACTTGTCGAACGTGGCGTACGGTTCGTGCAGATTTTTGCGGGTAAAGGCGTGGACGGCGATGGCAGTGTCAATGACGTGCCCTGGGATTGTCACAGCGATGTCCAGGTGAATCATCGATCCTGCGGCCTGCATACGGACCAGCCCGCTGCTGCTCTATTGGCCGACCTGGAAGCTCGTGGCCTGCTGGATTCAACGCTGGTAATCTGGGGTGGAGAATTCGGTCGAACATCCGATTCCCAGGGTGCCAAAGGGCGAGACCACAATCCTAATGGCTTTACCATTTGGATGGCAGGCGCCGGTGTCAAAGGTGGATTTCACTACGGTGCCACCGACCCGTTTGGCTACAAAGCTGTCGAAAACAAGGTGCATGTCAATGACCTCCACGCAACTTTGCTGCATCTGCTGGGGATCGAACATACTCAACTCACTTACAAGTTCAACGGCCGCGACTTCCGTCTCACGGATGTGGGGGGCGAAGTGCTGAAAGATATCCTGGCGTGAATCGGCTTGCTGCAGAATCAAACTGAACCGGTGTCCTCAATCGTTTATAACTGCCCCTTCAGAGGAATTCGTGGGCGTGTTTTCGCCCAGAGCTTGCTGGTAGCCGGTTGGTTGCTCAAAGAGGTATCCGGGACCTCGATGGCGACGACCGGCGCGTTTTGCGGGTTTGTATTTCCCTTAGCGTTGGTTGCCATCTGGTGCGCTCGCGATACGGTAGTCAAATCGCTTGACGAGGGCGACTGAGCGATGGGACCTGTTTAGATGCAATCGTGCTTGGATATTGAGTATTGTTAAAATGAAATCGAGAATGCGTGACTCTGTGATTGTTTGTCACTTGTGGGCAGCGTTGGCCTTCGCCGCGTCATCTGTAGCCGGGCAAACCGAGATTCAGCAACTGATGAACCCGGACGTCGATGCCGCTCGCATCGCAGCCGAAGGTCGGTTGCGAGGTGATGCGCGTCGTGGAGCTATCGTATTCCATAATTCTGCAGCCGGATGTGCGAAATGCCATCTGTCCGGCGAAGGAAAATCGCCCCTGGGTCCCGACTTGGCCCGACTGGGCGATAAGATCACAGACGTCCATTTGGTGGAAGCACTATTGCAACCGTCCAAGTCAATCCGCGAAGGGTTCCACATGGTTCAGTTATTGACGAACAGTGGCGAGGTGAAAAGCGGAATGTTGGTTCGAGAAGACGACAAGAACATCGTCTTGCGCGATATCGCGAACTTGCAGGTAGAAATCACCGTCGAAAAATCGGACGTCGATGTCAGAAGCAATTCGCAAATCTCGATGATGCCCGAAGGTTTGGCGGCGTCCCTGAAGTCGCAGCGGGAACTCCTGGACCTGCTGAGCTATCTCTTCGAGATTCATAAAGGCGGTCCTGAAACAGCGGACCAATTGAAGCCATCGGCTGAGCTGCTCATAGTCACGGATGACACGGCGAATCTAAATCACGCGCAGATCATCCGAAAAGCGGAGAGCGGCAAGTCCAATCGCGGTCAGCAAATCTACGAATCATCATGCATCCAATGCCATGGTGCCGACGGTAATAAACCATCGCTAGCAACCGCCCGCGCGTTCGGCACGCAGAAGCTTAAATTTGGCGCCGACCCATACAGCATGTTCAAGACTCTTTCCCATGGCAACGGACTGATGGCTGCCGCTTCGGCGCTATCGCCTGGCGAGCGTTATGAAGTGGTTACCTACATTCGCAATCGCTTCATGAAGGGCTCCAACCCTGACTACCAAGCGATTACCGAAGATTACCTGCAATCGCTGCCCACGGGTTCAGAAATGGGAGAATTCAAACCGGCACCCGATCGGGATTACGGTCCTGCGCTTGCTTCACAACTGGGTCGCGAGGTCAATTGCGCGTTGTCGATTAAGCTGGGTGAAATGACCATCGCTTATGACTTGCATACGATGGATCAGGCCGAAATCTGGTCCGGTGGATTTTTGAATGTGGACGATACTCAACACAAGCGTGGACGCGGCGAAGGATATCCGGAACCGCGAGGGAAGCCCATCGAAAGTCTGGGGCTTTGGCGATGGGGACATGACGGTACCCTGGATTACCCTCAAGAAGAACTGTTGGCGCGAGGACCGATGCCACAGCGATGGCTCGATTTTTATGGGCACTACCTGTACGATGACAAAATCGTCTTGTCGTACGCAATCGATGGTCGCGCGATCCTTGAAGTGCCGTCCGGTGCGTATAGTGGAGGAGCCATACGGCACACGCTCAGGATCGGCCCAGGTAAGGCACTGGTACTTGCCGCCGGCAAGTCGGGGCCAACATCCAGTCGGCCGCAGGTCACCGGTGACATGGAGGGCGTAGCAATCAGTGCGGATTCAGCGCACCGATGGGCGGTGAAGATTCCGGCCGACGAACGGGCACGTCTGATCGACATCGTTTGCTTTGCGGAGCCCATCGCCGAGCCGGCAGATCAAGCCATCGAGAAGATCGATCCTTCGGCGATGGTGCACGGAGGCAAGCTGCGGTGGCCCGACGTTATTTCCACTGTCGGTTATCGCGGATTCCAAACGGGGGCGTATGCAGTCGATTCGATTACGATCCCAGAATCGACACCTTGGAACACCTGGTTCCGCACTTCGGCAATTGACTTTTTTCCCGATGGACGAATGGCAGTTGCGACTGTTGGCGGAGACGTGTGGATCGTTTCTGGCGTCGACGGTGAATTGCTGAATCTACGGTGGAAGCGTTTTGCAGGCGGAATGTTTGAGCCACTCGGCATCAAGGTCGTCAATGGACTGATCTATGTCACGTGTCGCGATCGCTTAACGCGACTGCACGATCTCAACGCCGACGGTGAAGCAGATTTTTACGAGAGCTTTAGTGCAGACACCGATGTCTCGACTTACTTCCACGCGTTCAACTTTGATCTTCAAACAGACTCGAGTGGCAACTTCTACTATGCAAAGAATGGTCAATACACGGATTACAAACTTCCGGGTGCTATCATCAAAGTCTCGCCCGATGGAAAAACACGCGATGTAGTTTGTACTGGCCTACGCACGCCTAATGGAATGGGCATTTTTCCGGATGGTCGACTGACGGTCAGCGACAATCAAGGTACCTGGATGCCTGCCTCCAAGGTAAGTCTGGTGCGACCTAGTGGCTTTTACGGATATGTGCAGAATCAGGCAGACGCCGCCTGGGCACCGGACGGTGGCAAGATTGACATCAAGAGCGTCATTCCACCCAAGACGTTTGACCAACCACTGATTTGGATGCCTCAAGAAGTTGACAATTCATCAGGCGGCCAATTGTTTGTGGAAGACAGACGCTTTGGACCGTTGGCTGGCCGACTGCTGCACATGAGTTACGGACAAGGAAATTTATTCTATTTGATGATCCAGCAAGTTGGTGAAAGCTCGCAGGCAGCGCTCGTAAAATTTCCACACGATTTCGGGAGCGGCATCATGCGTGGTCGCGTTAACGCGGTCGACGGTCAAGTTTACGTTGCGGGCCTGAATGGCTGGAACGACAACGGTCGCGGCGGACTGGCGGATGGTGGCATCTATCGCGTTCGATATACGGGCCAGCCAGTAAGAATGATTACAGATTGCGAGGTTCACCCAGGCGAATTGAAAATTGAATTCAATTTTGCCCTAGATCCCAAGGCCGCAACAAACTTGCAATCCTACTCGGCGCTGCAATGGAACTATCAATGGACAAGCAATTACGGTTCCGATGCGTATCATCCGGAGACAGGTGAAATGGGTAAACAGTTGCTGACGATCGACGGTGCCACGCTCCGCGACGATGGCAAGACGTTGGTCTTGCAAGTGCCGAAGCTACGCCCCGTCGATCAACTGCACCTGCGATTGAGTGTGTCCGACGTCGGTGGCAGTGCTTTTTCGGAAGATATCTATTGGACCATTCATGCAATCCCCTCGAATTGATGAAAAAAGGCATAGTAGAACAGTTGTCCTCAACTGTTCTGACGTAGGAGTTGGCACTGAAAAAAGCAAAGTTGCCAGGAGTGTCATTAGGCTTTTGGAAAGGCACCAGCGCAGGACGTCTCAAGAGATACCAGTTTGGTTTTGATGTGGATTTCTGGATTTTTGGTCTCTTTTGCCTTCAGCTTTCTTCGGCATCGGAGCCGGTAAAACGAACGGCGTACGAAACGCAGGTCGAAGGGATTGCATCGGCACGCTCTTGCAAGTGCATGGCCGATGATTTTCAGTCAACAGAGTAGTTCAGGCCTTGGTCTAGAGGGAATCGTCCAGAAGGAATGATCGATCCTCAGGCCTTATAAATGGCTCTTGTCCCCTTGGGTGTCAGGGTGTTGCGTTGGTCGCTGGGGCGCTTACAGCTCGGTTGTGCTGCCAGCTCCCCTTGGCATCAAAGTTTCCCTCGACGAGGATTTGAGGGGAAAACTCGAATGTGTACCCGGGCGGATTCTCGATCACAAAATTCCCCGAGACGCGATTGGCCAGCGTGTTATCCTTCGCGTCAACCGTACAACTAATCATGCCGGAAGTTAGATTGACTCCTACGCATTTCTCTATTTTGATCGCACCGTAGAAAAATGCGCAACCGTCGATGGCCATGCCATTGGTAACGTTTTTGCAGTGTAGAGCAAATCGATCGTTGTGATTGAGAATGCATCCTGTGATACAGCCATGCGATCCGTTCTGTTTGTCCTCGATCACCATGCCGTCGACGTTATTGTTAAAGCCCGATGCGGCAATTTGTACGTTGCCAGCATGGATTGCGCATCCTACGACATTGAAGCTGCAACTCAGGTGCGTTGCATTAATATACTCCGCTCGCGTATCAAAACGGATGCCAATGAAGCTGCGTTCCACGGTAATTCTGTGCAAGTGGGATCGACTGGTCGGATAACGATCGTCTAGGGTGAGCATTGTCTTCTCCAGTTGGATCGCCGCGCCGTTGAAATCGACAGCGGTCACGTCCGAGATGCTGAACGCGCGGCAATCGAATACAGAGATGGCCGCTTGCTTTTCATCTTGACGCGAGTGCCAGTCACCGCCGGCGTTTCCTGCAAACGATAAATCGCGGATCTGCCAATTGTCGAGGCTTTTCTGAGAAACAATCGGCTTGTTGTTAGGGCCTCGGAGAATGGTCGCTGGCCCTTCTCCCATCAAAGTTACCCCTGAAGGCACCGTGATTTCGCTGCAATAAAACGTTCCACGCGGCACTCGGACGACGCCCGGCCCGTCCTGCAAGGCCTGCAAAAATGCGGCGGTGTCATCCTCGCTGTCATTCTCGCCATCAGGCACTTGTCCATCACCGTTCTTATACTGATGGACCCAACGTTCGCCAGATCGGAGCGACGGTTCTGACGATGGGGGCGGGTCGGCCAGCGTAAGCGACGCCAACAGAAACATTGCAACGAACGGGCCACCGAAAGTGCGCGAAAGATGGTGATTTGAGCAGTTGGATGGTGTCAACATGGAAATTGTCCCGAGTAGAAGTGGAAAAACAAGTGGATTCTTCGCGTAATGCTAAGAATATCAGGCAACTTCAATTACGTTCCCATTCCAGGGAAGGAATTCAAGACCGCCACAGAGGAGGATTATTGCCGATCATATCGCACTTGCAAGGCCATGGTTGCTGGTAAGATGTGTCAACGCCTAGCGTTCTTCGATGAGACGCCTCCCAGCAGTTGTGCCTTTTACGGCCTGTTGACTAAATGTTGTTCGCAGTTCGCCGCGAAATCCATCGGCCAAAAGCTAGGAAGCCGATCCCGCAGAGCAAAAAGGCAAAAGCAAAGAAAACATCGAGGCCAAACTCGATTGCCGGTTCTTTGATGGTCAATCGAGATTGATTCAGTTCGGTGGGGTGATGAAAGACTGCGAGTTTGTCTCCAGCAGGGTAAGCTGGCAAAATGGACTGCGCTTGCTACGGATCTTCGTCATCGTCGGGCTGGCGTAGTGCAGGGGCTTCGCCGTCGTATTCTTTCTCTGCGATGTTATAGCGATATTTGAGACGCACGTGATAGGTCGGATTTTCGTGAGTCGTTTTGTGGAGGGTTCTGCCGACACGTTGGAAGGACTCGCGGTTGTAACGTTCGCCCGTCTCCACATAAGGTTCGATAATGACGCCTACCGTCTCCTTCCACTCTTCCTGTGACCGCTGCCACATTCTTGGAACGGCCAGCAGTGACAGTCCACCGACGGTCAAACAAAGCCCTCCTAAAATCAGCGACGGCCACATGCACCCGCGTGGCGGTTGGTAAGGGGTAGCCTGCACGGTTCATCTCCAGTCTTTGGGAGTCGCAAGGGGCCGTCGCATCGACCGAGGGCGGAATTGTGGTCTGTGGTTCGACAAGATTGTGGTGGATCGGATCAACTGCGCTAGAAAGCCTATTCTACTCAATTGCTAGGATGCCCAGTTGATCTGAACCAGGGAATTAAAGGTGCCGTATGCTACTCCAATGGACTGTACCCGTTATGGGTAGGTCATTTTAAACGTCCTGTGAGTAGGGCGTCTACTGGCCGGGGATGAGTGCTCGTGGTAGGCAGGTACCTGAACGGCTTATATTTATGTTCGGCCACGAATCCTACCTAGAGTGTACGAACACCGGTTCTATCCCCAATGTGGCGCGTCTGTCTTACTCGGGACGTGACGCATTCGCTCGCTTACGCGTTTGTGCTTGTTTGGACGTGGGCCATTTTCATAGCATCGGTAAATTGGGCGTCGTTGCGTTGTCTCGCGATATTGCTGGTTTTTGGCGCCACGCGGCGCGATGTCGTTCGTGAATTGGAAAGCAATTTGGCTGGGCCACTCGACGGTTGGGATAGTCCCAAATGTTCACCACTGGCTTGACTGGGAGATGGTTACAATTCGGCCTTGCATTCACCCTCTGGAATCTGAGGGCTATCGTGAGATTGTTGCGATTGGATCGGCGATGTTTGCGATCGCAACGGCTGGTTCTGTGAAGTGGGCCGAGCAACCGGATGCTCGGCCCGCTTGCTGGGCGCAATCCATCACGGCAAACGGAGTGCCAACCTTCTTCAAGGCGAACGACGCACTATACTGTGAGGAGTCAGACGTTAGAGTGTGACGAGGGGTCGGCGAGTTTTCAGGTCGTGTGATTGGAGGTAATGATGGAATACGATGACAATAAGATAGCTGATGTCGTTCTGGCGTTGCTGTCGCTTACCATGCACGACGAATCGGAATTCGGCTGTCGGGCATGGAAGGGGCACGATTGGTCCGTGCTTGATCGATTGTATGAACACGGGTTCATCAGTGACCCTAAGAACTCGAGCAAATCGGTATGGCTAACACAGGCCGGGGTGCAGCGGTCCCAAGCGTTGTTCAATGAATTATTCGCCAAACGCGACGTGACTACGGATTGAACCCACGCAGGTGGGCTTGGAGAGGGCTCCTGCCGCGTAGGTCGTATCGAGCTCCACTCGCTAGGTGTAGGCGAGATTTGGGCCACTGCAGAAAAGGGGCGTCGTGACAGCCCGGAGAAGTCGGTTGTAGTGGATCTGCCGCAGTAGATTGGGGATACGTGTCGGCTAAGATCGTTTCCGGCTTGAGTTTCGGAGCATTGGCAATTACGCTTTTTGTATGGTCACAAATGGGGAATTTAGCGGAATGCGCGTGGGATTGGCATCGTTTTTCATCGTCGCCACGATGTTAGGGTGTGTGGAGCTTGCAGACGCACGCGGTGCGCAGGATCCAGTAGAACGGCAGCGTATTGGGAAGGAACAATTCGAGCGAGAAGTGCGCGCGATTCTCGAGCGGAATTGTCTGGAATGTCACCACGGTCCAACCGCTAAAGGGGGCCTCGACCTTGGCACCCAAGAATCACTGCACACAAGCGGTATGTTGGGGGACTCGTCGGCTGACAGTCATTTTTTGGCGGTGACGATGCATTCGGCAGAACCGCATATGCCCTGGAAACGCGAGCGGTTAGACGCTGCGTCGATCGAAAAGATTGCGCAGTGGATTGACAATGGAGCACCCTACGATCGTCCTTTGGTGAGCGCGGATGCGGTGCAAGGGGACAAGCGTACAATCAACGCGTCCGATCGGCAGTTTTGGTCGTATCGACCGTTGAGTCCCGGGACAGTCCCTGCGCCACAGGGTGGCTCGCGCGCATTGACCACTGTGGATCTTTTTTTGGAAGCAAAGCTGGCCGAGGTCGGCGTGTCGTTTG
Organism: Planctomycetota bacterium; assembly: GCA_027619595.1. Lineage (GTDB taxonomy): Bacteria > Planctomycetota > Planctomycetia > Pirellulales > Pirellulaceae > JAQCHP01. The sequence goes on from JAQCHP010000072.1 coordinate 16,737, forward strand.
GTCCCTTGGCGGAACGGCGTATTTTGGCGCGCCGTATTTTTTTGGACCTCTTGGGTGTGCCGCCAACTCCCGAGCAGCTTGCCGAATACACACAGGACAAGTCGCCCGACGCGTTTGAACGACTCGTCGACAGGCTGTTGGCCGATCCACGTTATGGCGAACGTTGGGCGCGGCACTGGTTGGACGTGGCTCGATTCGCAGAAAGTGATGGTTTCGAACACGATACGGATCGCGCCCATGCGTTTCATTATCGCGATTTCGTGATTCGATCATTGAATAGCGATCAGCCGTACGCCGATTTCGTTCGCTGGCAGATCGCCGGAGATGAGTTTGCGCCGGGCCATCCACTGGCGCTCGCTGCGACCGGATTCTTGGTGGCTGGGGTCTTTCCGACTCAGATAACCGAGTCCGAATTTGAGCGAACACGATATGATCAGCTCGACGATATGGTTGCCACTTGCGGTGTGGCGTTTTTGGGGATGACAATTGGATGTGCGCGATGTCATGATCACAAGTTTGATCCCATCACCAGCGAGGACTATTATCGTTTTGCGGCGAACTTTACCGCCACGGTTCCGGCATTGACGGAGGCGGACTGGGATCGAGTCGGTCCTTCTCGCCTGCCGGGAACCGCCGAAGAAAACGCTAAAATACGAATTGCTAGTGAAGGCCTGCCGCCAGTCGTCAGTTCAGCTAGCAGTCGGGGTTACCCCTACTTTTATTCCCCGACTTACTATCTTCGCCGCGGCGATGTGGCGCAAAAGGATCACGTCGTCGAACCGGGATTTCTGGAAGTGCTGATGCCGGCCAACAGACCTGCGACCAGCTGGCGCGATCCCGTTCCGCTAGATAGCCGCACCGGTTACCAGCGGCGGGCTCTGGCCAATTGGGTGACCGATTGCTCCGAGGGAGCCGGTGGTTTAGTGGCGCGAGTCATCGTCAACCGCGTGTGGCAGCATCATCTGGGAACGGGAATTGTTGCGACGCCGAGCGACTTTGGAATGCAAGGAGATCGCCCCTCGCACCCAGAACTGCTGGATTGGCTCGCTGGGGAACTAGTTCAACACGGATGGCATCTAAAGTCGATTCATCGTGCCATTCTGACGAGCTACGTTTATCGGCAGTCATCGGCCGTGCGGCACGACGCATTGGCGGTCGATCCGGAGAATCGACGGTTGTGGCGGTTCCCCTATCTGAGGATGGAAGCGGAGGCCTTGAGGGATAGCATGCTGGCGGTTTCGGGGACGCTCGATCCGACGATGTTGGGACCTGGGACGTTAGACTCGTCGTCACGCAAGCGTAGCATTTATTTTTCCGTCAAACGCAGTCAAATGATGGGTAGTATGCAGTTGTTTGACATGCCGGAGCCGTTGGTGAGTATTGGAGCGAGGAGCCGCACGACGATCGCTCCCCAGGCCTTGATGCTGCTTAACGAACGCAACGTGCGCGAACTCGCCTCGGATCTCGCCAAATCGTTGTTGCATGACAACCCAGAACTATTTGTGAAGGAATCCCGTCCTGACGAACGGGTTGCCGGTGCTGATAGTGGAAGTGGCAAGGTGGACGCGAACGACGCTGACGTCGACCAATTTATCATAAAAGCCTATGTTCGGGTGCTCGGACGCGAGCCGAGTCGCCGCGAATTAGAGTTTCAGCGTGACTTTGTACAGCGTGACAGTCCGACGGAAAACGAACTGTCGATAGGCGAGCGACGCGGCCGCTTGATTGATCTGTGTCAAGTACTGATCTGCCTAAATGAGTTTGTCTATGTGGAATGATGCCGTGTCGAAATCGATTTCAGTCCGGTCGAGTAAGACCCACGGAGGATCCGGCAGCGCTACGTCTCCGTGGCTGCCTGACCGCCGAAATTGGCTGCAGCATTGCGGCATGGGTGCCGGTATGTTGGCCCTGGGCGGAATGTTGGCACGCCCGTCCCGAGGTGGATCGGTGCCGATTAATCCGCTGGCAGCGAAGGACTCGCATTTTGCGTCGCCGGTTCGTGCGGTGATTTGGCTCTTCATTAACGGCGGTCCAAGTCCTGTTGATACGTGGGATTATAAGCCCGCGCTTGAGAAATGGGATGGAAAGTCGATTAAAGAATTCGATAGTACGTTTGAAGATACTACCGGATTCTTCAAAAACTCGGTTGGAGATCTGATGCGATCTCCGTTTGCTTTTCGGCAGCACGGCGAAAGTGGCAAATGGGTCTCCGACCTGTTTCCCAATTTGGCGCGGCATGTAGATAAAATGGCGTTTATACATTCTTTGCACTCCGAATCGAACAACCACAGTCCGGCATTATTCATGATGAATTCGGGATTTCCACGAATGGGATTTCCTTGTGTTGGATCGTGGGCTACCTACGGTTTGGGTTGTGAAAGCGATGAATTGCCCGGATTTGTCGTCATGTCGGACCCGCTTGGTCGCGGACTTCCCAAGGGGCACGCCGCCAATTGGGGTGCCGGATTTCTCCCCAGCGTGTATCAAGGGACTTGGTTGAAGCCGGATGGGGTACCGATCGACAATCTCTCTCGGTTGCCCGACGTGTCGGCTCAGAGACAATTGGACGAACTTGGGTTGCTGCGGGCGTTAAATGAGCAGCATCTTTCCTCGCATGCAGGCGAATCGGAACTGGCGGCACGTATTGAGAGTTTCGAATTGGCGTATCGCATGCAATCGTCGGCTCCCGAGACATTGGACTTATTGCAAGAGCCCGCCTATATACGATCCGCTTATGGGCTTGAGGATCAGCGGTGTGCGCATTTTGGCGCGCAATGCCTCATGGCGCGGCGGATGGTGGAACGCGGCGTTCGGTTCATCCAAATTTACTCGGGCGGCACGGAGAACCAGCAAAGTTGGGACGGGCATGCGGATATCGTTGGTAACCACACTCAGTTCGCAGGTGAAACAGACCAGCCGATTGCTGCGTTGTTGTCGGATCTTGAGCAACGGGGGCTATTGGAATCGACACTTGTCATTTGGGGCGGCGAGTTTGGGCGGCTGCCGATTGCCCAGAAAGGTGACAAACCGGGAAGAGATCATAACCCACATGCTATCACGTATTGGCTGGCCGGAGGCCAGATTCGTGGGGGAGTTTCCTATGGTGCATCGGACGAGATTGGCTTCCGCGCCACTGAAAATCGCGTCCACGTGAACGATTTGCACGCCACGATATTGCACTTGATGGGCTTGGATCACGAACAGTTGACGTACGTTTACAATGGCCGACACTTCCGACTCACGGATGTGGCCGGACAAGTAATTCACCAAGTCATTCGAGCGTGAAGATGTGTCGGTTCGTAGGCCATCGGGCAAGTATCCGTTGATCGGGCGTTAACTGAGCATCTCTTGTACGACGCGGCCGTGCACGTCGGTCAGACGGAAGTCTCGTCCTGCATGGAAATAGGTGAGCCGTTCATGGTTAAGCCCTAAACAGTGAAGTAGTGTGGCTTGAATGTCGTGGACATGTACTGGATTTTCTGTGACGCGAAATCCGAAGTCATCTGTCTGTCCAATCGTCGTTCCACCGCGAATGCCGCCGCCGGCCATCCACATGGAAAAGGCTTGTGGATGATGGTCGCGTCCAGGGTCTTTTCCCTTGACTTCGACCATGGGCGTGCGGCCGAACTCGCCACCCCACACGACGAGCGTTTCGTTCAAAAGCCCACGCTGCTTCAGGTCGGCCACGAGCGCCGCTGATGCCTGATCGGTTGCGCGGCATGCTTCGCGCACACCATTTGCGACGTCGCCATGATGGTCCCAGCCTTCGTGAAAGAGGCTAACAAAGCGAACGCCTCGCTCGATCATCCGTCGCGCCAACAAGCAACTACGGGCGAAACTGGGCGTATTAGGGTCACAGCCGTACATTGCCAATGTCTCAGCCGATTCATCGTTAAGATTCATAAGGTCAGGCGCGGAGACCTGAAGACGGGATGCCATTTCGTATTGTGAGATGCGCGTGGAGATCTCCGGGTCACCGAGTCGCTCCAGTTGCTTGCGATTCAACTGCGACACTACGTTATAGGTGTCCTGCTGCAATTCGTTCGATACTCCCGGCGGATTGCTGATATGCAGGATTGGGTCCTTTTGTGCCCGCAACCGAACCCCAGTATGGATCGTCGGTAAGAAGCCGCTCGACCAAAGCGCTGTGCCTCCGCTTGTGGCTTTTGTGGTGAGCATCACAACATAGGCGGGAAGGTTGTCTGATTCTGTACCCAACGCATATTGGACCCAAGCTCCAATGGATGGTCGACCCGGTTGACCAAACCCGGTGTTAAACATGATTTGTGCGGGAGCGTGATTAAATTGTTCGGTATGTACCGATTTAACGACGCAGATATCATCCACGATTTGTGCTAGGTGTGGCAGTACTTCGGAGAGTTCCGTACCACATTGTCCATGTCGCGAGAAGTTAAATTGAGGCCCTAGGACGGCAGCCGTCGGTTTGATGAAGGCAAACCGTTGATTCCCCAAGACAGATGCTGGCAGTGACTGGCCCTCCCAACGTTTGAGTTCCGGATGATTATCAAACATCTCCAGATGGCTCGGTCCACCCCCCATAAAAAGATGGATCACGTGTTTCGCTTGGCCACGAAAGTGTGGCGCTGGGGCGAGGCCATCGGAAGGAGCGGCTGCATTTGCACGTCGCGTTGAGGATGCCGTCCATGCATTTGTAAGCAGTCCGGCCAGCGCGATCTTGCCCAGTCCGATCTGACAATCGCTTAGGAAGTAACGCCGCGATAGAAGCGAATTATTTTGTGAAATATTTGACATGATTTGACTTTGGAGTAATAGGTGACGGACGGTAGCTTGGGGAGCAACAGTCATCGAGATTGTTTCAAGATTTCCTTAGGAGATTTGGTGGTGTTTTCGATCAATTTTGTAAAATGTTTGATAGATGGCTCGTTCAGTTGCGGTTGATGAGTTCATCCAAATTGAATAGTGTACGGGCCAGAGCGACCCAAACGGCATCTTCCACGTGGCCGTCGGATTCGCCGTTGGCAGCGTCCCTGTTGGCAGAGTCAGAGTCCCGGTTAGTGGCGTCACTGTTAGCGGCGTCACTGTCGGCAGAAACACTGTGGCCGAGCAAGTCACGTGCCAAATTGGGTGCTTGGGAAAATCGCAGTCGTTGGGTTGCCACAAACTCGCAGAGTAAACCGATTTCGTCGGGGTCGGCATCGCGTGTGACTACTTGCCGCATCCCTTCGGCCACTTTTTGGGAGTCGCTACCGCCGTGACGACTGAGTTGCTGGCCGAGCGAACGCGCGGCTTCCAGGAACATATCATCATTGAGCAGTGTGAGCGCCTGCAGTGGCGAGTTAGAAACATCGCGGCGTGCCACGCAGGCCTCACCGCTCGGCGCATCAAACGCGGCGTACATAGCGAAAGGGGCTGAGCGTTTTTGGAAAGTGTAGATACTGCGACGGTACCGATTGGCGCCTGAATCGGGTGTCCAAGTGGGGGTATCGTACGTATCTTCCACGACTGCGGTCGGTTGAGGGGGCCGCACGCTGGGGCCGGACATCTGACGGGTCAGAAGTCCGCTGGACGAGAGGATTGTATCTCTGAGTAATTCACCCTCCAGTCTTCGACGCGACATCCTTGCTAACCAACGGTTATCCGGATCGAATTTTACATGTTCGGCCGAAAAACTGGTTGATTGTCGGTACGTATGGCTAGAAACGATCAGCCGATGGAGCTGTTTGGTCGACCACTTTTGTTCGACGGCGCGTGTGGCCAGCCAATCGAGCAGATCTGGATGGGTCGGGGGGGCACCTTGCGCGCCGAAGTCTTCAAGGGTCCGAACGATTCCTTGGCCAATCAGCGCGGCCCAGTTTCGGTTAACCCAAACGCGTGCTGGCAGCGGGTTTTTCTGTGCCACGAGCCATCGGGCGAATTCCAACCGATTTCGCGGAGTCGGTGAATCCGAAGTTTGCAAGGCGGCCGGAACGTGCGGAGTCACTAATTCCGCCGGAAGGGTAAATTCGCCGCGGGTATGCAAGTACGTCGGCCGCGGATGTTCGGCTGGACGTTCCGCCATGACGAGCGTTTCGGTTGGCTTAGTGGGAGCCCGTAAATTGTGAATGCGTTGAGCTTGTTCGCGCAGCTGCGGTGCCTGCAGAAGAAACGCGTCCCTTAACTGATTTCGTTGGGACGGATCGAGTTTGTCGGGTGGCAATCGAAGCAACGCTTCTAAGTGATCGGAGAAATTATAAGCAGTCGCCTTTTGAGGGCTGGCAGTCGCAAGAATGCGGAACTTTCCGAGCGCGGAAGAATAGTAATGGTCAAAATCCATTTCAACCGTCAGTTGCTGCGGAGTTGACAACGGATTTTCTAGTTGAAACATGAAAAGGACTCGATGGCCATCCGGCGAATGTTCTTCCTTGTCAGTTCGGACGACATCACGGAAAGAAAACCCTGACTTAAGTTCGCCATCATAAAGCTGCGGCAGTGGCTGCGGTTCCTGATCGAATCGGTTCAAGATATTGCTATGTGTCGCTTGGGAAAATTTGACTGGGGCGGTATCCGCGAGGAGTCGGAACTCCTTTAGGCGAAAGTCTCCTTTGGGGCCCTCGTAGTAGCCTAAGCCGGGTCCACCTCCCGGCAGTCGTGGATCGGGAATCGCTTCCAAGCGTATCGCTGTGATCTGCTGCAATTGATCGCCAACGGGCTGATCGAGCCGGTACGTGATCTGAAATCGGTCATTCTTTGTGCTATCGCCCCACACGGAAACGGTACCGTCCTCGGCCACTGCGAGTTGCAATGTGTTGGATGTTGCAATTTCCGGGGTTAACACCTTCCAGGAGACGACTCGACTTCGCATCTGCTGCAGCCATGCTGCAAAAGCATCCTCAAGATTTGGTACGGTCGGCATTTGCGGATTGGCAGCGGGCCAGTGTTGCGGTAGCTCCTGTAGCAGCTGACGCGACAAATTGAGACGATTGAGTTCGACCAAATCATCTTGTGCCGAACGAATCTGTAGATCGGTTTCGTCCGCGTTATTAAGCAGTGCCATCAAACCGTAGTATTCGTGCTGCGTGACTGGATCGTACTTGTGGGTATGGCACTGAGCGCAGCCAGTGGTAAGTCCTAGCCAGACGACTCCGGTGGTGGCAACTCGATCGGTCATAGCGTGGAAACGGTATTCGAGCGGATCGATACCGCCTTCTTCATTAAGCATTGTATTGCGGTGGAAACCCGTGGCGACGCGTTGTTGTGGCGTGGCATTGGGCAAGAGATCACCAGCCAACTGTTCGATCGTAAATTGGTCATACGGCATATCGGAATTGAGAGCCCGTACAACCCAATCGCGGAATGGCCAAATGTTTCGCTCGCGGTCCTTTTCATAACCGTTCGTATCGGCGTAACGGGCCAGGTCGAGCCACAGTCTTCCCCACCGTTCGCCGTAGTGGGGAGACGCCAACAGTCGGTCTACAAGTCGCTCATATGCGTCCGGCGATTTGTCTTGCAAGAATGCCGCAACCTCGTCCGGCGTCGGAGGCAGCCCAATAAGATCCAACATGACGCGTCGCAACAGGGTAACTCGATCCGCCGCAGGGGCGACGGGCAGCTGCGGCACGTTTTCTTTCAATTCCATTTGGATGAAGCTATCGATAGAATTATGCGAGCGAACCGTACCGGGGACCGTGGGTACCGCCGGTTTCTTTGGCGGAGTGAACGACCAGTGGCTTGACCACGGAGCCCCCTGTTCGATCCATTTTCGCAATAGTTCGATTTCGGACGGAAGGAGTGGTCGTTTTGCTTCCGGTGGAGGCATTCGTTCGGCGTCGTCTTGCGATTGAACTCGTCGCATCATTTCGCTGGTATGAGGGCTACCCGGTACAATAGCTGCGTGTCCGCCAAGATCCTCAAGCTGTCCCTCCGGTGTATCGAGTCTTAGTTCAGCTTCTCGCGCCGCATCGTCCGGGCCATGACAACGAAAGCAGTGTTCTGACAGGATCGGGCGAATCTGGCGGTTAAAATCAATTGCGTTACCTGGTAACTTGCTGGGCATCAGCAGTGGCGATATGAACAATCCGATTGCCAGAACTAGAAACGTCGTCGGGTGGGATCGCAGGTGGAGCGTTCCTTGACACGTTGAATGGCGAAAATAGAAAGAAATTTCTGGCATCCGATCCTCAAGTCAACGGTGCCAAAGTGGTTCGCGGTGGACCTTATAGAAGCTGCGAGCTTCAGGTCCCGTCTTGCGCGTTGCGGATTGGCGCCGGGTGTACTCGAATTGGACCCTGTGGAGTCTCCTCCCAGGAAAACGACTTATTTGATTATAGCTTTCCATGGGAATTCCGGAAGCATGCTCCAATTTTGTGCAATTTCCGGGTGTTGTGGACCATTTTGCTCCCTTGGCGTCGTGTCCGAGCTCGCCCAGCCCTCGCGGCAAGCTCGACCACCTTGCCCCTACATGGGAGTATAGATGGAGGCGATTCTCAGCCCGCCGTTTCACCGGCCACACACATACTATCAATGCCCAAACCGGAAAACGGCCATAGATGGAACAGGGTCAATGTGTAGGATCGGCAATCGGCAACGATTCAAAACGATAGAAGTTCTGTGACGGCTGAGTGAAAACTCTATCCAATCAAAACTCGTGTAGACGTTGTGCCCGGGTCGAATAACAAGATTGAGGGTCACTACATGTTAAATTTTCGCCGCGCGCGAGCAAACCGCCGCTTAGAAACCGAACAAGCAATATTTCTAGAAGGTTTTGCAAATTTTCCTGTTCGGTTTTCACCTAGCCCTGCGTCTTAGTGAGCAAGGGACAGTGGGTCCACACCGGATACCCACTTGGCCTGACCAAGCCGTGGCCGGAGATATTTCATCGCACTGGTCGTCCAGCGCGAGTCCGGTTACGACAAATCGCCGAAAATCGGCTGCATACAGACGAAAGGAATATGCTATGGCAACGCCA
>JAQCHP010000249.1 GCA_027619595.1 Planctomycetota bacterium
TGCCTGAGTAGGCGGGGTCCAGCTCGAGCACCAATTCATGCACCTGGGGTGGCGCTCGCGGTGATCGAGTGACCGCAGATCGAGTTCAGAGTTAAAAGCACTGAATCCCCCGACCAGCACTAACAAGTCAGGTCGGTAGACTCCCCCGCTGGTTGGTTTTTGAGCCGCCCTGAGCTGGCCGCTCTAAGAATACATTCAATCGCGCCGTGCAGGTTCCCAATCGATCGCCATCGGCTTGGCTGGGTCGATGCTCACATGCCAACACCTCAACAAGTCGAACACGAAATCGGCGTTCTAACCCGTTCGACTCCTTTGCGAATTAGCTGTCGCACGTTGTCCCGAAGGTTCGATAGGCCGCAGCTTCGGGGCTGGATGTCATACGACATCGCACTACGACATCACGACACGACCTGTGCGCGGGTTACATGCAATGCCACCGAGTTGCGGCCTCATTTCGCTCTCAACCTAAGACACCAGAATACACACGCCACAAGAATCGCAGCTCCCAGGCCAAAGTATACGTAGCCTGAATAAACCGTCGTCACATACGTATCGTGGACAAACACTTCCGAGTTTGATTCCCACATTTGAATGACCTCGATGGTTCGGGACGATGTACCGCTCCTCACACTTGATAAGTTTATTCTGTGGTGCGGTCAAGGCATCCGTCCAGAACGTGTACGCACTACCCTCTTGACTACCCCCTTGGGACATCGACTACCCCTTTGGGATGCTAAAAACTAGGGGTATTTGCAAGGAACGCAAGAAATGCTAAAAGTAGCGTAACGGCGTTGAATAAGCGGTTTTTTACCGTGGTTTTTGACGTTTTTGGGTAGCGCAATTGGTTCATTCACATTGCAGAGGCCACTGGTTCGAGTCCAGTACCGCCCACTGTATTCATTTGTACACTGTCGCACGGATTCGCAAAGCCTCGTTTTTCGGGGCTTTTTTCGTAGGCACTCCCTGTGTCCAACGAAGCATTGCGATCGGTTGCGTGCACTTCGGCTTGCCGTTAAACAATTCTGCGGTACGCGGACCCTTGCAGCGAGATTGAGCAATTCAACGCTCGCCGCGGTCTCGCTGCGTTTGCCAGCATTACGTGCCTGTTACAAAGTCGCGTCGATGGACAGAAGACGTTCGGACGCGACGCAGACACTCGCTCGCGCGTCGTGCTAGTAGTGGGGCAACCACCGTTCGTCGATATCGAATTCGGCGTGACAAGACACCGCTCTTCTGTCCGTCTCACACCGATCGCGAATGTGCCGTGGTCTCTACTAGCACGACGCGCAAGCGAGTGAATAGATTGAATCCGCATGCAACGTCGTCTGACGGAGCGATAATACTGCCCACCGTTCCAAATGCACACTGCATCGCCAACACGCTCAACACAGACGTCAATATCAGCTAAATTCTCCCCAGCACGCGGTTAAATATACTCGATGCGTTGCCACCAAGTGACTTTACCGTTGAGCTAGACACCGTCGCCCTCGGCTTGCCGTTAAACGATTATGCTGTACGCTGGGCAGTTGGGTTTGTGAAAGCGTGACAAGGTATTGGCCGTCTGCTGGGAACGACGGAAAGACTGCTTGCCAACGCATCCCGTCGACCTTACGCCCCCCAACGTCACAGAATGTCGCGGCAGGGGGCTCGTGAGACATAGTGCAATCGACCGAATACGCCCCCAATCTTCTGACCCGGGTAACGTCTGCCCTGGGACACGAGGTCGTGTGTACTTGCAACCGCCGGTCCGTTAAGTACGATGAGCAGATACGAGAACCACCCGCATATTGTTGAGGTCGAGTGGTCTCGAGCATGCCCGCCAGCTTGACGCAATTTCCAGATGCCTTGGACGGCGCGTTGCACCGTAATCCCTCCCCTCCCCTCCCCCCTGCAATTGGTGAGCTCCCCATGCGACTATCCCCTTTATCCAATTTGACACGTCGCGAGATGTTGGTGGGTGCCAGCGCAGTGATGTTGGCTGCTGTCGCCGCTCCCAGTTCTCGTGCGAGCGATCTGGATCCGTCGCTTGGCGCCGCGCGCCGCCAGGCTGCACATCGCCGACGTCGAGTCGTCTACAACAACGACGGCGACGATATTTGGACTCCAGGGGTACACACGATCGACGACTTTCTCGCCGATCGCCACGAGCCGCTCCTGGGATCGCACGTCGATAGCATTCACTATTGTACAACCCAATGCTTCAACTTGTTTACTCATGATACCGACGTCGCCGAGCGGTTTCTGGTACGAGAAGGGATGTTTGCCAACAACAACTTTGAGAAGTTCCTCGCTCAAAAGACCGATGGCCTCCAAATGTCAACGCAGTTTGCCAAGCAACATGGCCTGGAATCGATCTGGTCGTTGCGAATGAACGATATTCACGATGTGGCGGAACCGCTGTTCGGCTCCCAATGGAAAAAAAAAGACCCCAGCCGCATTATGGGGACGCGCGAAGAGGGGCTCTCCCACAACGACCGACGGCGGCTCTGGACATTAGTCGATTTTGAACACCCCGACGTCGAGCCGCAAGTTGTGGCGATTGTGGAAGAGGTCCTCCAAAAATACCAAGTAGACGGCGTGGAGCTCGACTGGCTCCGTGCCCCCTTCTATTTTCGCACAGCATACCAAGGAGAAGCGGCTACCGGTCACCAAACCGACTTGTTGACACGTCTCGTAACCGCGGTACGGGGAGTTGTCTTACGAGAGAGTGAAAAGCAGGGCAAGCCGTTCCTATTGAAGACACGTGTTCCCGTCACGATCGAAAACTGTCGCCGGATTGGGATCGATGTCGCCGCTTGGTTGCAGGCGGGACTCATTGATGTTTTGTCCGTGAGTGGCGGATACGTACCCTTTAGTCAACCGATCCGAGGTCTGATCGATCTCGGTCACCAACACGACGTGCCGGTGTACGCCTGTATTAGCAAGTCAGGCATGGCGTACCGCACGCCACGCAGTGAAAAAGAAACGACGCTGCCGATCGAGGCCTGGTACGCTGCAGCTCAACGCTGCTTTGCTGAGGGTGCTGATGGAATCTATACGTTTAATCTGTTTGCCAACGGTAAAGCACCCATCACGTCGTACGTGCGCTCAATTCTCAATTACATCGGCGATCCGAAGGCGCTCCAGGGGGTCGATAAATACTATTTCGTTTCGGATGCGGGGAATTTCATGCCCAAGGCGTTCTGGGCCAAAGACGTGGAGGACTTCGACAACGACCTCCCGATTACCCTGACTGCCAACGAACCGAGTACCGCAGTTCCGCTCGTTGTCTATGACTCCTCGGAGCAACTGCAACTAGCCAAATCGGCCACGCTGATTGTCGACTTTGTCGGGCTTGCCGAGAATCCGATTCCCAACGTGGTCTGGAACGGTACTCCATTAACGCCTGATGGCGATGCCGAAGGCGTCGCGTTGGTGCGGCGGCAACGTTTTGCTGTCGCCACGGATTCGATTCGTTCCGGCGATAACTCCTTCGCCGTGACGACACCCTATGCAGGAGTCGAATTGGCTGGCGCAGATTTGTCGATACGCTATGGAGAGACGAGCTAAGTCAATTACGTTTCGCGCGAGCACGTGACTTCTCAAGGGTAACCTGCCCTCGCCACCCAAGTCCGGTCTTGGAGCGAGAATCCAGTTAATGGACACTATCCGAAGGAGAGCATTCCATGCCACGAGATAAAAAGGTCGCGGGGATCTCGCCCCGTGGGAAAGCACCGGCGCTCGGGGAAGCCTCTTCCGCGCAGTCGCTGCGACCGACTTCCCCTCGTGCCGGTCACAACCCAGGAGGGCGTGACCTTATGCGAATGGCTGAGACCACTTTTCAGATCGGTCCTCGCTGCGGCAAGACGCTAGAGGCCGGCTTCGCCCACAATGCGCCGGGCCTCTCGTTCGTCGCCCAGGACAAGCTTCAGTATTTCATCTTCCTGGACGAGGACGTGGTAAAATCGGGGCTAAGCAAACTCCTGCACCCTGCAGCAGCATTCTTCAAGTCCAATCTGTGTCGTTTCTGTTCGTAGCCTCGCCGCATTGACGTGAATAAGACCGGCGGCGCGAACAGGCCGGCACTTACGCACGCATTCGCAGGCTTTCGTCTCCACGGTCGGTCACCCTTCTGCGACCAACGCTGCGCGTCGGTGCCCGCCCTCGTCTAGTACTTTGACAATCGGAACGTTCATTTGGTATGCTGACCTCCTTAAGTTTGCCAGTCTCGTACATGGGACTTGCACCCCATGACAATCACGCCCATGACGGGCAACGCCGTAGCTGATTTTATTTTACGTACGAAAAGATCGGGCCTGAGTCAGATTGGTAAAGTGAGAAAAGC
>JAQCHP010000250.1 GCA_027619595.1 Planctomycetota bacterium
GGCGGTACGACAGCGGAACGCGAAACAGGTGGGATCGAGGACCCGCAGTGGGTAGGCGGGGATTATGTTGCCATGGAGACCATGTTTGACTACATTCGCGGTGTAGATCGGGCCATCCCCATCACGGAAGCAATCAACGCACCAGGTAGCATTGGTGGCTGCGTCGGTAATGTGAATGGCGACAGCACGACCGATGGCGCCGACGTGGCGATCATCTACAATGCTTGGGGCACGAATAATGCCCAAGCCGACTTGACCGGCGATGGCATCGTTGACGGTGCTGACCTAGCGGACGTTTTCAACTGCTGGGGTCAAGCCGACGTAGCTCCAGTGCCTGAGCCTGCCAGTCTAGGTATTTTGGGTATGGGCCTAGTTGGCCTGTTGGCGGCCCGACGCCGTCAGTCGTAGGATAGAGTCTTTCAACGGTGGTGGTTTCGATCTTGAGAAAGATCGTGCCCCGTCGCAAAATAGGTGCCCCTTCCTCCCGTCGAGGTAGCGAGGGGCGGTTCCAGCGACGCGTGCTCCCGTGGGCGCACGCATTGCTGGTGACCTTTCTGGCTGGCTACGGTTTTCGCGGCACCCTTGGTTATGAACCAATAAAGGGTGTTTGTTCGTTTTGGGAAATGCGTTAAACTCGCGATAGGCAACTAAGAACTTCCGCTGTAAGAGAAGATGGCAGATTGCGGCATGCGACCACAGGGTCCGGAACACCCTTGGGGTAGGATGTGCGGTGTCGATTTCGGTGGTGACCTCTTCAGGAGCTTAGAAATGGCGCGTCGCTTGGTGGAACGGTCGTCGGATAGAGTCGCAAAAACTCTTGGGACGCGGAGTGAGTCTCCGAGCTTTCCGCGGGGTGTGGTTGCTTCGCCAGATCAGCAGCCGGTCCTCGTGCTTAGGCCGCAACATGCGAGACCGGCGTTTACGTTGGTTGAGCTGCTGGTTGTGATCGCCATCATTGGCGTGTTGGTTGCCTTGTTGCTCCCCGCCGTTCAAGCGTCTCGCGAAGCCGCTCGACGTATGCAATGCACAAATAATCTCAAGCAACTTGGCTTGGCGTTGCATAACTTTCATGATGCCCGTGGCATTCTGCCGCCTGGGCGCGGTGGTGGTAGCGTCAGTTGGTTCGCTCTGATCTTGCCCTATCTCGAAGGTGGGGCAGAGTACGCCAGGTGGGACCTGACCAAAAGTTATTACGCCAAAGAGAACTTCGAGGCACGCGTCTATTTCATTCCCACCTTTTTCTGCCCCAGCGTGAAACGCCCGCTAGGGACACTGTCGTCCGAACGCTCCGGAATGCCATCCGCTGTATCAGGCGTTTCGGGCGATTTCGGAAAAGGATCGACGGGAGACTACGCCGGGAACTTCGGTACGGTGATGAGCGGTTGTTGCAATCCGTACCACGACGAAATGAATGGCGTGATCGTGACGGTCAATGATGGGAAATTCCAGGGGGTTCGGACGGAGGTCACCGACCCCGAGGCGTTCTATCCGAGTATTACCTTTACGATGGTTACCGATGGGCTGAGTAAGACATTCTTTGCTGGCGAGAAACATTTGCGGGACACACATCTTGGCAAATACCCGGACGATTCATCCATCTACAACGATGACCATATCCACAATTGGGGCCGTTGTGCGGGGTTTGCTGGCAAGACGACCAAGGGCTATATACAGCGTCCAGTTCCACATCCGTTGGCAAAGAGTTCTTTGGATGATGTGGGGTGTTCCTCGGGGTGCTCGAACTTTGGCAGTCCCCATCCAGGCATCGCTAATTTCCTCTATGGAGACGGGCGTGTGGGGCCCTTGAGTTCCGCTACCGAGTTGCGAGTCTTGACTAGCTTGGCAAATCGTGAGGATGGCACCGTTGTGGACGGTATCCAGTAATTTGAAATCCGGTTATGCGAACGGGAAAAGTAGATAGGCCCGTCGGCGCATCCTCGAGAAAACTTCATGGAACCACACAGGAAAGGGACACCGTTGGTTGCTGCTCGAAGAGTTTTCCATACAGTTGAACCGAAGGTTCAACTCGCTCGCGTTGTTTTCGGAATTGCGACGGCTGCCAGCCTGCTGGCGGTGCTGTCTCTCACGGGTTGCAACAATGGCCAAAAGGTTTTTCCGCTGAAGGTGCGTGTCACGAACGCGTCGGGACAACCGCTTTCCGGCGTTTCAGTGGTTTTTAATTGTGCCGAGGCGCAAAAGTCGGCTAATGGTAGTACCGACGCCGACGGCGCGTGCAGCTTGTCGACATTCAAGCCGGGGGACGGAGTCGTTTTGGGTAAACACAGCGTGTCGGTGTTCATTCCGAATTCCTGGGAGGACAAGCCCGACCCAAAAAAGAAGGTTGCAACCAGCGCAATTCCCGCTCGATATGCGGATCCTTCTACGTCGGGTTTGGAGTACACCATTGCTAAGGACGGACCGCGCGAAGTCGAAATCGTGATTCAGGCGAAGTAGCCGCGTCTTAGTGCGGAGGTCCCGAAACAAAGGCGTGTATATGTTACCACGGCGAAAGAATGCTTTTACGCTCGTGGAGTTGTTAGTTGTAATCGCAATCATTGGCGTGTTGGTGGCCTTGTTGCTCCCCGCCGTTCAGGCGGCCCGTGAAGCGGCGCGCCGGATGACTTGCACGAACCATCTAAAACAGGTCGGTTTGGCCCTCCATATGTTCCACGACACGTATGAAAAGATCCCTCCCGCCCGGTGGCATCTCACAGTACCGCAAACGATGGTTGGTTATACGTCATGGATCACATTGATCATGCCCCATTTGGAAGCGGGACCTGAATACGCACTTTGGCGGCTTGAGGATGGGTACTATGCCGACATTAATAAGCGAGCGCGCGAAACACTGATCCCCACATTTTTTTGTCCTAGCAAACGGAGTATGACCCTGTCGGCTGAACAGCCGGGGAGGGGCAAACCGGGGTCAGCCGGAGATTATGCCGGGAATGCAGGACATTCGTTTAGCGTAGATACGAGTATCTCGCACTTGGAGCAGACCGGCGTAATCATTACTCAATTCGGCCGATTGACCGATAAGCAGGAGTGTATTTGGGATTCAAAGTTGGGATTTAAGCATATCACCGACGGACTCAGCAAGACGATCTTTGCCGGTGAAAAGTTCTTACGCGCCGATCAGTTTGGGAAATGGCCCGACGATTCGTCCATCTATAATGGCGACCACATGCATCCGTTCGCCCGGGTCGGAGGAATCAATAACCCAATCGCCAAGTCTCCCATGGAAGAGATAAACAAGAGATTCAACGCCAATCAGATTCCAATCACGTTTGGTAGTTGGCATCCGGGGGTTACGAATTTTCTCTATGGCGATGGCCGGGTGTCAGTCACCCCGGTAACGCTCGAACCCCAGGTGCTGGATCTGCTAACGCGGCGTGAGGACGGGCAACCCATTCCGGACAACGTTCAATAGTGTGGACGTTCAATCATGAGGCCAGCTGCGAGGTGAGTGCTTTACGATCTCGGTTGCTTGGTCTTGCGTCCCGCGACGCATAAGAAAATGCCGATACCGAACAGCCGAATCGCGGTCGGTTCCGGCAGCGATGCAGCGCGCACATCGCCAGTCCAAGCAGAGAATAGGCGGCCGATATCTGCCCCATCGACAATCCGATCGAGATTGACATCGGCCTGACCGCTGGTGGTGCCCCATGCTGAGAATAAAATCGCAATATCTAGCCCATCGACAGCGCCGTCTCCGTTGAGATCTTCGCGACGCCCAGCCACAATTTGATATGCAGCGACGATAGGATAGCGCTCGACCCCTTCGCTCCCTACTTGCGGATAGCACATCCAGAGGTAGCCAGATCCAGGATCGTAGCTCATGCTGCGAGCAATTTGTTGGATCCCCCATTGTTCGAAGCATTCCATTCATAGAACTTCGAAAATCATCGGCTAACTACCCGGCCAATAACCAACGTCGGTTTCGACCGGATAGACCCAGCCGAGTTCTGGACTGTAGTCGGGAAACGACTTGGCGACCTTGTCGTGGTGGAGACAGTGAGGCGAGTTTTGGCTCCGATCAACGCCGACGGAGGCCGTATCCGCAAAGTACCTGAGTTCACCAACACGGGGATGAGCTTGAAGAAAAGACCAGAAGAAAAGACCAGGACAGTCGCGGAAAAGACCAGAAAAGACCAGGACAGTCGTGATTAGTAGGAGACAGTCAAGAAAACACCAGAGGAAAACACCAGGACAGTCAGGATAAGTTGGAGACAGTCATGGTTCGGGACGTGGTTCGGGACGGGAATGGAAAATAGGCGGAATAGCGAGGCTGAGCTGACAGGCACGGCCGGAATTCGA
>JAQCHP010000073.1 GCA_027619595.1 Planctomycetota bacterium
TCACGCACCTGCACTTCTATCCAGAGCCGTCTCGTCCGCCACAAATGAATCGATAGCAACCGGTCGGATAGCCGTTGGACCGATTCCAGCTGAATTCCTGGGCAACCAGGGTGCGGCTTTCGAATCTGGGAGGTAGACTTGGGAATATTTTCCCGCGTCTTGAGAGTCGATTCCATGCCCGAGAAGCCACCAAGGATCTTTCTTTCACCTCCCCATATGTGCGGACGGGAACGTGAATATATTGGCCATGTGTTCGATCAGAATTGGATCGCGCCGGTCGGTCCCCATCTCACGAAGTTTGAACAGGCATTCGCGGAACGGATCGGAGTGGCTCATGCCGCGGCAGTCGCGAGTGGCACGGCCGCGTTGCATCTGGCCCTCCGGTACCTCAACCTTCAACCCGGGGACGAGGTCCTCTGTTCAACCTTTACCTTCTGTGCGTCGGCCAATCCTATCGTTTACGAAAAGGCGATTCCCGTTTTCATCGATTCCGATGCTGAGACTTGGAATATGGACCCGCAACTCGTCGAAGAGGAACTCGAGCAGGCGCATCAGCGTGGTCGACTGCCGAGGGCTATCGTCGCCGTAGATATTCTCGGGCAGTCCGCGGACATCGCTGCCCTACGTCGCGTCGCCGACCGGTTCGCCGTCCCGATCATCGAAGACGCGGCGGAGGCGCTCGGAGCGACTTACAACGGTAAGCCGGTGGGCGCATCGAGTTGGACGAGTGCATTCTCGTTCAACGGCAACAAGATCATCACGACCAGCGGTGGTGGCATGCTTTGCTCCAATGATCAAAAGCTTATCGAGCATACCCGATTTCTAGCAACCCAGGCCAAAGATCCCGGACCCATCTATCACCACTCGCACATCGGCTACAACTACCGACTCAGCAATGTCCTGGCGGCAGTGGGCATTGGCCAACTGGAAGTTTTGGATGAACGAGTTGCGGCACGACGTCGCGTGGCCCAATATTACCAAGACACAATCTGCAAGCTTCCCGGCATCAGTTTTATGCCCGAAGCTTCGTTTGGCATATCCAACCGCTGGCTTTCGGTGATTTGCGTCGATCCTGTCGCTTTTGGAGCGAGTTGTGAGGATATTCGCCTTGCCCTGGAAGAAGAGAATATCGAGTCGCGGCGAGCCTGGTTACCGCTCCACAAACAACCAGTCTTTGCTGATTGTCGAGTCGTCGGGGGCCAAGTGGCCGAATCAATTTTTGAGTGCAGCCTGTGTCTTCCTAGCGGGTCGGCACTTGAGCTTTCGGACCTAGAGCGAATTGTCGCCTGTGTGCAAAGGTGTGGCAAGTAGCTTTTTTAATGCCTAGACTCTTGGATGTGGCATGATTGGTGATTTGCTATCTGCCCTGCCAAAGACCGGATGGGGTACGCGGTTTGCATTGATTGGCGAATCCTCCGGAGTAACCTGGCGCGAATTGCAGGGTGAATTTCAGCGATTGCGCTCCGAGTACCAGGAACTTGCCAACCAGCGTGTGGCCGTCTGTTTTGCCTGTACTGGATGGGGGCTCGCAACTCTGGCAGCACTCGAAAGCTTGGGCTGCGATGTCGTGCTCCTGGATGCCTACTATCCGGAAGAAACGGCGAAAGACTTGGCGCGTACTCTCGATGTCCTGGCCGTACTTCGCGCTACCGACGGTTCGGCTGGCCCGTCTTGGGTAGCGTTGGCGACCGGGTCGGTTGTCCAACCTGCCTCTGGGAACTGCTACGTCACACTGCTGACATCCGGTACTACCGGAAACCCGAAGCCCGTTCGGCACACTTGGGCAAGTCTGAGTCGACCCGTGCGACGTGGAACCTTAGCGCGCCAATCCTCTGCTTGGCTGGTCACATATCAGCCGCATTTGTATGCGGGTCTCCAGGTTATTTTGCAAGGACTTGCGTTGGGCGATACGCTGGCCGTCCCAAGTCGAAACGCATCCCCTGATGAGATTACTCAGTTGATGCTCAAGGCACACGTCGAGTTTGTGTCGGCGACACCGTCGTATTGGCGTAAGTTGATCCTGTTTTCCGATCGGCTCCTTTTGCAGCAAGTCCCCCTCCAGCAGATTACTTTGGGCGGCGAAATCGTCGACCAACAGGTGTTGGATCAATTGAATCAGATATTCCCACACACCAGGATTTCGCACATCTATGCCACGACGGAACTGGGGCGGTGCTTTTCCGTAACGGATGGACTAGCGGGATTTCCCACCAGCTACCTGACGTCCCCCATCGCTGAAGGGACTCGGCTTAAGATTGATCAAGACGAACTTTTTGTCCGATCGCCGAACTCCACACTCGAATGCAACGCGGACCCGATCCCCATTCCCAGCCTCGAGGCTCGGGACGAAACATGGGTAGCAACCGGTGATCTCGTGAAAATCGAGGAAAATCGTGTTTACTTCGTCGGACGTCAGTCCGAGATGATCAACGTAGGTGGTAACAAGGTTCAACCTGCCATCGTTGAAAACATCGTGCGAGAAGTGCCAGGCGTCCTGGATGTACGTGTCTACGGGAAGACTTCTTCAGTAGCCGGGCAAATCGTTGCTTGTCAAGTTGTAAATGAAGCTGGAATTGACGCGACTCAACTGCGGCAAGATATACATCAATATTGCCGAAGTCGCCTTCTTCCAGCACAGGTTCCGCGATTCATCGATTTTGTGGCTCAAATCGAGTTAACGACGTCGGGAAAAAAAAGACGTACCGACGTGGACCGCTAATTGGCAGCAAGGCGAGCAGCGGATTGAAAACTATCTAAGAATTAATATTCGATTTTGGGAGTTTTTGTACTCGTAATCAGTCGCATGCTATAAACAAGAAATGAAGTAAACCAATAAACGAATCATTCGCTCGGAAACACCGCTGTATTACGACATAATCATCTTGCGAAAGCGCCCACGCGGCAGGTAGGCTTCAGCCTGCCGATCGCCTAAGAGTGGTGTAGGAAAGGTCGTTCAGTCAATTGCTTGCCGGTTTCATTGCTTCGTGCACCACACGAGCCCGCTTTGCATCGCTACCGCCGACCCTTGGGGGGAAAGGGTCGACGGGCCAATCAGGAGTCGCCATGTGCTGACGCACAATCGGGTAAATCAAATTCGCAGCCAACGTCAATCACTACTTCTGGGATGGGGCCTCATCACCGCTAGATTGGAGGTTGGTGTCGGCTTTTTGGTGATCCACTTTTTGTGCCAAATTTGCATGCCTTTGGCTCAATATGGCTTCGGCGGCGTCGCGTAATTCTCGAGCATTCAGCCGGCTCAAGTTACCCAATTCGGTGAGTGGCTGAAGGGTCTTCATGGCCCGTTCAATGGTCGGTTCCAACATGAGGAACTCGGTCATCCAGCCCCGGATCCGATCGAGGGATCCAGCAACCTTCTGAAATTGCGACTGTAGCTCCATGGTGCTTTCCATCGTTTCGATCGCGCCGCTTAGGCCGTTTGTATAGGAAAGAATGTCCTCTTTGAGGTTGAGCAAGCTCGTCAGTCGTTCCTGAGCCAACTCCATGTCGTACCCTTCGTTTGAAATTCGATTGCGAAGATCAATCAGACTTTCGAGTTGTCCCTGCGCCTTTTCTGTTGCGCTGGAGTCATCGATTAAGGAAGACTCAAGATCCAGCAACGCATCGGTGCGTTCGCGCGCCGAACTCGTCAGTTGCGATGCTTCCAGCAATCGGCCTTGCAGATCTTCCAATGAAACCATCGCGTTGTGGGCATTTTCCGTTTGGTCTGCTTGCCGCAACGCTATGGCGCTCAGCTCAGACAACTCCTGCACGGCCTGGCGAATCCGCTGCACGCGTGTCAATTCCTGATCCATCTGGCGATGTAATCCTTGGATATCATCGAGCGCTAAGCGAGCCGCTTCGACAAGCTCCCCCTGCTCCTTCAATTGGCTTAGCAGGTTGTTAGCTTTTCCCGCAGCGTCTTTCGCGTCAGCCAACTCTCGAACACTGCGTTCCATGCGATTAATCTGTCGTTGCAAATACGACAATTGCTGTGATGCCGGTCGCATGAAACCTACGTAGAAGGCCGCGACGGTAACCGCAACCCCCACGAGAAACATTCCCCAACTGGGGGCGGAACCGTTCTCGTATCGGTCCTCCTCCAAAATAAACGGGCTTTGAAATTCCGGTGTACCAGTCAAGGCACGATCTCCTTATGTGCGAAGTCGCCGGCCCCCGCCGAAGTGCCAGCTGTAAATAGCGTCCTCCTGTTTTACCAAATCGGCAACGTTGCTATCGTTCAGTACATCTTTCCTGATTTAGCTAATTTGTTTATTGGTTTGGTACGCCGTATTTTCGTTACGTCGGAGAATTGGTAAAGATTACACCCAACGATTACACAGGCTGGGGGCCCGATGCCGATCGGTTAGAGCTTTCGCCAGCGGAAATTCTTGATGGCAGCCCGCGTTTCGTACGTGGAAATTCCCAATGGCCGCGACAAATCGACTTCCACGCGGGTGCTCAGTTGAGACGCCTCGATATTCCGATCGATGACTTTCTCGTCATCTATCCAACCTTGGATGGACTTCTCAGTAACCCGAAGTCGAATCTTGTACCATCGCTGGCGTTCAAATTTCATGTAGGTAGTGGTATCGTTTTCCGAGGCGTCTTCCCCATCGATGCTGGAAATGCCGACCACACTGCCGCCCCAACCGCCAACGACAAGACTGCAATGCGTTTTCTTGACCGGAAATGTGAGCGCACAAAAGAAGTCGCGTCCATCCACCCGCTGGGCCTCCAGCTCGATTTCATAGTTCCCCTCGGGAGCAGAGCCAGTCCGCGTGATTCCTGTTAGGGGGGACCCAATTCCCAGCACGATGGAATCATGGTCGACTTCGACCGAACCTTCACCACCAAAATTCGTAGATTTCCAGTCGATTAACTGCTTGTTTTTAATTTCTAAGAGTGGTTTCCAGTCGACCTCGGCGGCTTTTTCGTCGGGAGGGGACGCGGGCTCACTGCGCGAAACCGACGGTTCTGCTAAGCACCAGGCCCCCACAACGAGCATCGAACGTACGAGCATGGCTGTTCCAATTGTGGTAGTAATCTGCATGGGATTCTCCAAGGTTTAGTGTTGTCGGAACCAATCGCAGTATTCTTGAATTCCCTGATCGATGGGTATCTCGGGATGGTACCCTAGTATCCGTTGGGCTTTTTCGAGATTGGCATAGGTAATCGGAAGATCTTCGGAACGGGCAGGCTGATAGTTGATCTTGGCGGGGCGACCGAGGGACTGAGAGAGCAGTTCGATCAATTGCCGCATTTCGATCGGTTGGCTGTGGCCAAGATTGATCGCCTCCCCGACGGCGTGTGGTGCGTTGAGAGCTGCGACCAGGCCACGGCAGATGTCCGAGACGTGTGTAAAATCTCGGCGAACCGATCCATCCCCAAACAATCGAACTTCGTTGCCGGAATAAATGGCTTTTGTGAAGATGGTGAGGGCAAGGTCAGGTCGAAGTCGGGGACCGTAAACACTGAAGGGACGCAGGCAGACCACGGGCACTTGATGAAGCTGATGGTAGGTGAGTCCCAACAGTTCGGCGGCACGCTTTGTAGCGCCATAGGGACTTGCTGGTATTCCCAACGGGGCATCTTCAGCAAAAGGGATCGCCGCGCCGGTGCCGTATACGGTGGAAGATGAAGCAATGAGGAACCGTCTTACGGGCCGTTTGCGGGCCGCTTCCAGCAGTACCAGGGTTCCTCCCACATTGACTTGTTGGTAAATGTGAGGTGTCTCGACGCTGACACGTACGCCGGCGTAGGCCCCTAGGTGGATCACATGGTCAAATCGGTACGTTTCGAATAATGAATCGACAGTCTCTTGCTGGCAGAAATCGGCTTCGACGAGCTTAACGCGGGGTTGGTTTTCGAATAAACGGACATTGGCCCGTTTGAGCTGGGGGTCGTAATAGTCGTTAAAATTGTCAATCCCGACGATCGATTCCGATGTTTCGGACAATAGGAGTTGCACCAAATGGCTCCCAATGAAACCAGCGGCTCCGGTCACGAGGATCGTCATGCGAATAGCTCACGTTGTAGGATTGGTAATTGGCTGCAATGTTCCACCTTCATGAAGGCTTGCCCCGATTCTACCGCATGCGTCGAGTAGGGCCACCGGTGGTGTCGAACTCTGAATCGGACGGTAATCGCAAGCATGGCGACATACAGCGAACGACTTTGGTTCTTGGTACGTGCCTTCGGACGACGCCCGTCGCGGATCGTATTTCTGGCGTACTTGGTCGCAATGACCGTTGGTACGCATTGGCCCAGTCTGTCGGTACCCAATGAAATGAATTGCGACAAGTTCATACATGGGGCCGCATATTTTGGCTTGTCGGTTCTTCTATGGTATGCCTACCCTCGGAGTTGGGGTTCTCCGTCGGGGCGGCTTGGCATACTGGTCTGCTGTTTGGCCGGTTATGCGAGTATCGACGAGTTAACCCAAATGGCCGTACCGGGTCGGACAGCTTCTTTTGCCGATTGGGGAGCCGATCTGCTGGGGATTGGGCTTGGTTTGTGTATAATGTATTTTTTCGTGAGTCGAGGCGTTAAAGTGCGGTTCCCTCGCGGCGAATTGGCAAAATAAGAAATGGACAGGGCGAAAGCATCGTGAATCAAATCAAACGTATTCTGGTGACAGGTGGGGCAGGATTTCTCGGTTCGCATCTTTGCGAGCGTTTGATTGCACAAGGACACGATGTCATTTGCTTGGACAATTTTTTTACGAGCCAAAAGTCAAACGTAGCGCAGCTATTGGATTGCCCAAATTTCGAACTAATTCGGCACGATATTACCATGCCCATTTGGTTGGAAGTGGACGAAATCTACAATCTCGCCTGTCCGGCGGCGCCCGGGCACTACCAGTACAACGCGATCAAGACGGTCAAGACTTCGGTTATGGGTGCCATCAATGTGCTCGGCATGGCCAAGCGTTGCCGAGCTAGGGTACTCCAGGCATCAACGAGCGAAGTCTACGGCGATCCGGAAGTCCATCCACAACCGGAAAGTTATCGCGGTAATGTAAATCCGATCGGTCCCCGTGCCTGTTACGACGAAGGGAAACGCGCTGCCGAGACGCTATTCATGGACTACTACCGCACGAATCGTGTGAACATTCGCATTGTACGAATCTTCAATACCTACGGACCGAGGATGCATCCATTTGATGGACGAGTTATCTCCAATTTCGTTCGGCAAGCATTGCAAGGCCAAGACATAACCATTTTTGGCGAGGGAGAGCAGACGCGTTCGTTTTGTTACCGGGACGACCTCGTGGAGGCAATGATCCGCATGATGAACGTGAAGGACGATTTCACGGGCCCGGTAAACATTGGTAACCCGGGTGAATTTACAATCCTCGAGTTGGCAAAACTTGTGATCGAGCTCACAGGTTCCAAGTCGAAGATCATCCACGCACCACTGCCGGAAGACGATCCCACGCGTCGACGCCCAGATATCACGTTGGCGCGTGCTAAGCTTGGCTGGGAGCCAACGATACCACTTCGGGCCGGGCTTGAGAAAACCATCGAATGGTTTCGATCAATTAAGATTGAGGACTATCGCCCGCCGACTCCACGGTACTAGGAAAACGGCACGGCACGATTGGATCCCGGCCATCTCCTCAGCGATCGTTTAACCGCGACGCGCAGGAGTCCGCTGCGAACCAGACGATGATCCGGTTGGCGGCCAAACAGAAACGCCACCGGGCGTGCGCCTACGCTTTGCGGATTTTCTCGCGGCCCGAGACTACACTGACAGTTGCATTTCTCGTGTCGATTACGAGCTGTGCATGATTGACGATGTCCTGATAGTCGTAGGAAGTGTGATCGGTAGCGATCAGGATGCAGTCCTGTGACGCCAGGAACTGTGGGCTGAGGGTTTGGCTGCGCATGGCCGGAAGGTGATAGTGTCTCATTGCGGGTAGCGTTGGTATATGCGGATCGTTGTACGTTAGGATGGCGCCGCGTTCGAGCAGCAATTCCATGAGTTTGAACGACGGACTCTCTCGCGGATCATCGACATCTTTCTTGTATGCGGCGCCTAAAATGCAGATCTTGCTGTCCCGTAATGGCTTGCGCGCATCGTTGAGAGCCTCCATCAGCCGATCCACGACGTAGCGTGGCATGGAAGTATTAATTTCGCCGGCTAGTTCAATGAACCTAGTAGACAACTCGTGCTTCCGTGCGACCCAACTCAAGTAAAAGGGATCAATTGGAATGCAGTGGCCACCAAGGCCTGGACCGGGGTAGAAAGCCTGAAAACCGAAGGGCTTTGTTTTTGCAGCAGCTACAACCTCCCACACATCGATTCCAATTCGATCAAACAGCACCTTGAGTTCGTTCACCATGGCGATGTTGACGCTGCGGTAGGTGTTTTCGAGGATCTTGCAAGCTTCGGCCACTTCGCAATTGGATACGGGTACGATTTTTACCACGGCATGCGAGTACAGCGATCGAGCAAGTGCGGCACTGGCTTCATCGATGCCCCCCACGACTTTCGGGATCCCGCTGGCCGTATAATCGGGGTTGCCCGGATCTTCACGCTCCGGGCTGTAGGCCAGAAAAAAGTCCTGGCCGACCTTCAAGCCTGATTTTTCCAATAGGGGCAAAACGACATCGCGTGTCGTACCCGGATACGTTGTGCTTTCCAGCACAACCAGTTGTCCGGGGCGGAGGACCGCAGCAATTTTCTCTGCCGTCGACGTGACGTAGGAAAGGTCCGGGTCGCGGCTCTCGCTTAAGGGTGTCGGGACGCAGATCAAAAGAGCTTCCGGTTCGCTGAGCCTCTGCATATTGTCGGTCGGCTCGAACATGCCGTTGTCGATGCACGATGCAATCCATTCGGACGGTATGTGCTTGATGTAGCTTTCTTTCTTCTTGAGTTGAGCTACCTTGCGGCCGTCGACGTCAAATCCCATGGTTTTTAGGCCGACTTGGGCAAAAGCCTTCATCAGGGGGAGTCCGACATAGCCGAGGCCAATAATCCCGACCCGGGCCGTTTTTTGTGCAATCGACTTGGCTAACTGATCCTGCATCATGATCTACCAAAAAACAAAAAATAGGTGGAGGCGGCATAGAACGAAAGGTACGTCCACGGAACTATACCACTTCGTTCCGCGAATCCATACGTTGCGCGATATTATTATGCTTGCCAAAGGGGGCAAGCGATGGATACGAATATTCTGGTTATGTGAATTGGTCCGAGGTCGTGAGCTCGGGAATTCGAGCTGCACCTATTGCGATAGGTCGCGGTTGCCTAGTCGATGCCACAAAATCGGCATCGGTCGCACTAGTTGCCCAACGGTTCAATCGTGGCCCACATGGCACCGGAACACAGCGGAATCTTGTAATCCTTCCCAAATGAATGGATCTGTTGCTGTTTCAATTCAGCATGTTCGCGAGTCGTCACCAAGCAGACGACTCGGCCAGTTTGGTCGACCGTGTGTGCCATTTGGTAGCCCTTTTCGAGCGGAAAACCGAACACGGCCCGCAACATGTTGATTACGTACTCGTAGGTATGATCGTCATCGTTCCACAGAATTACTTGATACTGGGGCTGTCGACGCGGGCGAGCCCCCCGTTGATTTTGCTCGGCCGGACTGGTTTTTTCGGAGACATCTACCGTCGCCACGACTGCGGCCTTTCGGCTAAAGGGTTATGGGCACAAACTTTTCAAAGCAAATTGCAGGATGGGGCATTCCGGAGCACACGTCCAGAAAGTCAGGAAGAAAGGTGGCAAACTGGCCGTCGGACGGCTTCCTTCCCAACCCGAATCGCCATTATATTCGGACTAATCAGTTTGACCAACGGGGCCCCCCAGGGCGCCGGGGCCCTCGAGTAGAATTAGTACCGACAAGTTCGGGACAATCGTGGGCCGAGGTTGTCGAGCGGACTTGCGTGATCAAATTTTAATGGGTGTTGTTTTAGTCAAAGCCGTTGGAGTCCAAACGGTCACGTTCCGCGAACGAGGGATTCCGTGAAGGATCTTGAATCTTACCTAGATCGCAGCCTACCCAAATTTCAAGAGGACCTCTTTGCCCTGCTGCGGATTCCCAGCGTGAGCACCCACCCTGATTCTAAGGCAGACGTGCGGCGGGCTGCGGAATGGGTGTTGAACGACTTGGTCTCGATGGGACTCTCTGCCGAGCTTTGGGAGACAACTGGCCACCCGGTCATTTTTGCGGAAACGCCACCGGTGCCGGGACGTCCCATTGCGCTTGTCTATGGTCACTACGATGTCCAGCCTCCTGACCCGTTGGGGGAATGGACGAGTCCGCCGTTTGATCCGACGGTTCGAAATGGAAACGTCTACGCTCGGGGCGCCACTGACGACAAAGGGCAAATGTTAACGCACGTCAAGTCGGTGCAGACGTGGCTTAATTGCCGAAAGTCGCTGCCGCTACAAGTTAAGTTCTTGATTGAAGGGGAAGAAGAGATCGGCAGTGACGGACTATTCGGATTAATCCCGCAGCGAAAGGACCGTTTAGCCTGTGACGTGGTGGTGATTAGCGATACCAGTCAGTTTGCTCCTGGTCAGCCAGCGATTACGTACGGACTGCGTGGACTTGTCTATTTCGAATTGACCGTTTCGGGGCCGCTTCAGGACTTACATTCGGGTACGTTTGGCGGTGCGGTGATGAATCCATTAATCGCATTGAGCCGCTTGCTACACGGACTGGTAGATGACAAGGGTACGATCCAAGTGCCAGGCTTTTACGACGATGTCGTGCCATTGCGTGCTCAAGAGCGGGCTGAGTTTGCCACGTTGCCGTTCGACGAAGCGGCCTGGATGGGCCGTCTGGGGATTCCGGCGGTGCATGGCGAAACAGGTTATACAACGCTTGAGCGACGTTGGGCGCGTCCTACGTTTGATGTGCACGGTCTAACGGGGGGCTATCAAGGACCGGGAAAGAAGACCGTCCTGCCAGCACGGGGTTCGGCAAAATTTAGCTTTCGATTGGTGCCCAACCAATCACCGCAAAAAATTGAAGATGCACTACGAGACAAACTCGCCCGCGACTGTCCGACCGGAGTGCGATGGGAACTGCAAGCCTATCACGGAAATCGCGGCATCACAGTACCCTTCGATAGTCCCTACGTTGCGGCCGCTTCCCAAGCGATAGAATTGGGATTTGGAAAACGACCCGTGCTGGTACGCGAGGGGGGCTCCATTCCAATCGTGAATGCGCTCCATGATCACTTGCATGCCGACACACTGTTGCTGGGATGGGGCCTTGACGATGACAACACCCATAGCCCGAATGAGAAATTTTGTTTAGCGGATTTTGCGCACGGTATTCGTGCCAGTTTACACCTGTGGGATCAATTGGGAAGGATCGAACGGTAATCGAATGTTGGATCGCAAGTTTATTGTCGAGAATGTTGACCTTGTGCAGCGCAATTGTGTCCACCGCGGATTACAGATTGACGTGGCTGAATTGGTCCGAAACGAGGGTCTTCGGCGCGACAAACTGCAGGAAGTCGAAGAACTCAATCGGCGGGCAAATGAGGTCTCGAAGTCGATCGGTCGGGCAACGAACGATACCGAACGTGAGCAACGCATGGAAGAAGGTCGGCGACTGCGGGCAGCGAAAGATGCGGCTCAGCAAGGTCATGATCTTCTTGAAGTGGCCGTCCTGGAGACCCAGCGACGGATTCCAAATTTGTCGCATCCGGACGTTCCGGTTGGACGTGACGATAACGCGAATCTAGAAGTGAGACGCGGTCAGCACGAGATACGTTCGTTCGAGTTCGTGCCTCGCGATCACTTACAGATCGGCGACCACCTTGATTTGTTCGACTTCGAAGCCGCTTCGCGGGTCAGTGGGCACGGGTTCTACTACTTGCGCAACGATGCAGTGTTGCTGGAATTGGCGCTGCAGCGATATGCGCTCGATATTGCCGCTACCGCTGGTTTTACCTTGACGACGACGCCCGATCTGGCAAGAAACGAAATATTGGAAGGGATTGGATTTAATCCTCGCGGTGACGAAACGCAAATTTACAGCGTCGTCGGGACCGACTTGAGTTTGGTGGCCACGGCAGAAATTACGCTAGGTGGGTATCTGGCGGGACAGACTTTAGCCGTCGAGCAATTGCCGATCCGTTTGGCCGGAATCAGCCACTGCTTTCGCACGGAAGCAGGTGCACATGGCAGAGAGACTCGTGGCCTGTACCGAGTGCATCAATTTACGAAAGTCGAAATGTTTGTATTTTGTGAGCCCGAGCAAAGTGATGCGATGTTGGAGGAAATTTGCGGCTTGCAGTGTCAGGTCTTCGATGGCCTGGAAATCCCTTACCGCGTGGTCGATACGGCCACCGGAGACTTGGGCGGACCGGCCTACCGCAAGTATGACCTGGAGGCGTGGATGCCGGGTCGCGGCGACGGAGGTACTTGGGGCGAAGTGACCAGCACATCCAATTGTACGGACTACCAGGCGCGGCGGTTGCAAATCCGCTTCAAAAAGCCGGGCGAAAAGGGGACACAATTCGTACACACGTTGAACGGCACCGCCGTCGCAATCAGTCGCGCCATGATCGCGCTCGTCGAAAACCACCAGCAATCGGATGGAAGTGTCTTAATCCCTGAAAAACTTCGTCCGTATTTGGGCAAGGATCGAATTGTGCCGAAGTAACGCACCAACTGAGGGACATTGGCCTGCTCCCCTTGAGATTTGCGTTTTTGGGGTTGTCCCGTTCGCTGCCATCCGTCACTACGTAGGGGGCCCGTATTTCTGCCGCGCGAGGAAAGCGTCGTAGTCATCACGCGTATCAATTCCTGAGCAATAATGTTCGACAATCCCCACCGCAATCTGCAGGCCGTAGTGGAGGGCTCGTAATTGTTCCAAGTTTTCCAGGCGTTCACTCGCACTGGGAGCCAGCGTGGCAAATCGAAGTAGGGCTGCACGTCGGTACGCGTAGAGGCCCAAATGCCGCAAGAAGGAGGCTGGGTCGGCGTGCAAGCAGGTATCGTCCCAATCGCGAGGGAACGGAATGGGGCTCCGACTAAAGTAGATGGCATGGTTGCGATGATCACGGACGACTTTTACGCAATTTGGGTTGCGAAGGTCCGGTTCATGCCGAATGGGGGTGGCGAGAGTTGCGATGTCGGCGACTTGGTCGTGTTCCAGAATATGGATGACCTGATCGATGGCGCTGGGGTCGATCTCAGGTTCGTCTCCCTGTACGTTCACAAAAATGTCCACGTCAGACATCGACCGGGCAATCTCTGCGACGCGATCGGTACCGCACCTCGCCTGAGGGTCGGTGCTCACGGCGTTTCCGCCGAACGCAGTAATCGCTTTTACCAGGTCGGAATGGTCGGTGGCGGCACAAATCCCCAAGGGTCGAACCGCTTGTTGGGCAGCTTCGTAGGTGTGCTGGATAAGCGGTTTTCCTGACTCGTCCAACAACAATTTGCGTGGCAGGCGAGTCGACGCGAGACGCGCCGGAATCACCACATAACTGCGAAAAATGGGCGGAGGGATCGAACGAACATCGTCCATGGTGCGGTTTTCCTTTCCTTGCAAGAGATCGACGCGAATATTTAGGGCTGGGAAATGCTGTCCGCAAGAGCAGTCATTCCCCAAAAAGGGGGCAGTCTTGCTAGCACCACGGGCCTCAGTAACGTAGTTGACGGCAAGTACGGCCATTGAGGTTCGGCAAATTGTTCATTTGTAACGTATTCTTGGGGGGGCGCCGCAGAGACGCGTGCCTCATCCATACAACCGGTATAATCGCGCGTCTTGCAGGGTCCCGGAAGGCAGCCGGGTAAAACAAGAGGAAAATCATGTGCGGAATCGTTGGGTACATCGGACATCGCAAGGCCAAGAGCATTCTGATCGAAGGTCTGAGGCGACTGGAATACCGAGGTTACGATAGTGCCGGGATCGCGACGCTGGACGTGGAGGGAAAGTTGCACGTCGTCAAGGCTGCCGGCCGAATTGACATGCTTGCCGGCGAATTGCGCAAAAACCCGACTCCCGGGACTGTTGGGGTTGGGCACACCCGTTGGGCGACCCACGGTCCAGCAACACAGCAAAACGCGCACCCCCACCTAGGTGGTGCTGGACGTTTGGCCGTTGTGCACAATGGGGTCATCGAAAACTATTCGCACCTCAAGGCGATGCTTCAATCCAAAGGCTATGAATTCGTCTCAGCCACCGATACCGAAGTCATCGCACACTTGATCGATAGTTGCCTGCCGCCGACTGAATCGGACGGTGATCCCATCGATCTGGAAGTGATGGTCGATGCGGTGCGCGATACTCTTTTACAATTGCGAGGAACCTACGGGATCGTGGTTCTGTCGCCCGCTTGCCCCGGCGTTTTGATTGCGGCGCGCATGGGGAGCCCTATTGTGATTGGCGTGGGAAATGGCGAGCACCTGATTGCCAGCGATGCGTCGCCATTGGTCGGTCACACGGAAAGGATTGTTTATTTGGCTGATCACCAGATTGCCGTCGTAACATCCGACGAGTTACGCGTAATGCATCGCGAACATGGGGATGTCCATCCGCGTGTGGACGTGTTGGACTGGGAGTCGGGCGACGTGGACTTGCAAGGCTATGCGCATTTCATGTTGAAGGAGATCTACGAGCAGCCTCAGACATTGCGTGACGCCATGCGTGGCCGACTTTGTCCCGATGATGCTTCGGCGGTGTTTGGCGGCTTAAATCTTACGTCACGTCAGTTACGGAGAGTGAATCGAATAATTTTAACCGCCTGCGGCACAAGCTGGCATGCTGCGCTCGTTGGCGAATACCTGCTCGAGGCCTTTGCTCGGATTCCGGTCGAAGTCGAATATGCCAGTGAACTTCGCTATCGCAACCCACCTGTGGAGCATGACACGCTGTTATTCGCCATTACGCAAAGTGGCGAGACGGCAGATACCTTGGGCGCTATGCGAGAAATGAAACGCAAAGGACACCCCACACTTTCCATCTGTAACGTCGTCGGCAGCACTATCGCGCATGAATCGGACGGGGGAGTCTATTTGCACGCCGGCCCGGAGATCGGGGTCGCCTCGACTAAAGCCTATACGTCGCAGTTGGCGGTGCTCACCATGCTCGCTCTCTATTTGGGCCGTCTTCGACATTTGAGCTATCCTGCTGGCTGTCGGATCACCAAGGCTTTGCAAGAGATTCCGGACCGGGTAACCGAAGCGTTGGAATCGAACGATGAAGTACTGCGTGTCGCGGAAAAATACGCCGGTGCTAACAACTTTCTGTATTTGGGGCGTCATTTCAATTTTCCGACGGCCTTGGAAGGGGCCCTTAAGCTGAAAGAAATCAGTTACGTCCACGCGGAAGGTTATCCAGCGGCAGAGATGAAGCACGGTCCGATTGCATTGGTCGACGAGAAGACGCCGAGCGTGATCGTGATACCGCGTGGTTTTGTTTACGAGAAGGTCATGGCCAATCTAGAGGAAATTAAGGCCCGCGGCGGTCCGATTATTGCTATTGTCGACCAAGGGGACGAGCATATTGCGTCGCTGGCCGATGATGTCATCCGCGTCCCGCAGGTCGAGGACTTCTTGCAACCGCTCGTAACTATTATTCCTCTGCAACTACTGGCCTACCATATTGCCGTTTTGCGAGGCTGTGACGTCGACAAGCCACGCAATCTGGCCAAGAGTGTAACGGTCGAGTGACGGTCATGGTAGTGGATAGTCCTGAAGGGGCCTCTTCGGACGAATCCGTGAGTAAAAGTAGATCGGCATGTTCCGGTCCTCTGCCTCTCGTTCTCGCGAGCCTTTAGAATCCAGAAGTAGAAGGCTCGGAAGAAATCGAATCGCGGCAGGATTTGGAAGAGCCTTTTGCCGCATCAACGTGAGAACCATCAATGTATTCATTTGCGGCCGAATGTCAAATGTAATTGGCTAAGCGGCTCGATGTGCGGAACTCAGGAACTCCTTGAATCATGGAACCGACGACACCGGCCCCGGGCATCCCGGGGTGCCAGTTTGCCAGTGACAATACGGCGGGTATCAGTCCTGCGGCGCTACAAGCCCTCAGCGATGCGAGCCAAGGATTTGCGGCATCGTACGGTGACGACGCCTGGACGACTCGATTGTCGCAGCGTCTCCGCGAGTGGTTCGAAACCGACTGTGAGATGTTTCTCGTCTTCAACGGCACTGCGGCGAATTCTTTGGCCTTGGCGAGTCTCTGTCAATCGTATCATAGCGTCATATGTACGGACGTATCTCATATTGAAACGGACGAATGCGGCGGTCCAGAATTTTTCTCGAACGGCAGCAAATTGTTGGTAGCGCCGAGCCACAACGGAAAGCTCAATCCTGAGGACGTTCGACATCTTGTTACAAAACGGTCCGATATCCATTACCCGAAGCCGCGCGTGGTGAGTATCACGCAGTCGACCGAATTGGGAACAGTTTACACATGCGATGAGTTGCTCGCGCTGCGCGATGTCAAAAAAAGCGGAAACCTCCGCATGCATATGGATGGGGCTCGTTTTGCCAACGCGGTAGCGGCCTTAGGATGCACACCTCGACAATGCACCTGGGAGGTTGGCGTGGACGTGTTGTGTCTGGGCGGGACAAAGAACGGACTCCCGATGAGTGAAATCGTCTTATTTTTTGACCGTGAACTGGCCAAAGAATTCGATTACCGCTGCAAGCAGGCGGGGCAACTGGCCAGTAAGATGCGTTTTCTCTCAGCGCCTTGGTTGGGGCTACTAGAAAACGACTTGTGGTTGTCGAATGGACGACATGCGAACGCCTGCGCGCGGCAACTGGCAGAAGAATTGTCGAAGATTCCTCAGATACGATTGCGCGGTCCGCAAGAAGCGAACGCAGTCTTTGCGGAAATGCCGCCGCGATGGGTAGCTGAATTGCACCGGAGGGGATGGCGTTTTTACTCGTTTATCGGCTCGGCAAGCGCCAGATTTATGTGCTCATGGGCGACACAGCAAGCTGACATCGCGGCGTTGCTACGTGATATTCGTGACGTTGCTGCTCAGGAAGGGGGGGACCCTTCGGTGTAACGAACCGATGCAGGGTCTTGTGGGAGACTCCGTGGAGTCCGATAATCCAGAGCCCGTATTTCAAGGGCCGGTAGCTCAGTGGTTAGAGCAGTCGACTCATAATCGATTGGTCGCGGGTTCGAACCCTGCCCGGCCTATTTTTTTGTCATCGCGAATTTACAGAAGATAATTATCGCGGGACCATCCGCAGATTACCGCGACACCGCGCAATTGTCGCCAATGCATGAAAATTCTCTACAACGCCACAACCAACGCGAAAGGTGGGAGCGCTCAACGGGCCACTTCGTTTGTCACGGAAGCCATTCGCGATCCGCGCGGTCATCAATGGTGTTTGGCAATTTCTCCTGCACAGGCTGATGCGGTGACTGGCTGTCCACCCGAGATAGACGTGCATGTGTTCGAAGAGAAACCTTCGCAAGACCGACAGAGCCGGAAGTTGCTGCGAAGTTTGGAAGCACGGTTCCGGCCAGACTGCGTCTATTCGCAATTAGGACCAGCCTATGTTCGATTTCAGTCGCCGCACTTAATGGGTGTGGCAGATGCATGGGTGACCCACCCGAGCCTGCGCGCGTTTCGCACGCTCTCGTTTCCAATCGAATGGATCCAGATGGTGGCAGCCGGTATTTATAAGACGTGTTGGCTTACGCAAGCCAATGCCTACGTCGTGGAGACCGAGTACGCTAGACAGTCCTTCCACCGGTTGCACTTGAAATCTCTCAGCACGATTTCGGTCGTACCAAACACATGTGGTCGACAGTATACCGAAAAGGGTGAATGGGAGGGTGGATCCTTCACCTCCCGTCAAGGAACATTGCGAATCCTCACATTTGCGGCACCCTACACTCACAAGCGGTTGGAGATCATCCCACAGGTTGCCGCGGAGATTGTTCGCCAAAAGCCCGATCTAGACTTCCGGTGTGTGATCACGCTACCCCAGGATTGCCGCGAACTCGCTTCGATTCTCGCTACGGCAGAAAAGTTGGGAGTCTTGCAGCGCATTGAAAATTGGGGAGTTATTCCCACACTTCAGGGGCCGGAAATTTATCGGCAGTGTGACGCCTGCTTCTTACCGACCGTTCTCGAGACTTTTAGCGCCAGTTATCCCGAGTCCATGGCCATGGGAGTTCCTATGGTTACGACCGACCTTGGGTTTGCGCACGATGTATGTAAAACTTCGGCGCTCTATTTTGAACCCGATAACGCCAGGGATGCTGCAGAAAAGTTGCTGCAAGCCTTACTGGACCAAGCGACTCGCAGACGCCTCATCGAGTCGGGTCGTGCGGTCTTGGCACAACTCCCTTCAGCGGAACGACAGTACCAGATTCAAGTTGATCTGATTGAGGCATTTGTCAGGGACCGATTGCGACGACCTTGACGATTTTCTCTGGGAACCTTGCCCGTGGTTCTGTTCTCGTCAAGTTTTGCGGATATAATTCGACGCCCGTCAGAGTATGCTAGATTCTTGCTGCTATTTCTGAATTGACGTGCGTTACTGACGAAATTCCCAAGCTGGTAGGTACAAATGTGTGCGGTATAGCCGGAATTGCAGGTTTGGACTCGAATGTGTCGCGCGAGCATGTTGTGCGCATGTGCGACGCGATGGTTCGTCGGGGGCCTGACGCCAGCGGAATTTTTGCGTCGCATTCGGTCGCGCTCGGGCACCGTCGGCTGAAAGTGTTGGAATTGTCGGATGCGGGTCGCCAACCGATGACCGATCCTTCGGGACGGTTTACGTTGGTCTTCAACGGAGAAATCTATAATTACCGCACTCTTCGCGGTTTGCTTGAGTCGCATGGGCACGTGTTTTCCGGGGCCAGTGATACGGAGGTGTTGCTCGCATCGTTCGTGCAGTTTGGTGAGGACTGTCTATCGCGGATCGAGGGGATGTTTGCCTTTGCGGTGCACGATGCTCAAGACCAGTCGCTATTTTTGGCACGAGATCCCTTGGGCATGAAGCCGCTGTACTACGCTGATTCGTCTGGGCGGTTTATCTTTGCATCCGAAACGCGAGCACTGCTCGCTTCGGGACTTGTGTCCAAGGAAATCGACCCTGTAGGGATTGGCCAAACCGTCATGATGGGCGCACCAATCGACGGCAAAACACCACTCCAGCAAGTCAAGTTTTTGGGGGCAGGCGAGACTCTGCGAATCAAGGCCGGTAAAGTCATTCGTTCGAAGTATCGGCGTACAGGCGCGTCGACACAATCTACCGCTCCTAGTCAGGATGAATTGAACGAAATTACCCGTTCGGTCATCGACGAGCACCTTGCAAGTGACGTTCCCCTAGCTTTTCTATTGTCAGGAGGCGTCGACTCGACAGCCCTCTTGGCACTCGCGCGACAAGCCTCCGACCGGGAGCTGCGTGCGTTCACGCTGGGATTTGCGGAATCCCATTTGGATGAATCGGATGTGGCTCGAGAAACTGCACGACAACTAAACGTTGCGCATACCGTCGTCACTGTCTCGGCCAATGACCTGTGCTCGCACGTCGATGCGTACCTTAGCGCTATGGATCTTCCGATCTTGGACGTATTTAACGTATATTCGATTTGCCGAATTGTTCGCGAAGTTGGTTTTGTCGTACTCTTATCGGGACAGGGGGGTGACGAGGCGTTTTGCGGCTATGATTCATTTCATTCGTTGCCAAAAATTTGGCGGCTATTGCAGGGGCTTCAATACCTTCCCCCATTCGTCCGAACGCGACTTGGCGGAGTCTTAAGTCCGAGCGGAAACAGGTTCGGGCGCGCGGCAAAGTTGGCGTCAATTGTAAGTGGGTCTCGAGGGTGGACCGACAGCTACCTTCAATTCCGTGCGATTTTTCCCGCCAAGGTGTTCGCAGAAGCCTTGCAACCCGATGTCGTTGGTACCGTAGCAGCTCAATTGCGCCCCTATCTTGAAAAATTCGACAGGGAATTAAAGTCACTGACCGACACTGCTCGCGTTTCGGACCTCGAAACTCGCATCTATATGCACGATACGCTTCTGCGCGCATCGGATGTAAACAGCATGGCACATTCGATCGAATTGCGGCTGCCATTTGTCGATCGCCGAATTGTTGAATATGTGGGGCGGTTTCCCGCGGGGATGCGCATGAGCCCGTCGATTCCCAAGCCGTTATTATCAGGTCAGGTTTCGGAACAGCTATTAAAGTCAATTGTAGCGAGGCGAAAATCGGGATTCCACCTTCCGGTCGGCCGAATGCTCGTAGGGCCCATGCGTGAATCGTTCCGAGAAATGCTACACTCCGATGTGGCCTTTCCACCGCATATTTTTCGGGTAAAGGCACTTCAGAAATTGTTTGCCGGACTGGAGCATCAGCCGGACCATCTAGCAAACTCACATGCTATGTGGTGCCTCTATATTTTGGGTCATTGGATGCAGCGGCTGTCCAACTGACAGGCGAATTGCCCTGGAGAGCATGCCTAGCAAACCATGAGATTTTTATTCAACGCGACAAGTACAATCAAAGGGGGCGGAGCGCAACGAGCGGCTTCCTTCATTCGCGAGTTGCGGAGCGACATGCGCGCTCACGAATGGTGCATCGCCTACAGTCCCGCGCAAGAAGAGGTGTTGCTAGGCGACTTGCGGGGAATTCGTACGTATCGGTTCGAGCAACGTCCATCTCAGAATAAGAAAAGTCGGCACGATCTATCGCGACTGGAACATGAGTTTCAGCCGCACTGTGTTTACACCCTCGGAGGTCCAGCGTACGTTCGATTTCGATCACCCCATTTGATGGGAGTTGCCGACGGATGGGTAACGCATTCGACGTTGGCAGCCTACCGGACGCTGCCATTTCCAGGAGAATGGGTGCGGACGTTTGCAGTATCGCTCTACAAGGTCCCTTGGTTGTGGTCGGCGAATGCGTGGGTAATACAAACAGAATCGGCTAAACATTCTTTGCATCGTCGATTACGAATTCCGTTGCAGCGAATCGCGGTTGTACCCAACACGTGTGCGTCGATCTATTTAAATAATTCGCTACCACATTCCGCGGCTCGTGGTACAGATTGCCAGCGCATTCTCTGTTTTGCCGCCCCTTACTATCACAAGCGGCTTGACCTGTTGGCGCCGGTGGCTGCAGAAATGATTCGACGTGCTCCTCATTTGCAATTTCGCTTTGTGGTGACGCTACCGCATGATTGTTCGATTTGGACTCAGTTAGAACGTACGGCACATAAGTTGGGCGTGGCGTCATGTATCGAAAACCGAGGGCCGGTGTCATTGAAGGATGGACCGCAACTTTATCAGGAGTGCCAAGTCTGTTTCATGCCGACGGTGTTAGAGACTTTCAGCGCCAGCTACCCGGAAGCCATGGCCATGGAGCGGCCTATCGTAACGACAGATTTGAGTTTTGCCCGAGACGTGTGTCGCGATGGAGCGCTCTATTTTCAGCCCAATCAAGTGGAGGACGCTGCCACTAACCTTCTTCGCGTCTTGGGGGACGCGTCGTTGCGGGCCGAATTGATTCGCAGGGGCGGCGCTGCGTTGGGACGACTACCAACGGCCCAGCAGCAATATCACCTTCAAGTCGATCTCATGGAAGCACTCGCCGAGAATCGTTTTGGAAAAGTGTCGTAGTCCCCAGGCTGCGATTTCACCGGCCGGCATAGACTTGGAATTGCTGTGCAAGGAATCGGCGTACCACGATTGCGTCCATGCGGCGGCGGTTCCATAGGTAAACTCGCATTGGCATAAGGCCTGTAGCCGCTCGACGTTTCGCTTCGTTGTTGAGCGGACCTAACGACAGCCGTTCGCAGCCCGTTTCTATGGCAAATTTGGTAGCCGCGTCGATTAGTCGAGGATAGGCGCGAATCGGCTTCGACACGGAATAGTCAAACCCACCGTGGCATTGCAGGAGTGTTTGACCGTTGCGAATAAAGCTCATGAATCCGGCCAATCGGTCCGAATTCCAGGCACACCAGGCGGTCTGGGGCTGAGAGCGAAATCCGTTTCCGATCAGTACGTCGTTGTACGGCACATGGATGGGGCTTTTTTTCTCGCTGGACCGCAAGCAAAGTTGCATGCGGTCGGTATGTGACGCGGAGAAAGGGGACGTCAGGTATTCCAAACGCCCCCCACCTTGCGTGAATACGTCGTCGTCAATTTTCGAGTTCCGCCGTCGCTTTTTGGACTGCGTCGCCAGGAATTTTTCCCAGTCGTTTGATCCGGGCCACGTGATCTGAGCCGAAGGGAGCATGGCAAAGCTATGAAAACCTAGTTCTTCAAGATGCGGACTTCCTGCAATTTCATTCCCTGACCAGCTCCGGTCGGGGCTAGAAATCCAGACAGCATCAGCATCCGGCAATTTTTGCAAGTATCGCACCAACGCTGCTCGAAATTCAGGTAGGTCAGCCGGCTGGCATACGAAGAATGGGTCGCAATATTCAAAGGCCAAGAAGGCCGTGTCCAGCAGATAGGTCGTTTTCCGGGAAATGATCCCAAGCCAAGGTTCGAGCCAACGGCGTAGCTGCGGACGTAGAGCTTGCGTCACGGGACGTTTGGGCAGCCGAACGACCGGTGCCAATCCAACGAGTCGTCCGTCACGTGCACCACGGAGGAGTAGTAGCTGAGTCAGGCGGGTGTTGAATGGCATAAAATGCAGAAAGTTTTGCAGGATTGTGGAACCCAATTCGGCCCGATCGACAGCCGTGAGGTCCTCGACTTTTTGAATCTCAATCACGCGATCCTCTTTTTTCTCGGGGCTTCTCTTCCACCGTCCCACTAGGCGTCTCAACTGTCAATTCGTCCGCTTGAGGGAAGAGTCCCGGCCAAATTCTCGATATCTATTGTGAATACATCGCTACCCCGAGGTGAACTGCGATGTTTTTATCGATTATGATAAATAGGAAAGATGTAATGGGGCATTGGGAGGGGCAGTAGGTTGACGGCAACTACACGATTTAGCGAGGGAGAAAAACGACAGATTCGGAACCAACACGTTTGGCCGCGCCTCGTTTCGATTCCAATTGCGCTGTTGGCAGTGGTCGCTATTGGAGATCCGCCCTGGGGGGACCAACCGTGGGGAATCGTTTTTTTGGCCGGCGTGGCCGGATACGGAATGTTCTGCTGGGCAAGTATCTTCCATGAAACATCGCACCAGACCCTTTTTGGTTCGGCAGCCGCAAATATCGGGCTAGGTCGAGTTTTGGGGACTCTCATGTTTGTTCCCTATTCAGTTTACCGACAGGTGCATATTCGACATCACGCTTACCTCAATCGCCCGGAAGATTGGGAACTCTGGCCCTACGCGTGTCCCAGAGCGAGCCTTGGGTTTCGTCGATTTTATGTTTGGTTTGACTTGCTTTTGGGCGTACCCAGTTCGGCTCTCATTTACGGGCGCATGTATTTCCATCGGGATTCTCCCGTCCAAGACGTTGCGGTTCGCCGCGCCATTGCGTTTGAGTATGTCGGAATCGTCGTTTTTTGGTCGGCCCTGGTTATTGGAAATACTTTGGCCGGGCGACTTGCTGAGCATTTACTTGCCGTCGGTTTGCCACTGGGAATTGCCGGAGTACTCCAGACCGTGCGCAAGTTAACCGAGCACTTGGGGATGGCCAGTTTCGACCCACTGTTGGGGACTCGCACTGTATTACCGCAGAGGTTCTTGTTGCGCATCTGTTCGTTCTTGCACTTCGATATTTTTGTGCATGGCCCCCACCATCGGCATCCACGTGCGACCCATGGGTCTTTGCAAGGATGGATGGAGTATTATCAGCGGCGTAGCCCTCAACTACCCTACCCGGTTTTTTCGAGCTACTGGTCCGCGGTGCGTCATATGGCTCCGTCGTTGTGGCGCAATCCGGCCTGCGGGGTCAATGCAGGTAAGGTTCCGGACTATGCCGACTTAGCCGCAGTGGAAGACTTCCTGGCAGACTCTCTGGAGATCGTTCCGCACGATGCGTCGGACGGCCAATGGGCAAAGACCGCGTGACGGCTGGGTAGCTCCCGCCGCTTGGTAGGGCCGCTATGACTCTCTCGCGCGAAGCAACGGAAAAAACTGACCGTTGAGTTGATCGCCCGGCGCGACCACGGGGACTCCCGCCAACAGAGGTTGATCCGATGCAGACTTCACTCCGTCGCGGATGACATTCAAGACGACGGCTCGGCGTGGTCCTGCCGTTCGGTTTGCGTTGGAACCATGTATCATCAGGGGGTGATGGAACACCGCTTGGCCTCGTGCTAGTACGGCCGGCACCGGTTCTTGGAATCTCCTCCATTGATCATCCGACAGTACCTCTCGGATGGCGTTCATATCTCCTGCCAGTCCAGTGACTGGCAAGAGGTCCCACTGGTGGCTTCCCGGTATGTACTGGACGCATCCGTTGTCGCAAGTTGCGTCGTCGAGAGCGATCCAGCATGTCAAATGGGACATAGGTTGGGTGCGAGTCCAGTACGAATAGTCTTGGTGCCAGGCGACTACCCCACCATGATTTGCTGGTTTGCAAAAGAGTTGGTCATGCCAGAACCGAACGTCACCTTCGAGCAACTGCGAGGCGGGAATGTTAAACCGAGGGTGCCACAGAATATCGTGAAGTCCGGGACGAACTCTCCACGCGCCAAGCGCGTGAAAGAGCACCGTTTCCGGGGTTTGCGACTCGTTAACATGGTACTCGTACCAATATTCGCGTCCCGCGTGGTCAGGCAAAGTTATATCTGCTAACTCGGCGCACAATTGGTCGCACTGAGATGGGGACAGCACGTCGATTCCGCTCAGAAATCCTTCTTCACGATACTTCTTGATTTGTTCTGCGGTGAGTTCGCACACCGCATCGCTCAACGTTCGATCGATATCGGATAGGAAATCACCAATCGGTTCATGAATCAGTGAAAGGTCTTGGGCCATAGCGAATTGTTCCGGTCTCTCGGTTTTTTTACACTAGCGTTGCACCACCCACGGCTAAATGTTTTTCGCATTCAACCCGTGAGCAACTTGGGAGCCCAGGATCGGGTCGCTCCCCTAGGGGGGGGGCGACCGCGGCCCGGCAACAGGAAAGG
>JAQCHP010000074.1 GCA_027619595.1 Planctomycetota bacterium
CGCAAATCTCGTGCCAAAATAAGGATTGTTTCAAGAAAATGCCAAAGTAGGTGGCATTGGGCTTACGCCGCCGGCAGGGATCTGTCGCCCTCTGGGCTTTTAAAATTCGCCCCGACTCAGTGTTTCCGATGAGAATTTCGCTTTTCTCACTTTACCAATCTGGCTCAGGCCCGAACTTTTCGTACGCAAAATTAATCAGCTACGGCGTTGGGTACAGGGAGTACGAACTCAGGGTGCGGCATGCGGACGACGAGGTCGAAATTGTGTATGTCGCGTCCTCCCGGCGGCAATTCGCCGAGATTCAGCCACTCTCCGTCGTAGATACTTCCAGTCGAATCAACGCCATGATCGTCCATGCCGTTTTTTCCCACACTGTAAAGAAGGTATCCATCGTTTCGCCGTTCGTAGACCAGCGGTTGTTCGGAGTAGGGATCGATTGGAATGGTGGGCAGCAGCGAGGGGACGAGCTGCGCTAGAGTTTCGGGGTAGATTCCATGCTTTGCTCGATAGAGTGCAAGAACTCCGGCTGTGCGTGTTAGCTTGGCGCGCGTCATACACATGAATTCAAGTTCCACCATCGAAACTGCGGCCGGTAGCAGCAAATGGACCACAGCAATGGTCGCCAATTCAGTTCGTCCATTACGGCTGAAGAGTTGGAATAGAGCGGACCTGCCGCTCGGCGCGAACTGCTCCAGATCGGTGTAAATTGTGTCGAAGGCAAGCGTCCTGGCACCAGGATTGGAAATTTTTGCGGCTGTCACTAGGCGGTCAAACCATTGGTTGCCGATGCGAAGTGGCTCGTTCCAATTGATGCTGGGCCATGAAAGGGATTCCGGTACGCCCGCCTCAAGCAGATATGGGTGGATCCAATCTCCGTGGGAATAGGCCAAGACACTATCAACGAATTTGAATCTTTCCCACGTATCGATTGTGTCTACGATTGAAGTACGTTGCGGTAGGTTATCTAATTCGCTGATAATCGTTTGGATTTCTTCCGATGAGAGTCGCCCCGAATCGAAAATGGTGTTCGTGGCGGTGCACGACATATTCTCAATTACATAAGCCACCATCAGGTGATACTCTGTCATCCCTTGAGATAGAAGACGAGACAGCCGGTATCCCGCATGCACGTCGGCCCACGCCGACATTGGTCGGTCTTCGCCTAAGTGCCACATAGTACGCGTATGGAGGTCCCTGACGCAACTGCGAACGACGTTGTCGTGAATATCGGGAAAATCTATCGAGGGCAGTGGCGTGTCACTGTTATTCAGATACGACGGCGAGGGTGAGTAGTACCTCGGTCGCATCGATGCGTCAAGGAGCATGTCGAGCCGTGATTGGTTTTCTTCAATCCATTTCAACATCGGTGGAATCTGTTGCCCGCGCCATGGGCGGCTCATCACCTGCTCCACCAGTTGTTCCGCCATTTCCGTCGCGTTGATATTTGCTTCGGAGCTATTCGGTACGTTGGCTGAGGTGTCACTGGCAAGCCACTCTTTGAGAGTTTTTTGTAGCTGCTTGTCTCTAAAATGAATATGCACACGTTGTTCAGGTGGATTTGGGATAGGATCTATCCCGATCGCTTGACAAATTGCAGCGAAATCTGCGGTGCGAACGTCACGAGATCCGACTGCTTGCCAGATGAGCACGGCGGCATTGAGTTCGGGTGTGACGCCTGTTGCCCGTGCCTCGTGCCAGTGCCGTCCAAATTGAGGTAGGCCCTTGGAGTTCAATGGCGAGGTGATTACCGTAGTTTCCGTTGAAACCTTAATCGTCGGGCCCGGAACGAATAGATTAAGTCCGACATAAGCAATCAGCAGCATTAAGCCGATGCCAATCCACAAAAGTGGCTTTCTTTTTTTGCATGGCATCGATTCATTCGACGAGAACTGCGACTCCGACCAAGGGATCGGTAAGGCGTCCACGCCTCGCGAATGTTCCAGGTTTTACTGTTACTCGGCCGTCGGAGCTGGCAGTGATTCGACCGGCGTATCTGCCTGAACCGGCTGTTGCTGCAGTGCCTCTGCGACGGAGTCATTTTCCAAGCCTTGGAGCAACTTTTTCGCTTCGCGGCGCGACGGTCGATCCAAGTAGGTTAAGTGGTACGCCAATAAGACGGTGGTCGATTCGGGAGCATCCGCCTGGGCCGACTTGAGTTGATCGAGGACCTGATCGAATTGGCTTGCCGCGTAGAATTCGTCTCGTCGGGAGATGAAAGTCCCCAGTTCGTGGGGTGCGAGAAATTGAGTCGCATGGTGCAACGCAGCGTCGGCCGCCGCATAAGACTGCAGGCCCGTTAGCGTGTGCACTTGGAATAGCCG
The DNA here is from genome assembly GCA_027619595.1 of Planctomycetota bacterium. GTDB lineage: Bacteria > Planctomycetota > Planctomycetia > Pirellulales > Pirellulaceae > JAQCHP01. The sequence continues at coordinate 2,322 of JAQCHP010000074.1, forward strand.
TAGATGGCCATTCTCCGGTTCTTCCACCAGTGCGTGGTTAACCCAACGCAACGCTTCCGCATAGTGCGAACCACGCAATGCCGTTTCGGCAGCGGACTGAAATTGCGCCGCCGTAGGCCCGGTGCGGATCAGCGTGACAACCTCTGGATTGGGTTTCGGAAACGGCTGCCTGTGGTAGGTTGCTTGCGACCGGACAGGGGCCTCAATGTTATTTATTCCGCCGCCGTAGGCGTACGGATCGAGCAACACACTGACATTGTTCGGAAACCACCCCGGTTGTGGTCTAGGTGGTCGCGAATGTGGTGGTCGCGAATGCGGCGGTCGCGAACCATGGGGTGGACGCCCATGTCGATCTCCCCCCTGCCCCTGTCCGTAATGGTCCTGCCCGTAACCGCCCTGACCATAACCGTCCTGACCATAACCGTAATTGTCTGGCCCGTAACCGTAATTGCCAGACCCTTGTTCATAACCGCCGTGCCCGTGGCCATGCGGCCCGTTTCCGTAACCGCCTTGTCGGCGACCGTGATCAGCGTCGATCGGGTAGAGATCGCCGTGCCATTCGTCATGGTCATCACGACGGTTTGGCGGAACATTTCCGGTTGGAGTTTTCCAACTACGCTTTCCCTTCGGTTGCTGCTTTTCCGGCGGCTGTGACCCTGGCGTGGTGTTGGCATCCAGATTTCGAGTCGACTGGGCGCTGGTATGGGGCGGCCGCGTCGCGGTAGCCAGCAGAATGACGGTTGTGATGATTGCAACGTAACGCATCGGTATTGTCCTCCATATGATTTCTACCCTATGAATGGGACTCATCGCGCGGAATACGGGGCGACCTGTCAGTTCGACGAATTTAGTCTTCAGGCTGTAACAATTACTCCAAAGGGCGAAAAAGTGGAGGCGGTGGAACCGACGGCTGTTTGCGCAGGCCTGCTTTCTGTCCAGGGGGTGAGCTGTTAGATTTCTCCCTGCTGTAGATCCCCTCGTTGGGCAACCGGCACCGAGTTCCTGGCCGGAGCTGCAAGCTCTCGGAGCGATTAACTCGCGTCGCCAAGTCGGTCGATGTTGCCCCCCCCCGATCGATATGAACGAAAAGGAAAGATTGCACCATGGACGCCGGAATCGTCGGACTGCCGAACGTTGGCAAGAGCACCCTGTTCAATGCGTTAACCCGTTCCCAAGCAGCCCAAAGTGCCAATTATCCTTTTTGCACCATTGAGCCCAATGAGGGGATCGTGAGTGTTCCCGACGGTCGGCTGCAGAGAATTACCAAGTATATCGTTCCGCAAAAGATTATCCCTGCGGCATTGAAGCTCGTCGATATCGCCGGCATTGTGAAAGGGGCCAGCGTTGGAGAGGGACTTGGCAATAAATTCCTTAGTCACATCCGTGAGGTCGACGCCATCATTCAGGTGACACGGTGTTTCGAGGACCCCGATATTATTCACGTTGCTGGCCAAGTGAACCCGTTGGCCGATATCGAAACGATCGAGACCGAGTTGATGCTGGCCGACATGCAAACACTGGAGACGGCCTTACCCAAAGCGCAGCGTACTGCTCGTACTGGCGACAAAGAGGCAAAACAGCGGGTTGCCGTGATGGAACGATGTACTGCGCACTTGGCCGACGATCAACCGCTTCGCAAATTGGAACTCAGTGATCTGGAAAAAAAATGCGTTTCTAGCCTCGGACTCATGACAGCCAAGCCTGTTCTCTTTGTGGCGAATGTCGATGAAAATGATCTAGCAGGGACAGGGCCATTGGTCCAGCAAGTTCGGAATTATGCTGCCCGCATCGGCGCCGGTGTCGTGCCGGTATGTGCGAAGCTAGAAGCCGAAATTGCCGAACTCGACGAAGCCGATCAGCAAGAAACGCTGGAGTCACTCGGGCTGGCGGAACCCGCATTGGCAGTTCTCGCTCGTGAGGCCTATCGAACCCTTGGACTCCATAGCTACTTTACGGCGGGTGAAAAAGAGGTGCGCGCGTGGACCATTCCCATCGGCGCCACTGCTCCGCAAGCAGCCGGTGTTATTCACAGCGACTTTGAACGTGGCTTCATTCGGGCCGAAGTGTACGGCCTCGCAGAATTGGAGACTTATCATAACGAGAAAGAACTGCGTGCCGCTGGCAAGTTACGCATCGAAGGCAAGTCCTACATTATGCAAGATGGTGACATCTGCCACTTCCTTTTCAATGTATGAGCTAACTCGTCCAACTATCTCCGCCAGAGGAGTTCTACCGTAGGACGGGTCTCCTGGCCCGTCGAAGTCGATCTCCCCACCCGTCGAATTCAATCTCCCCACCGTCGAAGCCGTTTACCCAACCCGTCCGTGTCGCCCTGCGACGGACATTCCTTACAGAATTCCTGCGGAGACAGTTAGGGGGCTTCGTGGCCTTTGTCGGCCGGTGGTGTCGTGTCAATGCGTGGCATCGCGTCCGTGCGTGGCGTCTTGTCACGACGGACTGCCGGGCTCTCCGTACCAACGGATGGTTGTTGCGTGATACGAGATTCCAATGAGTTGAGGAGCATGGTTTTTTGCCAGATCCGTGCACTCAAGCTCGACGTCAACATTTCCACTTCATTCACTGCCTCCAGCGCGACTTCGTCGTCAAAGCGTTGGACATACACGGCGGCAATTTTACCTGTGAGCGACAGCATTTCGCAGCAATAGTCGAGATAACGCCCGAGTTCAAAGGCTGTCATCTGCATTTTGGGTGAATGTTCACCAGAAATCCAGTTACTCACGAGCCGCTCCGGATCCTTGGTGAGCTGGTGCATGTCAATGACGTGAGCCAATGCGCGAAGTTCGTGGAGCGCCGACAATGCACGTCGTCGCTTAAATCGATTCTCCAACGTCAGTAGAAAGAATAATCCCGCCGATAGCAGCAGCATTTCATTGGTGATTGCCTCGATAGTTTCCCAGTTTTCGGTGAAATTGATCAGCCGTTGAGGCAAAGAAATCGCCATATAGATGAGCCCCCCCGTCAAAATCACGACGAACAACCAGATTGCTGCACGCAACCAGTAGACGGGACGATCGATGAATTTAGCTCTCTCACGAGCTTGTTGCGAAATCTGAAGGCAGATGGCACAGACGCGGCACAATCCTGAGTCCGGGAATCTTTCCGCAATCCGCATCTGGAGTACGCTGACCGTTTCAATGATCTTGATTGGGTCGAGCGCCGAATTGGAATGCAGCAAAGAGCTCATAGTGGCAACTCAATTTCTGCCCGGCATGTCGATGATAATTTTCACCGTGTTATCGGCGCGAGTGCGATGCATCTCATAGGCATCTCGGACGTCTTGGAACGGAAAGCGGTGCGTGAGCAGCGGTGTGACATCGATATTGCCATCGACGATAAGCTGCAACGCGATCTGTGTCGATGTTTGGTGTTTTTCCTCGGAGGCACCCACGATCGTGCTCGCGCGGCAGCATTTGTGGAACATGGCATCAAAATCGAACATGAAAGTCTGCGCACGAGGATAGCCGAAGTAAAGGATATCTCCTGTTTTGCGTACCAGTTGGATTGCTAAGTTGATCGATTCGACTTCACCAGCGGCCTCCACCACCACGTCCGGTAACTCGCCGTCATTCGCTTCGCGCACAGCGTGCACGGCGTCAAGGTCGGCATTGTGGATTTGATGCGTGGCGCCAAAATGCGAAGAGAGTTTTAATCGGTGCGGGTCGAGGTCCATACCAATCACGCGTTTCGCGCCCATGCGGCGGAGCTGATAGTTGAACCACAGACCGGCAGACCCTTGGCCAATCACGGCGACTGACTTGCCAATGATGTTCGGCAATCGTTGGCTGGCGTAGATGACGGTGCCCAGTTGTTGGCACTGAAGCAATTCTTCCAGCCCGCCAGTCGCGGGGAGCTTGACAATGTGTTCAATCGGAGCAAGGTAGTACTCCGCCATCGCACGGTGCCCCGGCGCTAAGGCCAACACTCGGTCACCTACGCCGAGTTTACCTTGAGGATCGAGGACTTCTTCCACATAGCCGACCATCTCGTGACCAGTGGTTCCCGGCGGGAAGGGGTACGATTTGTCAGCGGCGTGGTGCAACATCTGGATATCACTGCCACAGAGCGACAGGTAGGCACACCGGACGAGAGCATGACCCGGTTGAATAGCGGGCTTGGCCGGCTGCACGAATTCCGCACGACCACGAGCGACGACCTGAACGGCTTGCATGAAAAATTACTCGACTGCGAGAGCGGGATCGGAGCCTCGACAAAGGGTGTAGGTTACAGGCCGCGTTCGCCATAGAAAAGGGTGCGATCGGTGTGGGTCGCAACGCGGCGGATGGTGCAATCGGGGCCGTGGCGGGAATTTCGAACGTGCCACAACCGAATTCGAGACCACGACGGTCGAAAATACGCCCAGCAGGATTCGAACCTGCGACCTGCGGATTAGAAGTCCGCTGCTCTATCCAACTGAGCTATGGGCGCAATATGCTTGTTTTATAGGGTATTTGAACTTTTTGCGTAAACGTGTCGATTCGGGACGACACCTAAGTTTACACCCTTTTCGCGAAGGGGTCGCAAAGGTGAAAATAACGGCCGAGTCGTTACCAGCCAAGGCCAAGGCTACGGGAAAGAAGTTCCCCTCTACGGCTCACCAAGGAGTCAACCAGTGCACGCAGAAAATCTGACGCCGGCAGCACTATTTCGGCAATCTCGACGGTCCCGTGCCGCGTTCGCGGTGAGAGCCTGACAGGCAGACGATGGCTCCGGTTTCGGCGGTTGAGTCATCCAGCGCGAGCGTCACGGCGACGGCGTCGGGCGAATTTCAGAACTGATAGGCGTTGTCCTGATGCCAGGGAAACTCATACGTGGTCAACGGTGCCTTGTCGATCAGCATCGTGCCGTCCGCAATGGCGTCAGCACCATCGAAGAGCTGCTGAACCAGCAGCTGTATCAGGCGCGCGTCACGCATGAGCTGGTCGAAGTACGCGGACCGCTCGTGAATCCGAAACAGGCACCGCAGAGACCGCTCGGCGTCTGAATCGACAATCAGATCGCCCTACGGTGCGGAGGCGACGCCGAGCCGGAGGTGCGCTTCCAACTGCCGCGCAATTTCCGCGATCTCATCAGCCGAGAATATCCCCGGAATGACAGCGAAGCCATTCTGTTTGTAAGCGGCAATCATGGCCTCGTCATACATCCGGTTAACCTTCCCGTGACATCAGATACGGTTCCCGTCGCCGCTGTTTCATCTCAAGCGACAACAGTTCGTTCAAATAGGGCATCGCCCCGCCCCACGTTTCAGCTGTTTGACCATTGGATTGTTTTCCCCTCACGAAAACGCTGCCACGATAGTTCGACGATGTCATCGGGTCGTCGGCCAGTGTCAATGTACTCCGCCATAGTGCGCCCGACGAAAGGAGACAGGGAAAATCCGCCCCCGCTGAAACCGGCGGCGAAATAGATGCGGGCTTGCCCTTCCAGTCGATCCAGAATCGGCATGCCGTCGGGAGAGTAATCATAGGTGCAGGCAAATGTGCGATGAACAAATCCTTCGCGCATCCAGGGCAACGTCGTCGACAAAGCGTGCTGCATCTTGCGCACTGTGGAGAACTCCGCCGTCTGGCGGCATTGGTCTGGGTCCTGTGGCACGCAGTCCTCCAGCGACTTGACCCAGTCCCCTTCGCGCCAGCCGACGAACATCTGATCCGCACCTTCCGGCCGCAGGTAGATCCCGGCTGCGGCGTCGCTGACGATCCGCTGCAGACGCAGATCGGAGCGGGACGGAACCTGAAAGAAACCCATTTCCGCCCGATGCGGCCGCACCGGCAACGGTTGGCCGAAGCGCTCCATCTGCAAGGGCATCCAGCACGCTGTGCCCAGGAATACGACGGGGGATTCGATCGTTTCCTTCTCGGTCGCCACGCGGACCAACGGCCCGGCGACTTCCAGCCGTTGGACATCGCACCCTTCGACGATCTCAACTCCCAATTGACGCGCCATACGGGCCAGCGCCTGCGTGGCTTCCATCGGGTCGAGATGGACGGCGCCGGGTTCGAAGGCGTAAATGGTTCGGTCATCCGATCGCAAGCCCGGCTGCAGTTCATTCGCCTGCCGAGCATCGATTCGTGACACGCGACACCCCGTCGATGTGGCGACTCGAATGGCATCATTCACACTCGCGGAGTGATCTTGATCCGTCACCAGCAGGTATCCCGCCGGATGAACGGGAATCCCTTCACCGAACTGCTCGGCAAGATTCTGAAAGAACCGCGCGGATTCCGCCTGCCAGCGAGACAACCCCGCATGACGAACCGTTGACCGAATGATACCTGCTGCGCGTCCCGACTGGCCGGCACCGACATAATGTCGTTCGAGAACCCGAATGCGGCCGCACTTCCGTAGTGCGAGATGCAACGCCGTGCTCAGACCGGTTACGCCGCCGCCGACGATCAGCACGTCGCATGTCAAAGTCAATTTGTCACTCCTTTGTCCGGCGTGGTGCCGGTGATGATCTGTTGCCGCTGATTCCTCAGCGTCAGGGGATATTTCGTTCCAGCCAGGGCGCCACTAGACCCGCATCGATGTAGGGTTGAATCGACTCATGCGTCCACGCGGGTTGGTTGGCCAACTCTTTGAGAGTGTACACGGCCAGGCCGGTTTGATACTTTGTTGCGCCGGGCGACTGAAACTCATAGTGCACGAATAATTCGTTGTCCGAAAAATGCAGGTTCGCGTACACCGACTTTCGCTCATCGATGATGGTCGGGCAACTCCAGGTGCGGCAGCTATCGTGACTGACAGCGATGGCGAGGGGCATCCGCGGTCCCCAGACGTTCAACGAACTGGGCCCCGCCCCCCAAGCCGTCTTTCGTCCCGGTTTGGCGAAGTTCCAGACGAGCACCACAGTCCCTGTTCCGGGGATCGTCGCGGCTCGGGGATTCGCCAGGGGCGACGCCCGCCCCGTCGAACTGGGCGGTCCCCAAGCCAAGCCGCCGTCCCGCGATTGGCACTGCCAAAGCTCGCCGAAGATCGATCGAAACACCATCCATAACGTCCCGTCCGCCAGTTCCACGACCGCCGGTTCCCCAAAACCTTCGGGCTTCTTGGGTAATGGGTCCGGGGGTTCGATCATTAGCGATCGCTGCCACCGCTTAGCACGCGTGAGAAAGGGGGCAGTTATCGCGTTGTTGCCCGTTGTTCACCTGGCTTCAATGCGCGTGCTTGCGTCCTGCGACTTGGTACGCGTTTTTTTCCAGAAGATTGACGGTATCGCGAACGGACACGTCGTAGCGAACCACGCCGACCACACCAGTCAACGCGCGTCGCCAAGGGTCTGCAGGCTACGTCGAGCCCAGTGGCTAACGGGTCCAACGTTCGAGGTAAGCTCGAATAATTGCGTCAAATGAGCTAATCAGGTGAGTCGGGAGAGCACGACTCAACTAGGCGAGCACGACTCGGCGGGATCGACGTTCAGCTCGTAATCGGGCACGGCGCTTGGTTTCGCTGGGCTTTTCGTAGTATTCGCGACGGCGCATCTCTTTTTTGATACCGCTCCGCTCAATCAGCTTTCGAAATCGCCTTACGGCTTCTTGGATACTTTCTCGCTCGCGAACTACCAGCTTTACCACATCGACTCCTTGATCATCAAATTGGTACCAACATACATACGGTTGGGACACGCCCGCGCCGTTCTGAGTGGCTACTCGCCACCGAAAGTCATGTTACGGAACAACTTTACTCTTCGGCGGCCCGTTCACTCTCCGGCGGCCCAATCTGTCCAAATCGCTACGAATTGGGTTGCCAGGGTCCACCGACACCGAGGCTGTAATATACCCCAGAACAATACCACCTGTCTAGCCGCGACATTCGCCGCCCAACCTGATAAATTTTGGGGCAGAAACGACCACGGGGCGGCCAGCCCCTTTCTTGTCCAGGGGAGCCGATATGCCGGAAGAATCGAAACGTCCGTTACGATTTTGTTTCAATACGAGCACGATTCGTGGGCAAAAACTCAAGCTCGAAGAGTCTGTCGACTTGGCGGCCCGCGTCGGCTACCAAGGAATCGAGCCATGGATGGAGGAAATTACCGATTATCGGCAGCGGGGGGGACAACTGGGCGAGTTGAGCCGCCGGATTCGGGATGCAGGGCTCACAGTCGATAGCGCGATCGGGTTCGCACCCTGGATCGTAGATGACCCGACCGCTCGCGCTAAAGGTCTGGACGAGATGCGTCGTGATATGGACAGTCTGCGGGAAATAGGCGGTTTGCGTATCGCGGCCCCGCCCGTCGGCGCTGCCGAACAAGACTTCCTTGACCTCAATTGCGCCGCCGATCGGTACCGTGCGCTGTTGGAGCTTGGAGCTGCCTGCGACGTCGTTCCGCAACTCGAACTGTGGGGATTTTCCAAACAATTGCGGCGGTTAGGAGAAGTCCTTTATGTGGCCGCGGAAGCAGCCCATCCGAACGCCTGTGTACTGCTCGACGTCTACCACCTGCATAAAGGGGGCTCGGATTTCGCGGGGTTGAACATTCTCCACGGAGGCGCCATGCATGTGCTGCACATGAACGACTACCCCGCGCTCGACCGCGCTGACCTGACCGACGCGTCGCGTGTTTTTCCGGGGCACGGAGTGGCACCAATCGAGCAGATCCTCAGGACCTTAGTACAACGCGGTTTCTGTGGCACGTTGTCTTTAGAACTCTTTAACCCTAGCTATTGGGAGATGGATGCAGAGACCGTCGCAAGAACTGGTTTGGACTGCATGCACGCATTGGTCGACCGCTTGGCAGGATCCTAACAAGAAGTCGTTGTCATATGCCGTTTACTCCGACGCACATCGCAGCAATCCTGCCGATCGCAGCAATTCGTCGTCGCGAATTACCGTTTTCCGCGCTCGCGATCGGAGCCATGCTTCCCGACTTGCCACTGTTCCTGCCTCGGATCTCCCGATACGCAGTTGACCTTCACGATTCGTCCTTCGCGTCCACTTGGTTGCGTGCTGCGTACGACATCCTGTTTCAAGTCAATTACTATCAAATGCATTCGATCCCTGGTCTGTTGACGATCTGCCTGCCGTTGGGCATGGCCTGTTTCCTCTGTTTTCAGCCTTCCTCAAAGAACCGCTGTACCGGGTTTTACCGCAATGGTTCCAGCAACGCATGGTCAACTGGCACACGTCCTGTGTTGAGCCGACTCTGCTGTTTTTCGTAGGAGTCTCCTTGTCGATTGTGACCGGTTCGGGCTCACACTTGTTGTGGGACTCGTTTACCCACGAGGGGCAATGGGGAACCCGACTTGTTCCGATCTTGAGTCGTGTATGGATCGACTGGCGCGGATACCAGGCGCAGGGCTGCCGCGTCCTGCAGCATTTAAGCACGGTCATTTTTCTACCGGCGATGTGCGTCCTGTTGGTGATGTGGCTACGGAATCGTACGCCAGTTACGAGTATTCCCGCGAGTTTTTCCCGGCGCGTCAAATTGCTGACGGCCGTCTACGTGGCCACGGTTTTCATTACGACCGCGGTCGTGGTTCTGTGCCAGTCGTTGCTAAGCGATCCAGATAGTTTCCACACGATTTCGGGATTGGGTCGGAACTTGAACCGCTGGGTAACGCGGTCGGGATCGATACTCCTTGTGACCGCTGGGATGTTCGGAATTTGGTTCGCATTTTTTGGCCGAGCAACCGTGGGCTGCGAGTCGGTGGCCGAATAGGCGGATTTTTTTGCGAAGAGGGTTCGGGTACAATGCAGGGCGACATCCCAGATCGAGCCACTTCAAGGAGCCCTTTCATGACGACCCTTTTCAGATGTTGCACGTTTGTTGGCGTGCTGAGTTGCAGATGGAGTGGTCCCTTGGTTCCGGCGGTCATGGGGCAGACGTCGGCCGATTCAGCAGTTACCGTCGAAGCCACGACTTCGCTGCGCGCCACGGCTCTGCTGAATTTACAGAAGCTGCCACGTCTCAGCTCGGATCGAATCCTCGATGACCTAGCCACCTATATCTACTATTCGGCGAAAGCACGTGTGGCCGGAGCGACGGCATTCTATGAAGGAGAACTGACGTCCCAAGGATGGAGCATTGTTCCTCAGGATGTTCCGGCGAATCCCGAGTATCGGGACGTGTTGCTGCAAAAAGATGGGCACTACTTGCGTCTAACCGTGGGGGCCAGTGGCGACGAAGGGATCGTCGGTGTCAGTCTGTCGCATTTGGGGAACATTGACCTGGGGACCTTGCCGCGATTGGACAACGCCCAACCCCATCCGGCCAGTACCCCGGTCAACGTCAATTACTCAACAGCGCGATCGATTGCGGAAGCCACCAAGTTCTGTCGCGAAGAGTTTTCCAACCAAGGCTGGCATGAGTACCGTGACTCCTTGGTGGACCTGCCTGAGGTGCCTCATGTGAAACAGCTTAGCTTCTGTCGTAACGCGGTGCGCGTCATGGTCAGTGTGGTGAGGGATCCGAGAAACCCGAACACGAAAGACACGCTGGTTGCGTACATGGCTCACTATGTTCTCCCCTTTGACGTACCGATCATGGCGGAGGCGGATCGGGTTGTGCTCGACACGATCCAGCGACGCGCAGAATATACGGTACCTTCCCGTACGGAAAATGTCGTCGCCTTTCTGCGCCAGAGTGCTCCCTTGGCTGGCTGGCATGAACACACTGAAAATACATAAGTTGGAGCGGAAGCAGCAACCCTCTTGATGGAAGGAAGCGATAAACTTGGTTTCGGAATCAGCGTAACTACGAACGATGGAAAGCAGAAAGTTGTCTTTGAACGCCTGTCGTTTGAGCCACGCGAAGCCGATCCGCCGGCCGAAGTCACCTCCGATGAGTCGGACTTTCAAGGCTTAGCGGAGGCCCAAGACGCCGTCAAATCCGCAAGTGGCGATGACTTCTCGAAACAGCTCAAAGACGCCATTCAGGGCTCTGTAAAAAAGGAGCTACAGTCCGTCCAGGAGGAATTGAATAAATCCGGAGTAAAATTGCCAGGCTCTTTGCTTTCCATTTTAGGTGACGACGAATCGGATGCTGAAGAAGATGACGATGCTGATGAAGACGAAGACGACGACGAGGAACGCCAAGAAGATTCGCTGTCCGGCGTAGACGGTGCTGCTGTTCCTGTCCTTCGTGACGATTCGGAACAACTTGCGAAGTTGCCACGAGTTGGGTCGGTATGTAAGGTCCACTATGGTGGCACAACGTACGAACTCAAGAATGTTCTGGCAGTCAAGAAAGTTGAGGGTGGGGATCCAGTGGTCATGTTTTCTCAAGAAAAGCTGAACGTTGGCCGCGCGCAACGGGACTTGGCCAAGAAGGAGGATCCTTCGATCTTGGATCTTCGGGGCAATAGCTCTCCTCCCGCGATAGAGGTCCGCCTACAAGAGAGTTACGCATCGATTAGCTGTTTTGTGGATGGCGCTTCGATCAATCGAACGTCGTCAGATTTCAAGACCGATTATCTCGTCAGTCCGCAACGCATTCGCGGAACGGTCTCGTCTGCTACCGAGGATGTCTTTGGAAAAGAGTTCTCTTTTGAGGCGACCTTCGATCTCGATTTTCTCACCAGCCAGGCCGAATCGAAGCCGGGCACGCCGGAGGTACTGACAGCCAATAGCGAATATGACTTCCCTATTCCCGAGGACTGCCAGGGGGTGACTCAAGAAAAGTCGAAGTACAAGCAGCATTACGAAGCGCAGGTCAAGGCGCCAATGGGGGCAGTTGTGGCGTTTTACAACAAGGAATTAACCAGCCGTGGTTGGAAGGCGCAGTCGAGTCCGACCAGCGATTCTACCGAAAGAAAGTCGGTTTGGAACGGTCCTCAAGGGACAGTGAAACTTACTCTAAGCACCCAGGAAGATACCACGCAGGTGACGGCCGACGTGCGGAACACAAAGTTAGCCGAACAACATGGAATTGTTCCCAAAGCAGGTCAAGGAAAGCTATTACTCGCGAACGCGACGGAGAAGGAAGTTGTGATGGTGTTGGGCAAGCAAACCTTCAAATTGCCAGCTGGAAAGGGGGCGCAAGATCTGGAGGATGCGTTGAAGGTTCCTGTACTACCTGGCAAACATCGCGTCAAAGTCACGTCGGCGGGTGAGACGACAGACGAAGAATTGCAAATTGTTGAGGGCTCCGTGTGGGGATTAATTGCCGTGCCGGGCGGTGGCGCATTTTCCCACGAGTTGTACTAGTGCATGGATTCTCCCTTATTGAGTAATACACAGGATCCGGAACCGGAAAATAAAACTGCCAAATTTCGATGGCGCGTGCCGTTGTACGTGCAAATCTGCTTGGCGGTGATCGTTGGCTGGGCTTTGGGTACCTATTTCGGCGAGCAGCCGTTTGTGCGGGGCGGGCGGGTTGGCAATGAAGAGCTAGGCCGGCTGGCGCAGCTCTTCACAACACTCCTCAAAGCACTTGCGTCGCCGCTGGTCTTTTTTGCGGTTCTCGATGCGTTCTTGCGCACGGAGATGACTTGGGAACGCGGCAGTAAGCTCTTGTTGTTTTGCTTACTTAATGTAACTGTCGCCATGTCTCTTGGTCTGATCATCATGAATACGTTTCATCCGGGCGAAGCCTGGCGTGGTCGATTTCAAGAAATGGCCGTTTCGGTGATCGATACGAAGGACGCCGCAGCCAGGGTACCGGTCACTCCTTCCTTGACCCTTATTGACAGCCTTGCACGGTTGATTCCGACCAGCGTGTTGCAGCCATTCGCCGACGGGAATCTTATGGCCCTGATCGTCCTGGCACTGTTAATTGGCGCTGCCTATCGGTCCTTGCGCGCGGAAGAGCAAGAACGGGAGGTCTTTGTTCCGTCGCCTTTCGAAAAGGTTGTCGAGTCGTGTTTTCGAATCTTGGTTCGCATGTTGGAATGGATCGTGCGTTTGGTTCCCATCGCCGTACTAGGCGCCGTGGCGCAGTCAGTGGCGACCACAGGGTCACATGTCTTTCAACTGGTGGCAGTGTTTCTTGGATTCATTTTGGCAGGGTTGACGGTGCACGCCTTCGGATATTACACGCTGATGGCATGGTGGTATGGTCGCAAGCCGCCTCGAGTCTTCTTAGGGTATGGATGGGAAGCGATACTTACCGGACTCTCCACCAATAGTAGTTTGGCGACCGTACCGGTCACCTTGCGTGTGTTGACGGAGAAAATGGGGATCTCTGACCAGTCTGCCCGTTTGTCCGCGTGCGTGGGGACCAATTTCAACAATGATGGCATCACCCTCTACGAGGCGATGACTGCTGTTTTTTTGGCACAGGCAGTCGGTTTAGAATTGAGTCTAGTTGGGCAGATGCAAACGGTCGGATTATGTGTGTTGGCCAGTCTCGGTGCTGCCGGTATCCCGCAAGGGGGACTGGCCGTCTTGCCGCTAGTTCTGACGTCGGCCGGATTGAGTGCCGAGGTCATTGGACTTGCGATGCCACTCATTATGACCGTCGATTGGATCATTGCGCGATACCGGTCGTGCGTCAACGTGATGGGTGACATGGTCGTAGCGATCCAGCTAGATCGATCACGAAATTAGTCATCGCAGCGCAGAGTGGAACACCCTACTCGTGCCCACACCGTATTCGACTAGCTTGCCGCCAGTTCTTGAGCGAACGGTCCGTCTTGCATCAAGTTCAAGCTTTGAGCCAGCCGTCGCCGGTCTTCTACACGCGATACTTGCGCTAGCGCCTGCATGACGCGAGCGGTCTGTTCGGTCGTGATGGTTCCCGTCAGGGGATATCCGAGGCCCATGATGGTTTTCGCGCGCTGTAGGTCGGCGAATCGACGTGGATCGTCCTGCATCGAGGCAAAGACATGGGACACGCCTTGTTGGGCGGCTGCAACTTCGGTCCAATCACCCCGCTCGGCTGCGTCGAAGATATGTCGGTATTGGAACAGCGAAAAGGCCATGGCGCCGGAAGTCACTCCGCATCGATTGACGCCGTGCGAGCTTTGTTGACTCCCGTCTTGCAGCGCGCGTGCGAGGTGCGTGTCCCATCCTTGTACGATCTTTAGTCGTGAGAGTCGCGAGTCCCGCAGAAATGCGGCGGTACTTTGCTCATAGTCGACCTCCGTGACTTTAACGGCGACAATTTGTGTTCCTGCCGTTGATTGCAAGAGTTCCGCCACGGCATCGGGAACGAGTCGTACGCCGCTGACGTCGGGGATCGAATAGACGCCGACGGCAAGTCCCGCCTGCGCGGCCGCTTGTATCACAGGCCGAAGATGGTTGGCCACCTGTGTGGCTGTTGCATCGGGAGGAAGATTTGTACCAGGGCGTACAAACGCCACGTCGTATTTACAGTCGACCAGTACGCGGAGCATCCGTTCAACCATGTCCATTGGATCCTCGGGGCGGAGCAACGCCATCTTGGACGCTCCCGGAAGATTCGCTTCACCCGCGACCTGGAACCATTCGAGCAATTCCTGAGGCGTGCGCAGATGTCCTTGTCCAGTGCTGGCACCAATTAGTAGTCCCGTTGGCCCCGGTTGGCAGAGCCGCCGCAAATAGTCGCAAGTGCGGTCGACGTCCAGTGTGCGCCTCGGCAGCTCGCCAGTTGTTGGATCGAAGCAGGCCACGGTATACGGTGGATAATTTGCGATCGGTTCGTTGACGATCTGTTGCGGCGTAGGGGGCATCTTGCTTTTCCAAATTCGTTTCCGGGGAAGGTCAGGGGAACCAAATCTACGATAGAAGATGTCAATGCAACAAGGTAGGACGGGTCTCCAGGCCCGTCTTCCCCTCCAGCGTAGGACGGGTCTCCTGGCCCGTCTTCCAGCAGAGCATCTGGCACCCTTACCCCAATTTCGGGGCTGTTTGCCAGTGATTTCTTGCGATCGAGCTATCCTCTTTGGCCCACGTCACGATCCATGGAAACTCGTCACCGACCCCCTTCGATCTGTTCTATGGCGCGACTTACCGCCTTCTGAAACGGTTCTTTCCCTTCGCCAGCTAACAATTTTAGGGCGGGCAACGCAACCCGTGCTTGGGGGCCGACTCTTCCCAAGAGAACGACAGCCATAAATCGGCTGCGATGATTATCGGACTTCAGTCCGTCCAACAGCATCGGAATCGTGCGTGGATCTGGGTCGTCAATCTCGTGCAATGTGGCGCGTACCGCACTTGCGTCGACGTCGCTTGATAGAAGTGAAAACAGCTCCGGCACGGCATCACGAGCCGCTGGACCAAGTTTCCCCAAAGCAACGGTGGCTGCATTTCGTACTTCCCACTCCCGGTCCTTGAGAAGCAACACAAGCGATCGAATTTGGGTCTCGGGTTGGGCGTTCATACGAGATAGAGTTGTTGCCACTGCGCTGCGTACTGAGGTGAATGAATGACCCTGCAGATCAGCTACTTGATTGGCGGACCCTTTGGCCATCGCCCCAATTTGCCCCAAGCTGGTGAGTGCAGCTGTGACGACCTGGGGATCCGCATCTTTCAGCGACTCCGTGAGTGCCTGCACGACGAGGGGCTGTTCCAGGTCAAGTGTACCGATAGCAGCGGCGCTCGCACCGCGAACCGTTGGGTCCCCGTCCCGCAACAACACAAGCAACCGTCCTTGCATGGCCTCGGTCGGAGGAGTGCAACTCGCTAGTCCATATACGGCCGTCATACGGACGCTTGCCACCGAGTCGCGCGTCGCCGACAGGAACAGGTTGGACCGTTCGGTATTATCGAAGGAAATTCCTGCCAGGGACTCAAGAGATCTTCGCCGTATGGAATCGTCCGCGTCGTTGAGTGCGCGTTTTAATTGGGGAAGTAGTGATGCCGGTGTTTCTGCAACTGTCAGCAGAGCAAACAGTGCCTCACGTCGCAACAACGGGTTGGCGTTGGTGAGGATCTCCTGCAGAACCGCCTGCTGCGAACGAGCTTGTTCGCCTTGCGCTGCCAACGAACGAATCGCGGCGACTTGGACGTCCAGCGACTCATCGTGGAGCGAATCACCTAAACGCTTTATCGTTGCCTCCGGTAGTCCATCCATGTTGCCAAGTGTGATAATCGACGCCGTGCGGACCGTAGTATTGGTGTCGCCCAGTGCCATTTCTATCGCGGGCAAGGCGGATACTCCAAGGGTTGTCAGGCAGGCAGACAACTGATCGAGTGTGATCTCGTTCTTGCGAGCTGCTTCACAGACGACCGAGGCAGCTGGCTTGCCCACGCGGCCGATCGCGTTGATGAGATTTTTTTCGTATTCATGGGGATCAACCTCATGGGTATCAACGGAATTCAACACCGACATGGCCCGGACAAGCGCCGGAACGGCGATTTCCGGCGCCATCGGTCCGATAACGTGCATGGCGCACGCTGCGGCATTGCGCTGAATCGGATCGGAGCTTTGCAGCATTTCGGCAAAAAGGGGCAAAGAATTGACAGCCCGCGGACCAAGCTGATACACCGATGCGATTCCAGCGTCACGTACAACTGAGTCCGGATCCGACAGGGCACGCACCAAAATGGGTTGCAATTCCGTCAAGGGTAACCCAGACCGCGACAGGGCACGCATGGCATGAGCACGTGTCTGCGATACGGGATGCTCCGAAAATCGCACCAATGCAGCGACCGTGGCGGGTAGCTGCGGACTGAATTCACTTAGCGCCGCGATCGCACCTTGCAGGTGTGTTTCATTGGCGGACTGCAATAGATGCAACAAGGATGGTTCCGTGGCTTGGCCAATTCTTCCCACAGCGATTGCGATTGCGCTGCGGACCGATGGGTCATCATCCGCGAGCGCCGGCAATAGAATGGCCAAGGAGTTTTCGTCTAAGGAAGGCATGTTGGCGAAAGCCTCGGCCGCTCCTTGGCGTATATTGGCGTGTTGACTTTGCAACGCCGTTTGGAGCGCCGGAATCGCCGATACGCCAATTCGACCTAACAGGTGTGACGCTCGAAATCGTCGCTGTTGATCGTCATCCGCCAAGAGCAATACTAAGTCGGGGACAGCTTCCGCGGCCTGATCACCAATCCGTGTAATGGCCAACAGAGACTGTGCCACAACCTGTTCGTCGGGGTCCGCCAGCGCTTCACGTAAGGCATGCAGAGCCGGAAGGCTTTTGGCACCACGACTGGCAAGTTCATACGCTGCGTCTCGTCGTTGCTCCGGATTCCCCTGGCGCAGTTCATTCGCAACTTCACCAATGTCACGGCCAGACACGTCAGCCGCTAAGGTTCGCGTAGTGTCTCCTAGAAATGGGACGTAGATGAGAAACAGCACAGCTGTCGAAGTGGTAACGCGATGGGCAGCACATCTGAAGTGATGGAAATGACGGGAGATACACGCGATGACGAAGGCAAAAGCTGGCATAGGTGTATCAACTAGAGTTGTAGCTGCGGAAGTACGCCCGTGCTGTCGCCGATAAAGTCCACAGGTGCTCCAATACGATGCGACATCGCCAGGAGCAGGTTTGCCATTGGAGTTTCTTCCGGAAAACGGATGTGGCGACCGGTATCGATCGTCCCGCCGCCACGGCCAGCAAGAAGCACCGGCAGGTGGTCGTGATTGTGGAGGTCGCCGTCGCTAATCCCGCTTCCGTAGACAATCATGCAATTATCTAATAGGGTCCCCTCCCCTTCCGGAATTGACTTCAGTTTTTCCAAGAGATACGCCAAGTGTTCGATGTGAAATCGATTGATGCGGCGAAGTTTAGCATGCTTCTCGGCATTGCCCTGATGATGCGACAGGTCATGGTGACCGTCCGGAATTTGGAGCTGTTGGTAGCTGCGGTTGCTGGCGGCATTGGCCATCATGAAGGTAGCGACACGCGTTGAATCGGTTTGGAAGGCCAAGACCATCATGTCGCTCATGAGTCGCAGATGTTCGCTGTAGTCGGAGGGGATTCCGGGTGGCGGTGAAGTCACTCCTAAGGGAATATTGTTGAGCGACGTTTCTGTAGACTGCTCCAGACGACGTTCCACGTCTCGAACGCCATGCAAGTATTCGTCAAGTTTATGGCGATCTTGTGGCGACAGATGTTTTTGTAGTTGCTTTGTGTCGCGTGCGACGTAGTCGAGGATGCTCTTACGTAGAGCTCGACGCTCGAGAAAATTCCCGTTCGACTCCGATTGGGTTCCGTTGGCGAACAGTCGCTGGAATACGAGGTGAGGATTGAGCTCTTTTCCGACGGGCGAGGACTCGGACGCCCACGAGATATTTGAAGAATAGGCGCAGCTATAACCCGAATCGCAGTCGCCCGCCATGCGGCCTTCTTCACAGCCAAGTTCGAGCGACGGGAATCGCGTTTGACTGCCGATCGCTTGTGCGACGACTTGGTCCACAGAGACACCGGCCCGTATCGCATTGCCGTCCGTCTTGCGTGGTTGCGCTCCCGTGAGGAAGACTGAAGCGCTGCGGGCATGATCCCCTGGCCCGTCGCCGTTGGGACGTCCTTTATCGTGAGTGAGTTGCGACAAGACGAGCAGGTCGTTGCGTACATTGGCTAACGGCTGGAGAGAGTACGGCAATTCAAAGCCAAACCCGGTTGTCGTCGGAGTCCAATCAGGCAGGTGAACACCATTGGGGACGAAGAGGCAGGCCATGCGGACCGGTATCGTCGGCGACGATGCATTGGCTTGCGTCGTCGATTCGAGCCACGGAAGAGTCAGCGATAGCCCCAAACCTCGCAAAGCCGTTCTGCGTGAGATCGCCAAGCGTGACATGGTACATTTTCCTGGTCCGAAGTTGGAAACTTGGGTAGCGGATCGATGCTGCTTCCGGGTACCATTCTATCACGATGGCCGATCGGCAGAAATCACCATTTTTTCGCGGCAAGTATGTTTCTGCCTTGTGACACCCTCTCTGCGGCGATTGTAGCGGAATGAGGGGATTCTCGGAAGGAATTCATGACCCCCCAAGCGTTGATCTTTGATTGTGATGGGACACTGGCGGACACGATGCCGATTCATTTTCTTGCGTGGCGGGCTACGCTGGACGAATATGGCATCCATTTTTCCGAGGATCGATTTTATGCCTTGGGTGGAACCCCCACCGATCGGATCATCAAAATGCTGGCCGAGGAACAAGGAATCGTGGTCGATGTTGCTACCGTGGCGCAGGAAAAGGAATCGCGTTACGTGATGTCGTTGGACCGCGTGCAGCCGATTCTTCCGGTGACTCAAATTGTGCACGAGCAGTATGGCAAGCTGCCGATGGGGGTGGGCAGTGGTGCCACGCGTGATGTGCTGCTGCGGACATTGGGACAAATCGGATTGGGCGACCGGTTCGACTGTATTGTCGCTTCCGAGGATACGCAGCGCCACAAGCCGGACCCGGATGTCTTTTTACGGGCTGCTGAGTTACTGGATGTGCAGCCCTCTGTGTGCTGCGTTTATGAAGACTCCGATCTGGGAATCGAAGCGGCTCGACGTGCCGGAATGACATGGGTCGATGTACGCGATTTCCATGTTCCGCAGCGGTGGACGTAGACTCCTTGAGGCCGTTCTTCCTGATACGTTGCGGCAGATACTCACAATGCACCGGAAAAAATTAAAGGGGTCGTGACGATGCAATGCATTATTTTCGCCTTGGGGACGATGACGGCGTTACTGCTTTGCTTATCGACCGTTTCGGCTGAGGTAACGCTGCCGGCAGTTTTTGGCGATCACATGGTATTGCAACGTAATGTGCCACTACCGGTGTGGGGGACGGCGTCGCCAGGTGAAAATGTATCGATTGCGTTGGGACAAGAAAGAAGGATGGTAGTCGCGGATGCGAGCGGTCGTTGGCTGGTGCGATTGGCGCCGAGGCCACACAGTGACGAGTCGATTGACCTCGTAGTTTCTGCGAAGAATACGGTAACCATTACCGATATTTTGGTTGGCGAAGTTTGGATTTGTTCCGGTCAATCCAACATGCATTGGCCGCTCAAGTTGGCCGACAACGGAGACGTGGAGGCAGCCTCTTCAAGCCTACCGAAATTACGGCTGTTCAATTTGGCTGGCAATCCGTATACGAATTCACACGAATTTACCGAAGAGGAACTGAAGAAT
The DNA here is from genome assembly GCA_027619595.1 of Planctomycetota bacterium. GTDB lineage: Bacteria > Planctomycetota > Planctomycetia > Pirellulales > Pirellulaceae > JAQCHP01. The sequence goes on from JAQCHP010000074.1 coordinate 22,272, forward strand.
TGTGTCCCCGAAAGGTATCTGACCGGGAGCTGGGCAGTTAGTTCGCCGGCGGTGGCGGCGGAATTTTCTGCAGTCGGCCTTTTGTTTGGTCGCGAATTGCTCGACAAGTTGAACGTTCCCATCGGTCTGATCCACAATGGAACTGGCGGAACGCCGACCGAAGCGTGGATCAGTCGCGAAACGCTCAGCACAAATCCCACTCTAAAGCCGCTTCTCGGCAATTGGCTGGAGAACGAACTTGTCAGCAGTTTTTGTCGTAATCGAGCCCGTTCAAACTTCCTTTCCATGACCGATCAGGAGATTGTATCGTCGGGGGTCCGTCATCCCTATCATCCAGGTTTCATGTACGAGTCTGCGATCGCGTCACTCGCACCTTTCGCCATGCGTGGCGTGATTTGGTATCAGGGCGAATCGAATACTCACCAGGTGGCTCTGCACGACCAACTATTTCCGTTGTTAATTGACGAATGGAGGCGGGTATGGGGACAAGGCGAATTTCCATTTCTCTATGTGCAACTGCCCAGTTTGGAGGCTGGAGTGCAATGGCCCGAGTTCCGCGAAAGCCAACGCCGCGCGCTGCGGATTCCCAATACCGGGATGGCGGTCACGATTGACACGGGCGATCCGCGAGACGTTCATCCACGTGAGAAACGGGAGGTAGCGCATCGGTTGGCTCTCCTTGCCAGAGGACTTGCCTATCGTGAAGACATCGAGTACTCAGGTCCGATGTTGCAGACGGCCACATTTGCCGGCAAAAATGTACGCCTGCACTTTTCGCACACGACGGGTGGTCTTATGGCGAGAGACAACGAAGCGTTGATGGGCTTTGAATTAGCAGGCAAAGACGATGTGTTCATGCCAGCCGAGGCGCGGACGGATGGGGCGGATCTTATCGTTGTGAGTTCACTGGTGGCCGAACCGGCGGCCGTGCGTTACGGGTTTGCACCCTATCCCCAATGCAACCTTGTGAATGGCGCAGGAATTCCCGCCTCTCCGTTTCGGGCTCAGGTAAATTAGACCAGAGTGTGATGGTGCGCTGCATCGCGACAAGCTCCTTCGCAGTCGTTGAACCGCGACGCGCAGGAGTCCACTGCTGTGATCGTCAGCGGTCCACGCCTGGGGGACGCCATCGAACAACGCCCATATGATATCGAGAGTGCTCAGGCGTACCCTTGTGATAAAAGGCGGTTACCAACGTGCCGTCACCAAGTTGTACCGTCGATGGATAACCCATGTCTCCTTTGTTGAGCTGCACCAACACTGCAGGGGGCGACCAATGCCGCCCTTCGACATCGCCGAACCGAACTCCAATCGCAAACGTATCGCGCATACCGTACGCCAAAAGCACACGCCCGTCGGCGAGACGCAATAGGTCACCGGGGTGCTGCAAGTGATTGGTAACGGATTGCTCAAACTGCCAAGTGCGACCTTCGTCCGACGAAGCAAATAGACCAAGACCTACTTCCGGAATCTTACCATCAACGCCCATTTCAGTTCGACTCGCGGCAATCCAGCGCTGCGGCGTAAGACGTATATGCGCGGTTTCGCAGCGGTTCTTACCCGAAATTAGGGCCGCATCTCCCCACGTACGACCATCATCGGCACTAAAGAACATCCATACTTGTCCATAGTCGTGGTAAAAACTAGCAGCCAAACGACCGTTGGGGAGTTGTACAATATCGCCAAACGGCTTAATCATCCGTTCTCCGTGGTCGTCGTAGTCGGCTCCCTCGGGGAATCGTACGCAAGTGCGAGAATCGCGATCCACACTCCACACGTGCCCACCGTCACTTGAGCGACACACCCATGGCGGAAGGCGTCGCACAAGTTCGGTGCCGTTCAGCTGCCAACCCGAGCAAATCACAACTAGGTCGCCATTGTGAGCTAACCCAGCTGCAATATTCATGCGATTCGTGTCGGCTCGGTCGTGTGGTACGGCGGTGCCTCGTTTGCTCCAAATACGACCGCCGTCGGTACTGCCCCAACAGTCTATGTCACCTGTCAATCGACCATGGGAAGGTTGGTTGAAGATTAAAGCTACGATCGAGCCATCCGGCAGCAGAGTCAGATTGGGCCAGGCGCATACGTTGTCGACAGCAATGTATCGTTCTTCTACCTGCAATACTGCGGGGGTTGCCGCTGAGAGGCAAACATGTGGGAATTGGATTTCCCATGCGCACGCAATCAACAAGAACGGTGTCAACGCAACACATTGCGTCAACGATCCCCTTACCCTGTTTGGCATAGCCACTCCCTGCCGACCTACGACTGCACAACTTGCTGCAAGGCCATCCCGGAGGCTTCAGCCGACCGGGAGGCTCGACTTCAATTTGTATAAAGTACAGGTCACCAATGCCGGTGACGCTGCGGTCCCAATTCTAACGAAAATAGGTTCGCGTGGGTACGGAGCTGGTAACTGACGCGGCGGAGTTGTTCACTCTGCGGCGTCGCATCCCACGTCCGCTCTTGGTTTCACGTCCGTGCTTCGAACCCAATTCTCAGTCTCCAATGAAACGGATCCAATTTAGACCGAACTTGAACCGGATTTCAGCAGGTAATTTGCGATTTGAGCCTGCATTTTGCAGGCTCAAATGGGCA